>JAODMY010000104.1 GCA_025465535.1 Glaciihabitans sp.
CCAACACGCGCGAGTACAGGGACGTTTCCGAGGTCAGTTCGGGCATGTTCTTGTTGAGGTCGGCAACGATGGTCGAGAACCCGTTCAGGACACCCTTCGAGGCGGTCTGCTCGAGCTGGGCAATATCACCTTTGAGGAGCCCCAACCCGGCCGCGAAATCGTTAGCTTCCGCACTGCCCGACTTCATCTCGTTCTTGATACCGACGATGGCAAGCACGCCAACACCGAGCATCGCAGACAAAGCAGCGCCGGCACCAACAGCGAAAGATGCGATCGGGACCAGGCCCGGACCGAGCGCGACCACGGCGGTGAAGATCGCCTGAATACGCGACATCGACTGGCCCGCGTTGTCGGTTTTCTTCGCTACCTGATCCTGCGCGGCAGCATCCTCGAGGGCTGCGGCGGCGGCCTTCTTCTGCGCTTCCGCGAGAGCAGCCTCGGTGACGAGGGCTTTCTCGTTCGCGGCATCGAGTCGCTGCATTGCCGTTGTGAGTGCAAGCTCGGCAGCGGCCAACTGAATGTCGGTGCTCTTGCTGTTGGCGCGTGCGGCATCCAACTTCATCTGCGACAGTTCAGCGCGAGCGTATGCCGTATCCGCAGCCGTCAACGCAGCTGCAAGACGTGCCTCCGCAGCCGACTGAGCATCAGTCCCCGCCGTGCCTCCCCCAGAGACTGTCGTCCCCACAGTCGTGACCGTGCTGACCGACGATGTGTCCCCGGATGCCGCGTGGAGTTCTTCCAGTTGCGCGAGGGCCTCTGCCACATTCGCTTTGACCGTGATCGTCGGATCCAGTGCGCCGAGCTCGCGCGCATCTGCCCTCGTGGCAGCCATGTCCGCGATCCACTGATCGCGGTCCATTTTCAGCTTGCCGACGATACTGCCCGCGGTGGTAGGTCCTTCGTCAGCCATCCTCAGTCATGAACCAAGCCGGGGATGGCAGGCGGACGATGGATTGCATTTCAGACCCGATCTTCGTTTGCGAGTTAGATGCCATTGACGAAGTCCCTGTCGCGTCCACCGGAGAGAACCTTGACGCGAGTCTTCAAGGGCCTCAGCAGATCTCGGACGACCGTAGAGGCCGGAAGGTACTCGTGCCGGCTCCCCCGGTACTCGAACCAAGAACCGCCGGGTAGCAGCTTCGGGGCGTCAGCCATCATCTCGTCCGACTCTTCACGGTAGTTCGAGTCGTCGCTGATGAACATCGCGATCGCCCACAGCGCCTTGTTGCGGTCGCCGAGGAGGTCGAGGGCGGCCTCGATGTGAGGTCGAGCCAACGTCAGGTGGGTTTCGACGTCGGCACCAATATCCGATGATGCGATCGGAAGATACTTCTCCAGCAGCGCCGCGTATGCCTGACGCCGCATCTCCTCCACCCTTGCCGCCGCTTTCTCCTGAGCAGCGTCACGCCGGATCCGAGCCCACGTGGAGCGCTTCTTCGCATCCTCGACCTGCTCCTGCGTCACCGAGTCATCGCCGCTACGCGCAGCGGACTCCAAGACCAGGGCGAGAGCCTCAGACTCGGTCACCTCCGCATCCGCCGCGGCAATGATCGCGTCCGGAGTATTCGGTTCCGGAACCAGGGCACTCTTGACCATTGGTTACTCTGCCGAATCTGGAGCGTACAGTTCGTCGAGCATCTGCTTGCGCTCGACCTGCTGATGCAACTCGTCGACGGTGTAGGTCACGGACGGGTCGGGCCGGCCGAAGAGTTGCGGATGCGCTTTGCGAGCTTCCGCCTCGCTGATCTCGCTCCAGCCCGGCAGGATGAAGGTATTCCCTGCTGCTGTCGTTTCGTGGAGCACGTTCTCGAAGTGCTCATCGGTGACGGAATGGATGCCGCCCTCTTCGTTCTTCACGTACCTGGTCATGTGGTCCTCCTCGGGGCCGGTCGGTCGATCTGAGATTCGTCGATGAGCCAGGAGCGGCCTACCCTTCGGGCCTCAAGCCGCCCATTTCGGGCCAGCCTTCGGACGTACTCCGCTGAGCACCCCATCCGCTTCGCCACCTCATCAGGCGATAACTCCATCCTCGCGACGAGGCCCACAACAGGTTCCGCCGACGGAACCTCGACCACCTGCGCATCCTCCGCACAGTGAGCGGCCCGCCCTGTCGCATCCACCAACTCCAACAGCAGAGGCGAAAACGAACCATTCAAACGCGCATCCTGACGCGCAAGCTTCGACACCCGCGCCGAAACCCACCCCCAAACCTCCGAACTCGAAACAATCGACCCGTCCGACCGCACCGCAAACCTGCTCATGACACCCCACCGATGACCAGACATGTCTCGGTACAACCCGCACAGCGCGTCACGCGCACGCTACGCATGTAGTTCAAAATGGCGATGGCGAACGTTCGACACCGAAGACGCGTGCGCGCGCGCGGCGCGTGTAGTTCAATCGACATCGCGCCCGCCCCTTGGCCAGTCGGGGTGAACACCGTTGAGCATGTCGAGGTAGTTCTGAATTCCTGCATCGTTGATGCCCGTGACGTTGCGCAGGAAGGCTTGACGCACTTCGTCGTCGGTGGCGTACTGGAGCTTGGTGATTCCCGTGTCGGTGCTGACAAGCTCGATGATGGTGGGACTGATGCCGTTGAGTGATCGAACGAGGGGTTTATCGGTCTTCGATGGCGTCGGTCCGGCTGACCCCATTGACGTCTCGCCGGCGAGGGTGTCCACCTGATGGACGTCCTCTCGATCCTCCTCCCTCTCGAGCCGCAGCTCGATGATCTCTTCGTATCGTGCGCGCAGCGCCGCCGTCGTCGTCTTCACATCACGATCGACAAGCCGCGGATTACGTCGGAGTGGGTCATATTTGTAGTGCAGGTTGTGCTGCTCGCGTTTGCGGTCTTTCTCCCACCGGTGCAAGAGCGCCATCCGCTTCGCGACGAACGCCTCGTTACCGAGACGCCTGGCAACCAGGCCCCGCATTGTGGTCACCCACCTTTCGGCATAACGTTCGTCGATCGAGAGCATCTCAAGTTGCTTCGCATGCGTCCGGTCTTCGTCGAGAGTCATAGGTCACCCACGGTTCCATCAGTGTCGAGATTCTCGAGCACGACCATCGCCTCCGTGAGAACCGCGAGCCGGTCGAGGTAGTCGAATGCCGCAGCCTCGTCGTCGTACATGCCCTGCACGGCGCCCGCGTACCCCTGCAAAGCGATGCGAGCGATCGATACCAGTGCAAACATCGGATTGACTTTGAGATTCGCCCACGTGGTGATCGCGTCGATTACGTCGACGTCGTGAGATCCGCCGTCGGTGATGATCGACCGCACGCACACATCAACGAATTCCTCGGCTGATGACGGTATGGATCCGCGGTCCCCGGTCACAACGTCGCCTCGGGGATGTCCAGGGTGTCCGCGTCGAACGCGTGCACGGTGATCGCGTTTTCGAACGACCGCCGCACCGCGTGGCTGGCGCGTGCCGTCGCCAGAATGTCCGGCGGTGGGTTGCGATCCAGGTGACGCTGGACGGGCGCGTTCGGCGCCTCGAGCGTCGCGAGGTCACAGTCCTGGCATCGCGGTGGGAACACCTCGCCGACATGGCGCTCGCATCGGACGCCGAGATCCACTTCGTAGTCGCGGCTCACCGCTGCACCGGTCGATCGCAGTTCAGGCAGACGAGGATGTCCGGGTGCTCGCCGCTCCACCGCCGCAGCTCGATGCCACAGATGCCGCAGTCAGGAACCAGGTCGAGGTAGACGGTCACTCCGTCCTCGTCTTCGAACGAATTCATGCGATCACCCACTGCCGTGCCGGGTTGCCAAACTGCGATGTGCCGATTCTGACGTGTTCTTTCACGAGGGGTAGCCCTTCCTTCGGGTGGGTCAGTTCTTCACGTGCGGTTCGCAATCGCTGTGGTGTTCGTCTGCCGCCGGCGTCGCGGTAGACGGCATATATCTCGTCGTCGGTGAGCGGGCGCCCGCGGCCGAGGAGTTGCAACACGAATGCGCGCACCGACTTCACGTCGGCGGTGGAGATCGCTGCGGCCTGCCAAGAGGTCTCTGCCTCACGGCTACGGACACGCCGCTCGAGATCAGGTGTGTCCAGGTTGGTGAAAAGTGGGATGTTGTCGCTCATCGGTTGTTCTCCACAGGCTGCAGGTGAGGTGCTTGCGTAACGCGATGTTGTTCTCCCGGTTGTTCTCTTGTTTCCTCAGTTCTCATTGGGGGGACGGTAGGTGACGCCAGAAAGGTCACTAAACGTTGCGCAGGGGGACGCTCAGTGTCGGGACTAGGGGGACGCTGAGCGAATTTCTGTCGACCGAGATGGATCTCGTATTCGACCGTTCGACCATTACGCCCGACCCCGACCTGCCGGATAGCATCGGCCCGTTTCAGCGCCCTCAATCCACGCACGATCGCCTGGTCGTCGGCATCCCACGCGCGCTTCGCGTCAGCGGATGCCTCGTCCCCGGGTTCACGGTCAGGCATGAACCTGCCGATAGCCAATCCGAGCTCTGACCGACGCAGAAACGAGCGTCGCGCTGGACGCTCTGCAGATCCAGAGTCATCGTCGAGCGCCCGCAATGACATGTACATCAGCAAGACCCGAGGCACCGGCTGGATGCCCTTGATGTTCGCGTAGCCCACAGCCTCTAGGGCGAGCTTCGCGCCCACGCTACGCCGCCTCATCGCGCTCTGCTCCACGGAGAACACGACCAACGGTCACGACCGGCGTCACTCCCGCAAATGCGGCAGATAGGAACGCGACCTGCGCCTCGGTGAGCGGCGGTGCGGCTGCGACGACCCGAGCCACAGCTTGCGCTAGGGACTGCCTAGGCGCCGAGCTACGGGCGCTCATCGAGTTGCTCCTTGGCGGCCGGCGTGCCCGCAGTGTCGAGCGCGGAGAGGTTCACGCGCATGAGGCGCGGGCCCAAACGACGCGCGTCAATCGTGCCGTCTTTGATCCAACGGCGGATTGTTCCAACGCTGACGCCACAGCGCGCTGCGGCGTCTCGTGTAGTTCCCCACACAACCGGGGAATCGGGACCTTTCACTTTGTCTCCTTAAACACAAAATGCCGAGACAGGCAGTCGTGAGGACTGCCAGCTCGGCGTTAACTGAAAAAAGCCGAGCTGGCAGTTGAAACTGCTTGCTCGGCCTACCCGTTAGGGATCTGGGTTGTGCGGTTTGATACTAGGAACTTAAACGCAAAAAGCCCCGAACGAGTCGGGGCTGATTTTTGACATGGTTATTCGATGTGGGTTAACCATAGCTTGTCGGCGCTTGTGATCGCTTGTGATGCGGACGGCGTGTCGGGATCGGCTGGAGCGTTTCGGTTCGGATGGCGCCCTGATCGCGGATGGAGGACTTGGCGATGTAGTTGCGCCACGGGCGCATCGAGCTCATGGGTGGAGGCGACGTGAGATCCCCGCGAGCTTCCGACTGATCAAACGCCTGCGCTCGTCATCGTGTCTGCGGAAGTCGACTGACGCATGGCCTGGCGGTGATTTTGGCGAGCTCGAGTCATCGAAGCAGGTGAGCTCTTGCTTCTCGGCCTCACCGACGTTCAATGACCACATGGCATTGCGATCATCACCATTGAGCGGTGTCCATTGTTCGAACGCGATTTTCGGAGTGATGGCAGACCGGCGAGTGGAGAGAAGCCCTTCGTCGCGCGGCGCGGGTGCGAAAGCGTAGGGAAGTGGCGTGCCGTCGGCCTTCAGGAGTGTGCCGTGAACTTGCCGCAAGAGGTCCTCGATCGGATCGTCGAGGATCGGAAACCCGTCATCGGTCGCTCCACCCGTCACGCCTGCATGCCCCGCTGCAGTACTGCGCTCAGGTTCTGCGCTGTAAGAGGCCGCGTCTCCGACCTGTACTCGTCAGTCAGAGTGTTGTCGGCGAACAGATAGATCTCGTTATTCGGCCTTAGCTCTGCCGTGTACTCCATCGCGCTCTGTGACCAATGAAGCCCTACGCCGCCGTCCGCTAGCGCGTACACCGTGACGTCGCCCGCGTTGGATGCGATCGCGTCTGCGTTGACTGACACCCAATTCAGTAGGTTCTGACTCGGTTTCACGGTGCCCGGGCCGTACCAACCGTCATCAAGGTCGCGCAGATCCGCCAACTTGGTCAAGATAGCCTGCCCTCCCCGCGCTTCGACGGTTTTCGCGGTAACCATGCCGACCTGCGCCCGCAACGATTGATACACAGTAGTGGAAGCGCGAACCGGCCTGTACCCCTCGTTTGGGGAATGCTCAACGTGCCCGTCCTCCGGACTGTACGCGGACGCTTGCGGAAGCGCCATCGCGAGCCCGAGCGCGCCTACCGTGACCACAGTTCCCAAACCGATCCCGACCGCGATCGGCCGCAATGGTGGGTGTGACGCAGTGCCCTGATTACGCGGCTTGTATTTCTTGCGCGGAGGGCTGCTCTTCGGAGTCATTTCTGTCGATCGAGGCGAGCCTTCTCGCCTTCGTCTATCTGCGCGAGGAACGTGCCCATGACCTCATGTATCTGGCGAAGCCGCGGAAGCGAAACGAGCATGTACGAGACCGGGTTGATCAGAATCACCGTCCCCGCCAAGATCCCAGGCACATCTTCCGGCTTTGTCCCAATGGGGAACGCAGGTGGGCTAGCGTGCCCCCACGACATGTAGACGCCGTCCGGTGGGCCGTCGCTGCCAGCGGGCATTCCAGCCTGCAGCTGGAGTTGGTTCACCGACGTGGGGACGGCTGCGGGGTCCGTCACCCATTGGATCGGAACCTCCTGCGGTGCAGGTTGAGGAACGAAGAAGTCAGCCATGTCGAAAGTATGTCAGATCGCGGCATCTAGCGGCTATGCGTCCGCTGAAGGCTTACCGATGACCCGGGGCGTCGGTTCGGCGCGCCCCCAGGTGGTTGAATCCACTCACTTCTCCTCGTCATCCGGCGGACGGAAAGCAGCGGGCGCAAGCAAACGCGATGGCCTAGCGATTCACTCCTGCGATGGACGCCATTGAGCAGCTCATTCGAAAGCTACTCGCGCCGCTCGCGGTAGGTAACAACGCCGCTGATCGTGCCAGTGTGAACGGCGAAGTTATTCGGTGGGTTTTGAACCGTACGAGCGGCCGTCGATGAATGCCTGTAGGACGTCGGCACGGATCCGCTGCTTCGTCTTCGTGTCGCCAAGTTCGACGACCGCGAGAGCACCGGCGTTGATGCGGTCGTAAACCCAGTCCTTCGACACGTCGAGGCGTTCGGCGACGGTGGCGACTGAATAGAGACGCACAGCCTCGACCGTGGTCCGCGACGCCCCCGCGAGGATATCAATGTCGGTCATGGGCAGAGCGTAGCGGCCGAGACCGCGCAGCGGGACCGTCTCGGCCAGAAGGGTGAACGTGGGTCGCCCACCCTTCTGTGTCGCCGAGAGCTACGCGGCAGCGTCGATTGCCCGGTTGAGCTCGGCCACGTGGAGGGCGTTCATCGTGATATCCAGGCCGAGGAGTCCAGCCTGCTCGGCAGTGAGATCTTCCCCCTCCGCCCAGGTCTCGAGCAGGATTCGCCAATGCGGATAGCTCTTTGAATCCATCGTGAGAGTGACGTCCAGCGGCCACTCGACCGTTGCCGGGATCTCCAGGGGCTTACCCGGCTGAGTGTGGAGGTTCTCCGCTGGGTTCGCAAAGGTGTGGTCAGCATCCAGCCCAACGCATCCAACAACGGGGCAGTCGGTGGGGGCTGGTTCTGCCGTGAGGGGGTTAGTAGGGTTGTCCATTATTCGTTTCTCCTTCTAGCGGGGGGATTCGGATTGCCCTCGTCTGTTAGCGCAGACGGGGGCACTTTTGCGCTACTAAGTAAGCCACTCAATAACGACATCTTCGGGGTCGAATCGTCGACCGCTTCCAGCCGGCATGATGATCACCCTCATCAGGCTTTCGATCGCCTCCCGACGAGCGCTGATAGGAAGCGCCGCCCAGTTGGCGCGCACATCCCCATCCGTGAGTTCTGCAACCGCCGTATGAGGCTGCGCAGCCTTGAACTTGTTATCAGCCAGTTTGCGTTCATCTCGGAGGCGAGCGGTGATCCTTTTGAGCTGCGCACCGGTGATCGCATCGTCGGCAAACTGATCGGCGGCGATCTCGAGTTTTGCATCCACAGCGGACATAACCGCCTGGGCTTCATCCGCTGCAGTGGAATCCGTCACGGCGAACATGCTGATGGCGTCAGGTTGCGCCAAACGGGCAATGACTATCTCGGACACGAGAGTGTCGACTAGCTCCTGCGAGCGCCGCACTCGAAAGCAGACAGAGCAGCAATAGGACGGCGGTTGGCGCTTCAATCCACCGGTCCGCTTGCTCGTCGTCGTTCGTCCGATCTGACGCCGCATTACGCCTCTGCAGCCGCCCTCTACGCGCCTGCCTAGGTTGTCGTCGATGACTGTCCCGTCGCGACCGCAGATGGCGACGCCGGACAGAAGGTACTTGTAGCCGGGCCCGACGTGATTGGAGCGCCGTGACGGGTCGGTGAGGAGGGACACAAGCCGGTTGTGGGTTCCCTCGTCATAGATAGGTTGCGTGGTCGACTTGCCGATCACTTTGCCCTGGTACTGACGCAACCCCGCATTCGACGGCCGGACAAGGATTTGGCGCAGGATCGTCGAATTCCATTGCGGAGACTTCGGGCCGTGGATACCTCGAGCATTCAAATCGGTAACGATCGAGCGAAGCGATTCGTGGGCGAGGACCCTGGCCGCCACCTCACGGACTACTGCGGCCTGCTCCTCGTTCACAACATCGACGCCCTCGACCCGGGTGAAACCGTATGGGCTGTACCCGTGGGGTTCACCGCTTTCCGCCTTTTGCTGGAACTTCCGCCGAAGCCGTTTCGACATCTGTTCGACTTCGCGTCGTGCGAGCGTCCCCTTGATTCGGGCCATCATGCGACCGTCCGGAGTAGACAGGTCAATGTCCCCACCGACGTTGGCGAACGCGACGCCATACTTGTCGGCAAGGTCGATGAGATCCTCTAGCTCACGCGGGGTGCGGGTGAGCCGGTCAACATCCCACACGACGATTGCGTTGATGCGCCCTGTAGTCACGTCGCGCATCATGCGCTGATACGAGGGGCGGACTTTCGAGCGCGTAGCGCTCACGTCGTTGTCGATATAGAGGTCCTTGACATTCCAGCCGCGCCTGGTGGCCTCCGCACGACAGTCTTCCTGCTGGCGAGTAACGCCGAGTTCAGTGCCCTCGGTGTCCTTGCTGATTCGGGCGTAAATGCCTGCTTCCATGAAAGCAATCATATTGTCATATTTAACGGCACGAGCATGGCGACTTCCTTCTTCCCGGAGAGTTCGAGCAGTTGCCGCTTGGCGTCGTCCCTGGCATCCTGGGCCTGGGCGCGAAGCACTTCGGCCAGCGGAGTCCCACGCTCGAATGCTCCCGTGATCTGATCGATAGCCCGCGTGAGTGAGGGCAATTGGAGTTGCGACGAGAGCCGTGCGAGGGAGTCTGCCAGCGGAACTCCCGTGTTGACGTCGCCAATTACGGTCGCCAGCTCGGCGGCGAGCTCACCGTGAGAGATCCGCGAAACGCGTCGGATTGCATCGAGGATTCCCTCGCCAGCGGACAGGCTCAGGGTCATGAACTCGAGGACTGTCGGCAGCTCCCTCGACATCCGTTTCGCTCGCGCCGCCGCCCTGCGCTGGAGTGCATAGTCGCGCCCGAGGAACCCGGCGACGCAGGCGACGATCACGAAAGCGCCCTCTGCCGGGAGTGGCAGGGGTTGGATGGCGCTGCCGATGATCCCAACGACGATGGCCGCGCCAGCTGCGCCCGCCGCCCAGATCACCTGCCTAGATCGGAATTCGTCGACCGACATGCTGAGACCGGCCTGCCGCAGCCGGCGCTCGGTAAGCTCACTGCCGCCGAGGATCGCACTGACCAAGCGCTGCGCACGGCTCAGCACCGGGTCGAGCAGCACGCCGAACACGGGCAGCGGATCGGCGGTGTGTCGATCGAGAAAGTTGCGCGCATCTGCGGAGACGTCGATCACGTACGGTGCGACACGCGAGATCAGGTTGGGCCTGCTTAACCGGGGCGTCAGGCTGACCAGCAGCCAGAGGCCAAGGCCGAGTGCGAGCCCGCACAGCACAGCCCACGGGGCAAGGCCGGTCATCCGAACCACCTCCTCTCTTCCGGCAGCCGACCGATACCGAGCATGATCCGGTAGGCGACGACCGAGAGCGCGAGACCGACGCCGATCACGAGTGCACCCTCCGGAGTGTTGTACGCGGCGGCGGCTTCCGGTCGGGTGGACAGGAGGATCAGCACGATCCACGGGGCGGCAACACCGAGCCGCGCGGCGTTGACCACCCATGATTGGCGGGCCTCGACCTCGGAGCGGATGGCGGCATCAGAGCGCAGGTACGCCGCGAGGTTACGCAGCACCGTGGTCAACTCGTTCCCACCGACCTCGCGTGACATCCGCAGGGTCTCAATGATGCGGTCGGCGACCGGATCTACGAGCCGGTCTTTGAGCCGGTCGAGGCTGTCGGCGAAGCTGCCGCTCATTCGGTAATCGCGTTCGAATTCCGCGAATGCCGTGCGCGTCACCGGCGGTCCGGTGTGTGCCAGGGTCACGACGCTGTCGGGAAGAGCGAGTCCGGAGCGAACCGCCGACACCAGGTGATCCACGACGTCGGGCCAGACAACTCGCGTTGCGCGACGCGCTGCCCTTGCCCGCCAGAGCACGACCAGCCACGGCAACAGCAGCACGAGCAGCCCCGCGGCCGCGGCCGCCACCACGACTGGCACCAGCACAAAGACCACCGCAGAGGCGGCGACCCCGAGAATCACGGAGACCACGACGAGCGTCGGGATGCCGACCCCGGCGAGACCGGCCTGCGCGAGTCGCTCGTGCGCACGATCGAGGGCACCGCCATCCTCTCGGGCAATGGCGCGCATCCGCGGCCACATGATGGGCGACGCGACGAGCAGCAATCCAATTCCGAGCACCAGCCCGAACAAAAAAGTCACGATCGCACCGCCGAAAGCACGACGACGGGATCGAGCCCCGCGCGCCGGAACTTCGCCGTCTTGGACGGATACCCGCCGGTCGGCTCGAGCAGGCCGTCCCGAATGGTGAAGATCGTGCTCGCTTCGATGGTCGATCCGGCGATCCGGCCGCTCGGCGTCAGAATCTCGACCACACGACGCTTGCCGTTTCGCTCAAGTTCACAGTGCACGACGACATCGACACACCCCGCAACAGTGGGCACCACGAAGTCTGAATCGATGTTGCGCCCGGCCAGCAGCGGCAGCGTGCACAGTTTTGCCAGCGCGTCCCGAGCACTGTTCGCGTGGATCGAGGACATTCCGGGCAGCCCGCTGTTCAGGGCTATGAGCAGGTCGAGCGCCTCGGCCTCGCGCACCTCGCCGACGATGAGCCTGTCTGGCCGCATCCGCAACGCCTCCTTGATAAGGCGTCGCAGGCCGATCTCGCCTGTCCCCTCCAGGCTCGGCTGGCGGCACTGCATCGAGACGGTGTCGCGGGCGGAGAGGTCGAGCTCGAACGTTTCCTCGACGGTGACGATGCGCTCGGTCGCTCGCGTCCCCGACAGCAGCGCGTTCAGCATGGTCGTCTTACCGCTCTGCGTCGCTCCAGAGACGAGGATGTTCTGCCCGCTCAGCACACACATTCGTAGAAATTCGGCGGCCTGGTGTGTCATCGAACCAAGCTCAACGAGCTGGTGCAGGCTTTTGATCCGTTTGGTGAATTTCCGGATGTTGACCGCGAAATGACGCGCCGTGATGTCCGGGATGACCACGTGCAGCCGCGACCCGTCCGGCAGCGTCGAGTCGACAAAAGGCGAACTGAGATCGACCCTGCGACCGGAGGTCTGCAGCATCCGCTCGACCAGATCCCGAACCTCGCTGTCGGTCAGGGTGAGACCAGTGAGCTCCGGGATGCCGTCCCTCGCCACGAAGACGCGGTCGGGTGCGTTGATCCAGATCTCCTCGACGCCGGTGTCGTCGAAGTACGGCTGCAGCGGGCCGAATCCGGTGAGCGTCGCGATGACCTCGCTGGCGGCGAGCCCCTCATCGGGCAACAGCGGCAACGATCCGCCAAGCGCATGCTCGCTGTAACGCTGCACTTCGTCACGCACGTAGCGCTCGGCGACCCCGAAGCCGAGCAGATCGACCCCGTCGCGCCGCACCCGCTCGCGCACGCGGTCGGTGATCATCGAGGTTGCCTGCGTCATCCGCCCAGTGTTCAGGCCACCGGGATTCAGCCTCCGAAGTTATCCACAGGATCCGGATGCCGCGTACAGCCGATCGAAGCCTCCCATGACAAAGTGGAGCGAAGCAAAGATCTGGAGCACTAGTGATCGAACACTTCTCATCACCCGAAGGCCTGCCACCGACCAGCGGCTTCAGCCACGCGACGGCGGGAACCGGCAGGATCGTGGCCATCTCTGGCCAGCTGCCTCTCGACGCGGACGGCAATCTCGTCGACGAATCCGACGTACTCATTCAGGCGAGGCAGGTCTTTCGAAACCTGCGCATCGCCCTGAAGGCCGCGGGCGCCAAGCCGGCGGACATCCTGAAGTTCGGCTTCTTTCTCACCGACCTCGACGACCTCGACGCGGTGCGTGCCGCCAGGGACGAGTTCGTCGGCGACGGCGCTCACCCGGCGAGCACGCTTGTGAAGGTCGCCGGCCTCGTCATTCCTGGTGCCCGCCTCGAGGTAGACGCGCTGGCGATAACGCGATACTGACGTTCCGAGAATGCCGTCAACGCGGGAACTCGATGCTCACCATGAGCGCTGCAGCCGCGGGGTGGCTGTCGTGAAGCTTCAGCCTGACGAGGCGCTCCCCGCTGGCCCACACCACGCCGTCGGCGGTCGACTCGATCGGTTGCCCGTACACGGCCGTCAATCGCGCCCCAAGATCAGCGAATATGGCCGGCGCCACGGAAGGAACTTTCAGATCGACGTCGTGCGGGATAAAGACGATGTCCGATAGCTCGCCTCGCACAGCTTCCCAGTGAGCGTCAATTTCCGGTTCACGAAAGCTGAAGTTTGACATTGTGATGGCGCCCCCGCCACTGGTCATGGACAGCACCGACGCGGCAGCGCGATCGGATCCGATCAGTGGCTCAAGAGTGAGGAAGACCTCCGGATGCCAGACCATGCTCATAAGCGTCTGGATGAGCGCGAGAATCTCGTCTGACCTCGTAGTTCGTTCGTCGTCGCTCACGATCGAAGCCTTGCATGATCACGGCGGAATCCACACGATATCTGGAGCGAAGGTGACCACTGGCAACTCGTTCCCGCACGCTATACACCCGTGTAAGCGCTTTCGTAAAACGCTTGCAGGCTCCCCGCGTTCGGGGGTACGTTGACGAATACACAGCGTCGTGCGTGCACCGACCGCGGCGTAACGACAATCTCAATGAGGAGTTTTGAAGTTGACAGCGAACCGCATGACACCCACAGCAATCCATTCCCACTCCTTCCACCGGCGTACCGCCGTCATCCTCGCAATCGCCGCAGCCAGCAGCCTGGCACTGGCTGGTTGCACCACCGCGAACCCGGGTAGTTCTTCTTCCGGAGGCTCCGGCGGCAGCAAGGTCGTAACGATCTACGGCCCGGACACCGGCACCGAGGCAACCGAGCTCAATGCCTCGTGGGCGAGCTGGGCGAAAGACAACGGCATCACCATCAAGTACACCGGCGACGCCAGCTTCACGACCAACATCGCCACCAAGATCCAGGGTTCCGACCTCCCCTCGATCGGGATGTTCCCGCAGCCTGGCCTGCTCTCCGCCGCGATCGCATCCGGCAAGGTGTCGGCCGTCAACGCCGCCACCGAGGCAAGCGTCAAGAAGAACTTCTCGGCTGACTGGCAGGGCTACGTGACCAGCAACGGCAAGATGTACGCGACGCCGCTCGATGCGAACGTCAAGGGCTACGTCTGGTACTCGCCGGCCGACTTCACCAAGTGGGGCATCACCGTCCCGACCACCTACGACGAACTTCTGAAAGATTCCGCCACCATCCAGTCGAAGACCGGCAAGCCAGCGTGGTGTGCCGGATTCAGCTCCGCAGCGGCGTCGGGTTGGCCCGGAGCGGACTTCCTCGCGGAGCTCGTCCTCAGTGAGGCCGGTCCGACCGTCTACGACAACTGGGTCAAGGGAACGGCCAAGTTCACCGATCCGGGGATCGACACCGCGTTCACCCAACTCGGCAAGATTTACACGAACCCGAAGATGGTCAATGCCGGATTCGGAAACGTCGCGTCGATCAACTCCACCAAGTTCGGGGATGTCGCAACCAAGCTGGCCGACGGGTCCTGCGCACTGACAAACCAGGCCACATTCCTCGAGGCCAGCTTCTCCACCACGAAGACCAAGGCCGGAACGACTCCCAAGGTCGGACCGAACGGCGACATCTGGGCATTCCCACTCCCGTCGGTCACGGCTGGTAAGACCGCCGTCGTCGGTGGTGGCGACTTCGCCGCGGCTTTCGACAACAATGCGGCGACGCAGAAGGTCATGGCCTACCTGTCCAGCGCCGCGTGGGCCAACAGCCTGATCACGGTGAAGGATGCCTCCTTCATCAGCGCGAACAAGGGCGTCGACGCGTCCAAGGAAGCCGACCCGCTGCTGCAGAGCGCGATCAAGACCCTGCAGGATCCGAACACGACATTCCGGTTCTCCGCGGATGACGCAATGCCGAGCGTCGTGGAGAACGCGTTCTGGAAGGGCATGGTCGATTGGGTCAACGGCACCTCGCAGGCCGCGGTCGAGAAGCAGATCCAGGCATCCCGAGCCAACAACTAGTCAGTAGTACAACCGCGAGGGTCGCTTTCGCCACACGGCGGGGCGGCCCTCGCACCACCCGCAGCACCACGTTTCTTGAGTCACCGCGTTTTTTGAGTTCACCGTCGCACTCGAAGGGGTTACCTATGACCGCGTTCTTCCAGTGGTTGGCACTACTGCCACCGCTCCTCCAGATCCCCGTGATCCTTCTGGCGTTTGGCGTCGTGGTGGGGCTCATCCTGTTCTTCGTCGAGATTGCGCCGCGATCAGGCCGTCAGTACACGGTCATCCGGCTCGCTGTCGCGGTCGTCATCCCGGCCGCGATAATCCTGGTCCTCGGCGTCTACAACTCGGCCGTCTGGCTCGTGCCAGTCGCGGCGATACTCGGTGGCGTCCTGTTCCTGTTCGACTACCGGTCACGATCCGGCAAGGGCTACATCCTCCAGCTCATCGCGTTCATGACCCCCGCGCTGGCGCTCGTGACGATCGGCCTCTTCTACCCACTGATCAGGACCATCATCTCGGCGTTCTTCAGCAACGACGGATCACGATTCGTCGGCTTCAGCAACTTCGCCTACGTCTTCGCCGGTGGAAGCCAGGGACTCGTAGCGTTGATCAACCAGATCGTCTGGGTACTCATCACCCCCGTCATCGCGACGGCAATCGGACTCCTGTACGCGGTGTTCATCGACAAGAGCAAGGGCGAGAAGGTGCTCAAGGTCTTCGTCTTCATGCCCGTGGCAATCTCATTCGTCGGGGCATCCATCATCTTCAGTTTCTTCTACGACTACCAGCAGGGCAGCCAGATCGGCCTGCTCAATCAGATCGTGGTCTGGTTTGGCGGTCAGCCGGTTAACTGGCTGCAGGTCTCGCCACTGAACGACGCACTGCTCATCATCATCCTGATCTGGACCCAGACCGGGTTCGCCATGGTCCTGCTCTCGGCGGCGATCAAGGGCATCCCCGAGGAGCAGAACGAAGCCGCGGAGCTGGATGGCGCCAACGCGTTCGAGAGATTCCGCAACGTCACGATCCCCGGCATCCGTCCAACGATCCTCGTTACCTGGATCACGATCTCGATCGTTTCGCTGAAGGTGTACGACATCATCGCGGCGACGACGCAGGGCCAGAACAACACGGGCGTGCTGAGTTACCAGATGGTCGGACTCTTCAACAACCTGCCTCCCCAGACCGGAACATCCTCGGCCGAGGCGGTTCTCCTGTTCGTCCTCATCCTGCCGTTCCTCATCGTCAACGCGAACAACATCAGAAAGCAGAGGCTGGGACTGTGATCGCTACAGACATCGACCCCCGATCCGCTCGCAAGGTCGCGGCGGCGGCGCGAAGAAGCGAAACGAATGCCTTCAAGAGCGCCAAGAACCGTCTGACCAGTCCGGGCGCCACAATTGCCGCCATCGTCATCGCCGTGATCTGGACCATCCCCACTTTCGGGCTTTTCGTCACGTCGTTCCGGCCGCCGGCCGACATCAACACCTCGGGGTGGTGGACGATCTTCAGCCACCCGGCATTGACGTTCTCGAACTACGCTGACACCCTGAACTTCGACGACGGTGGCATCACGGTCGGGCAGTCGTTTCTCAACTCGCTGGTGATCGTGATCCCGGCAACCGTGTTCCCGATCGTCATCGCGGCTCTCGCGGCATATGGATTCGCCTGGATCAATTTCAAAGGCAAGAACATCCTGTTCATCCTCGTCTTCTCGCTGCAGATCGTGCCGATCCAGGTCGCAATCTCACCTCTGCTGAAGCTGTTTTCGGTTGGTCTGACGATCGGGAACTGGTCGGTCTTCCCCGGCCTCAACCTGAACAACGTCGCCGACAGCTTCGCCCGCATCTGGATCTCGCACACCATGTTCGCCCTGCCGCTCGCCATCTTCCTGCTGCACAACTTCATCTCGGCGATCCCCTCCGACATCATGGAGGCCGCGAGGGTGGATGGCGCGGGACACGGCCAGATCTTCCTGCGTATCGTGCTGCCGCTGTCGATGCCCGCCATTGCCTCTTTCGCGATCCTGCAGTTCCTGTGGGTTTGGAATGACCTGCTTGTCGGGACCATTTTCACGGCGGGTGGCAACTATCCGATCACCAAGGTCATCACCGATCTCGCCGGCAACTTCGGGCAATCGTGGTATCTGCTGTCTGCAGGGTCGTTCATCGCGATCATCCTTCCGCTCATCGTGTTCTTCGCGCTGCAGCGGTTCTTCGTCCGCGGTCTCCTCGCCGGAGCAACGAAGGGATAGTCGGCCGCAGTTGCGAGCCTCGTGCGTATGGCAGAGTGGAGCCACTTTTTGACCGAGTTGTCATACCCGCGGAGTGAGACGTGACGAGCATCGACGATGTCGCGCGTGTCTCCGGCGTGTCGATCGCGACCGTGTCCCGGGCTCTCCGCGGGCTACCGAACGTGTCGGAGGAGACCCGCGCGCGCATCCGCCGGCACGCGGACGAACTCGGCTACGTCGCCTCCTCGAGTGCCTCGGGACTCGCCTCCGGCCGCACGCACGCGATGGGAGTCGTTGCGCCATCCATCAGCCGCTGGTTCTACACGACCGTGATCGAGGGCATCGATTCCGCCCTCCGCGAGGCCAACCACGACATGATCCTCTACAACCTGGCCAGTCGCGGCGGTGATCGCGCGCGGGTCTTCCACCGCTCGATCCTGCGCAAGCGAACGGATGCGCTGATCGCGCTGTGCCTCGATTTCACCGCCGACGAACGTGAGCAACTGCTCTCGATCGGGCATCCGATGATCATGATCGGTGGCCCGGTTCGAGGAATTAGACACATCGGCATCGACGAGCGCGCCGTGGCTCGAGAGGCGACCGAACACCTCATCAGGCTTGGACATCGCGACATCGCGCACCTCGGCGGCGAAGACGACGAGGGCCTCAACCGGGTCGTCCCGCGCGATCGCCGTCTCGGCTTCCTCGACGCGCTCGGAGCCGCCGGCATCGAGTCGCGCACCGAATGGATGCTGTCCGGCCGCTTTTCGCTCACCGCCAGCCGTGACGCAGTGAACGAGTTGCTCGACCGACCGGGCGCGAGGCCCACCGCGATCTTCGCCAACTGCGATGAAATGGGCATCGGCGCGATTCTCGCGGCCCACGATCACGGCCTGTCTGTACCGGGCGACCTCTCGGTCATCGGAATCGACAATCACGACCTCTCGGCATCGTTCGGGCTGACCACGATGGCTCAGGACCCGTACGAACAGGGCAGGCTCGGCGCGCGCATCCTGCTCGACGACCTGACTGGCGGGCCGCTTTCCCGCAAGACGTCGATTCGCGCGGAGGCCAGGTTGATCGAGCGTTCGAGCACCGCGCCGCCGATACACTTGTGAGGCCCGCGGGAGTGGTGAAATTGGCAGACACGCAGGATTTAGGTTCCTGTGCCTTCGGGCGTGAGGGTTCAAGTCCCTTCTCCCGCACTGTGATCTGGCTTGTGATCTACCGAGGAGTCACACAGGACTAGTAGCCTTTGAGCGAGGCCTCATTGCCGCAGCCGCGCTGCTCGATCTGGCAGCCAACGACTGGAGATCCATTGCTAGCCACCGCGTTTCTTCCGTGGTTGAATCCCCATGCCCTGATCGCCGGAGCGGGACCGTGGGCTCTCCTCGTGGTCTGCATCATCATTTTCGCCGAGACCGGGCTTCTGATCGGGTTCATCTTTCCCGGCGACACCCTGCTCCTGATCACCGGGCTTCTCACGTTTGGTCCGCACCGTCTGATTGACGTCGACATCTGGTGGGTCGCGCTCGCGATCGGCGCCGCGGCGTTCCTCGGCGGAGAGGCGGGCTACTTCATTGGGAAGAAGGCCGGTCCCCGCATCTTCGAACGCAAGGAGAGCGGACTCTTCAGCATCAAGAACGTGCACCGCACCAACATGTTCTTCGACAAGTACGGTGCCTTTGCTGTCATCCTCGCGCGATTCGTTCCCATCGTCCGCACGTTCGCACCCATCGCGGCTGGCGTCGGCCACATGGATCGACGCAAGTACACGCTCTACAACCTCATTGGTGGATTCGTGTGGGGCGGTGGCGTGACGACCGCTGGCTACCTACTCGGCAACATCCCGCCCGTGGCACGTTTCGTGACCAGGTACGTCGACGTGGTCCTGCTCGCGGTGGTCGTTGTGACCGCCGTGGTCGCGATCATCCACTACCTCAGGTCGGCGAGCAAGGCTCGGGCTGCGAACCGGGCGGGGGCGCCGGTCAAGACCGGTGCCGAAGTCCCACGACGGTCGAATGTCGACCAGAAGCACGGCGAGTAGGGCTCGCTACTCGATCGGTCGGTCGAGCCGCTTCGCGAGTTCTCGTACCGAGTTTCCCGCAGCCCGACGCACCTCGACCTCGGGGTCGGTCAACAGCGCCTTGACCTGGATGGCCTCCTCGTACTCGCCGAGTTCGCCGAGCGCGCGAGCAGCCATGGCGCGAACCCGGGCCACCTCGTCCGTCAGCAACAACGCCAGCTCCGACGCAAAGGGAAGTTTGCGAGCAATGGCGACACGAGCGCACATCTCGCGGACGCGCCAGGCCTGGTTGCTCAGACCCAGCTGGACGGCCGGCGCCGCCGCCGCATCCCAGGCGTACAGCAGAGTGCGAGCGCCCCACACCTCGGGCCAGTAGAGGGCCGGAGCACCGTCGAGGATGCCCTGAGCGTGTTGTCCGCCGACCCAGAGTAGGAACTCCTCGCCCTCGTTCGCACCGCCGAGCAGAGCGGAGGCACGGTCGGCGACATCGTGCTCACCGAACAGTTTCACCGCCTCGGCGATGCGGTCGCCGGGAGAAGCATCGAGCGGAACAATCTGGTCGTCTGGCACCCCACAACCCTAGCCATGCCGAGTGGGGGCCGCCCGCCGCTATGCTCCCGGGGCGACGGTCAATGCGAGTATCACGACGTTCAGGGCAACCACCAGCACGACCGACACGGTCAGCGCAATCCGCACGGGAACTCCGTTCCGATGGTCTCCCATGACCTCGGTGCTGTTCGTCAAACGCAGCAAGGGAATTAGCGCGAACGGGATACCGAAACTCAGCAGCACCTGGCTGATCACGAGCGCCGCGGTCGGGTCGGCCCCCAGGCCGAGCACGAGCAGCGCGGGAATGAGAGTGACGACCCTCCGCACGAACAGCGGGATGCGGCGACGCAACAACCCGCTCATGATCGTGGCTCCGGCATAGCTGCCGACCGAGGTGGATGCGAGCCCGGAGGCCAGCAGTCCAATCGCGAAAATGACCGCGACGACCGGCCCGAGTGCGTCGGCAATCGCGGCGTGCGCACCCTGGATGGTGTTCGTCCCCACACCTCGCAGATTGACCGCGGCGAGCAGCAGCATTCCGATGTTGATGATTCCGGCGAGGCCGAGCGCGATCACGACGTCCCACCTCGTGATCCGGAGGAGAAGTCTGGTGTTGGCCGCTTCCGCGGGCTTTCCGTGTCGATCCCGAACCAGCGCCGAATGCACGTAGATCGCGTGCGGCATGACGGTTGCCCCGAGCATGCTGGCGGCCAGCACGATCGATCCCGTCCCCTGGAATCGGGGAATGAGACCGCCGAGGACTCCCACGCCGTCCGGAGCGTGCACGAACAGCCCCACCAGGAATCCGATGGCGATGATGGCGAGAAGTCCGACGATCACGCGCTCGAACGATCGCTGGCCGAAGCGACTCTGCGCCGCGAGGAGCAGCATCGAGACGCCCCCGACGATCAGCCCGCCAAGAACCAGGGGCACCGAGAACAGCAGCTGCAGTGCGATCGCACCACCAACCACTTCGGCGAGGTCGGTTGCCGCGGCGATCAGTTCGGCCTGGACCCAGAACGCGCGCCGCGAGCCCGTGCCGAGTCGGTCGCCCAGCAATTCGGGCAGGCTGCGTCCCGTGATGAGTCCGAGCTTCGCGGACTGGTACTGGATGAGCGCCGCCATCAGGTTCGACACGACGAGTACCCACACCAGCAGGTAGCCATACCTCGCGCCGCCCGACAGGTTCGCCGCGACATTACCCGGATCGACGTAGGCGATGGACGCCACGAATGCCGGTCCGAGCAGCATGACGACGCGAACTCGGGGTCTCGCCGCGCTATCGCTCACGCTCTCAGGCTAACGAGCCGCCCGGCTCACTTCGCCCCGCACCCACATTTCGCCATCCTCATCCCCGCTCATTCCATCGAATGCCCTCTAACTGTTGATGCGTGGATGGAGGCATCCGCAGTTATAGGGCATTCGATGAAAGGAAATCAGCGGGAGTGGATGAAGTCCAGCAAGCGGCCGAAGGCGATGGCGCGGTGGCTGGTGGCGTTCTTCTCGTCCGCGCTGAGTTCGGCTGCGCTCACCGGGATCCCGTCGGGCTGGAAGATCGGGTCGTAGCCGAACCCTCCGCCGCCCGCCGCCTCCCGAAGGACGACCCCGGGCCAGATACCCGTTTCGACGTGCTCGGTTTCGGCGTCGACGAATGCCGCGGCGCAGGTGAATGAGGCCGCCCGGTTCTCCACCCCGGACATCCGCTCGATCAGCAGGGCGAGGTTGTCAGCGTCATCCCGCGTTCCGGCATACCGAGCGGAGTGGATGCCCGGCTCGCCGCCCAGCGCATCCACCGAAATCCCGGAGTCGTCCGCAATCGCGGCCACCCCGGTGTGCGCGAACGCGGCCCGCGCCTTGATCAGCGCGTTGGCCTCGAACGTCTCGCCGTCCTCGACAGGCTCTGGACCGTCGTAGCCGACCAGCTCGATGCCGTCGAGCCGCGGTCCGAGGATGCGCCTCAACTCCTCGACCTTGTGCGCGTTGTGCGTCGCGAGAACCAGGTTTTTCGGGAGCAGAGTCACGAGGCGAGCGCCGCCTTCTGGAATTCGGTCAGCGACACCGCTCCGCCGAGAGCGAGGTCGAGCAGCTTGTTCAGCTCAAGCCGGTCGAACGGGGCGCCCTCCGCGGTCCCCTGCACCTCGACGAACAGGCCGCGGCCGGTCACGACGACGTTCATGTCGGTTTCTGCCCTGACGTCCTCGACGTAGGCGAGGTCGAGCATCGGCTCGCCGTCGATGATGCCGACCGAGACGGCGGCGACGCTGTCGATGATCGGCACGGATTTCTGCGCAATGAACTTGTGCTCGCGCCCCCACTCGATCGCGTCGACGAGCGCGACGTAGGCGCCCGTGATCGCGGCGGTGCGCGTGCCGCCGTCGGCCTGGAGAACGTCGCAGTCGAGCACGATGGTGTTCTCACCGAGCGCCTTCATGTCGATGACAGCCCGGAGCGAGCGGCCGATCAGACGGGAAATCTCGTGAGTGCGGCCACCGATCTTGCCTTTGACGGACTCGCGATCCATGCGCGAATCCGTCGATCGCGGCAGCATCGAGTACTCCGCAGTGACCCAGCCCTTGCCCTTGCCCGCGAGCCAGCGCGGAACGCCGTTGGTGAAGGATGCCGTGCACAGCACGCGCGTGTTGCCGAACGAGATGAGGGCCGACCCCTCGGCCTGCTTGCTCCAGCCGCGCTCGATGGTGATTTCGCGAAGCTGGTCGAGACTGCGTCCGTCGCTGCGTGTGGTGTCGGTCATTTTCGGCCTGTCATCTTTCTATCAATGGGATCGTGCCGGTCTCGACGAGTTCGACTCGCGTGACCTCGGGGCCGAGGAAGCGGCTTGCCAGTCGAAGAAATTCGGCCTGGCTGTCGCCTGTCGCCTCGAAACGGTAGCTGGGAGGAGTCGTGGATGTCCGCTCGAGACCGTGCTTCACGAGCATCCGATACACGTCGTATGCCGTCTCCTCGGCGCTGGACACCAGCGTCACGTTTTCCCCCATCACGTATTGGATGGCTCCGGCCAACAACGGATAGTGGGTGCAGCCGAGCACGAGGGTGTCAACACCGGCGGCCTTCAACGGCGCGAGGTACTCCTCGGCGACGGCGAACAACTCCGGCCCGCTGGTGACGCCCGCCTCGACGAACTCGACGAAGCGCGGGCAGCCCTGGGAGATGATTTCGAGGTCGGATGCCGCTATGAACGCGTCGTCGTACGCGCGCGAGTTGATCGTCCCGACGGTGCCGATCACGCCGATGCGCTTGCTCCGTGTCTGTCGCACCGCCGCCCGCACCGCGGGATGGATCACCTCGACCACGGGGATTCCGCGCCCGACCTCGTAGCGCTCGCGGGCATCCCGAAGCATGGCCGAAGAGGCGGTGTTGCACGCGATCACGAGCAGCTTGACACCCTGGTCGACCAGGTCATCGAGCACCGCGAGCGCGTACCTGCGGACCTCGGCGATGGGCTTGGGACCGTAGGGCGAGTGCGCCGTGTCGCCGACGTAGAGAAGGGATTCGCGCGGCAACTGGTCGATGATCGCCCTGGCGACGGTGAGTCCGCCAACACCGCTGTCAAAGACTCCGATGGGCGCATCCGTCACGATCACGGAGTTTACTCGGTCTACCCCAGCCTGCCACGCGCGCCCACCCAGCCACCGTTGCCTAGGCTTGTGTGCATGACCAGCGCGCTTCTCACCGACCGCTACGAGCTGACCATGATCGATGCCGCCATCGGCAGCGATCTGCACGAGCGGGAGTGCGTGTTCGAAGTCTTCGCGCGCAGGCTTCCGGATGGCCGCCGCTACGGGGTCGTCGCCGGTACGGGCCGGCTCCTCGAGCTCATCCGCGATTTCCGTTTCGGGGACACGGAACTCGCCTGGCTGCGGGAGAACGACGTGGTCAATGCCGTCACGCTCGACTGGCTCGCCAACTACCGCTTCGCGGGAACCATCACCGGCTACGCGGAGGGGGAAGTCTATTTCCCCGGCTCACCCCTGCTCGTCGTGCAGGGCGGATTCGCCGAAACCGTCCTCCTCGAGACGCTCGCGCTCAGCGTCCTCAACTACGACAGCGCCGTCGCCGCGGCCGCGAGCAGGGTTGTCAGCGCCGCGGACGGTCGCCCGCTCGCGGAGATGGGTTCGCGTCGCGCGAGTGAGCGCGCCGCCGTCGCCGCCGCCCGCGCCGCCTACATCGCAGGGTTCGGAGCCACAAGCAACCTCGAAGCCGGCCGCGCCTGGGGCGTACCGACCATGGGCACGTCGGCGCACGCGTTTACGCTGCTGCACGACAGCGAGGAGGCAGCATACGAAGCACAGGTCAAGGCGTTCGGACCGGGCACAACGCTCCTCGTCGACACCTACGACGTCACCGAGGCCGTCGACCTCGCGGTCAAGGTCGCCGGAACGGATCTCGGCGCGATCCGCATCGACAGCGGTGACCTGCCGCAGCAGGTCACCGAGGTTCGCGCGCAACTCGACTCGCTCGGCGCCCGTAACACGAAGATCACCGTCAGCTCGGACCTCGACGAGTACACGGTCGCGGCCCTCCGCGCGGCACCCGTCGACGCGTTCGGGGTCGGGACATCCGTTGCCACCGGCTCCGGCCATCCGACCGCCGGCCTCGTCTACAAACTCGTCGCACGACGCGACGATCTCGGTGAGTGGATCTCCGTCGCCAAGAGGTCGGCGGAGAAGGCGACGGTCGGTGGTCGAAAGACGCCCGTCCGCACGCTGAACAGCGCGGTAGCGGAAGCAGAGACCATCTACATCGGGGGCGCGCCGAAACTCACCGCGGACGAGCGTCCGCTCTCGGTTCTGCTCGTTGACCAGGGAGTTGACAAAGAACAATATCTCGGTGCGGAGGGCACACAGCTTGCGCGGGAGCAGCACGCCAGAGCGGTAGCCGAATTGCCCGCAGAAGCGCAGAGACTCAGCAAGGGCGAGGCCGCCATCCCCACTCGATACGTGTCGATTTGACCCATACGTGTGTCAATTCTCAGGCTACCCCGCACAAGATAGCAGTCATCCGCTCATCTCGTTCACAGAAAACTCTTATGTAGCACTCATACGGTCGAATAGATGAAGAGGCTTACGGAACTGGACGGGATGCGAGGAATCGCAGCCGTCGTTGTCGTCCTCTTTCATACCAGCCTCGTCGCCCAGCCGTATCTCGAGACTCACACCGTTGGCGACGTGTGGTGGTGGATCGCGGATTCGCCGCTGAAGATCCTGACCGCGGGGCCGGAAGCGGTTCTCATCTTCTTCGTCCTGAGTGGACTGGTCGTGGCCCTGCCGGCATTCCGTAAGGGATTCCGCTG
Source organism: Glaciihabitans sp. (assembly GCA_025465535.1). Classification (GTDB taxonomy): domain Bacteria; phylum Actinomycetota; class Actinomycetes; order Actinomycetales; family Microbacteriaceae; genus Galbitalea. The sequence goes on from JAODMY010000104.1 coordinate 24,875, forward strand.
GTTGAAGTACTACCCCAGCCGAGTGCTGCGTCTCTATATCCCCTCTGTTGCCGCCCTGATGTTCGCGGCACTCCTCATCATCTTCATCCCGAGGCACGCTTCGGCAGTCACGCCGGGCATGTGGACAAGCACGACCAATGCGCGATCCGTTCCGTTGCTGACTTTCCTTGCCGACACGAGCCTCATGAAGGTCGGCAACGGGGTCGATAACGTTCTGTGGTCACTGCGCTGGGAGGTGTTCTTCTCACTCCTTCTGCCGCTGTTCGTCTTCCTCGCGGTCAAGGTCCGCCGATTCTGGGTCATCGCGATCGGGCTCTGCATCATCGTCAGCGGCACGGGCGACACCACCCACGTCGACCCTCGCCTCTATCTGCCGGTCTTCTTCATCGGTACCCTGATGGCTCTTCATCTCGGCGAGATCCAGGAGTGGTCGCGCCAGCGCGGCCGCACGTTCTGGATCTCCACGCTGGTCGTCTCGCTGTTCTTCCTCATCGCCAGCCACATCTTCTTGTTTGCGATCCCCTCGGCCTCGGTTGGCGGGCACATCCTCAACGCGCTCGTTGGCGCCGGTGCCGCGGGCAGCATCCTCTGTGCGATCGGATTCCCTGCGATTCGCAACACGCTGAGACGCCGCGTTCCGCAGTTTTTGGGTCGCATCTCGTTCAGCCTCTACCTGGTGCACGTCCCGATCATCGCGACGCTCGCGTATTTCCTCGGCGAGCAGATGTGGTGGTTGGTCGCACTCATCGGAATCCCGCTGTCGGTCGGTGTCGCCGTGCTGTTCTTTCGCTTCGTCGAGGGTCCGTCGCAGCGGCTTGCGCGGTTTGTCGGCGGCAAGCTGGCGGCGCTGCGCACCCCGGCCACGACCGACGAACCCGAGCATGTCGTGCGCCCGAAGCACCCGGAAAACCGGCCGGCTTCGTCGGGGATCTCCACCGAGTCGCGCACAACCAGGTAACTTCGCGGCACCGAACCCGGGAGCGGGTTTGACCGGCGCCCCCGCGCCAAACCGCTTCGGGGCCTCGCGGCTCGGTGCTGGATAGGCCGGATCGGTAGGATGTCATGAATGATTCAGGGCGTGCGCCATCGTGCTCGCCCCATGAAATACGTCGACGCAACCGGAGCTAAACACGTGACCTCTCACTCAGGAGAAGACCTCCGCACTGTTGCGGTGGTCCTGGCCGGAGGGGTTGGTGCCAGGATCGGCTTCAATCTTCCCAAGCAGCTCATCAAGATCGCTGGCAAGCCGCTGGTCGAGCACACGATCGAAGCACTCAACGACTCATCGGACGTCGACGAGATCATCGTCCTGATGACGCCCGGATACCTCGATCCCATCCTCGCGATTCGAAGCTCTGGCAAGTATCCGAAACTCACGCGCGTGCTTGAGGGCGGTGCCGATCGCAACCAGACGACGCAGTTGGCGATCGACGAACTCGGCACCGATGAGATTAAGGTGCTGTTCCACGACGCTGTGCGGCCATTCGTCGACAAGCGGATCATCCACGACTGCGTCCGGGCCCTCGACGACTACAGCGCCGTAGACACCGCCATCCCGTCTGCGGACACGATCATCGAGGTGTCCGACGACAACTTCCTCGTCGCGGTTCCGCCGCGATCGAAGCTGCGCAGGGGGCAGACGCCGCAGGGCTTCAGACTCTCAGCCATCCGCGCAGCGTATGAGAAGGCTCGGGCCGACCCCCACTTCGCGGCGACCGACGACTGCACGGTCGTGCTGCGCTACACGCCAGAGGTGAAGATCGCGGTCGTCTCGGGGTCCGACGAGAACATGAAGGTCACAGAGGCCATCGACATCGCCATGGCCGACAAGCTGTTCCAGTTGCGCTCATCGATCGCCAGGGAACTCGCGCACGAAACTCGCTCGGCACAGTTGGCAGGCAAGACCGTCGTCATCTTCGGTGGCGGATACGGCATCGGCGCCGAGGTTGGCTCGGTGGCAAAGGAATTCGGCGCGACCGTCTTCTCCTACAGCCGCTCAGAAACGAAGACCCACGTGCAGAACCGAGACGAGGTCCGGGCAGCCCTCCTCGAGGCGAAGACGCTGAGCGGTCGAATCGACTACGTCGTGAACTCGACCGGGCTCCTCGCGGTCTCGCGTCTGGAGGATGCGTCGGATGACACGATCTACACCACGATCGACATCAACCTCATCGGCCCCATCCTGATCGCACAGGAGGCACTCCCCTACCTGCGCGAGACCAAGGGTCAGCTCCTCAACTTCACCTCGAGCTCGTACACAAGGGGTCGGGGCGAATACAGCCTCTACTCCGCCACCAAGGCTGCGCTCGTCAATTTCACCCAGGCACTCGCCGATGAATGGGTCAAGGACGAGGTGCGGATCAACGTCATCAATCCCGACCGTACCCGGACGCCGCTACGCACGAAGGCTTTCGGCGACGAGCCAGGCGCCTCGCTCCTGAACGCCCGTGCCGTGGCGCTGGCATCCGTCGACACGCTCATCTCGTCCGCCACCGGTCACGTCATCGACGTCCGCCGTGACGGAAGCCCCGTCGATGATCTCGCCGATGACCTCGACCCTTCCGAGCTCGACGCCGCTGTCCTGGATTCGCCCACGCTGGGCGGCTGACCGCATGGACGCGACACCTCCGGAACGCAGTGACGTCCGGGCGTCTCCGGCAGCGACAGCGACTCCGCGCGAGATTCGCGCAGCTTACAAGGACTCCATAACCAGAATCGGCTACGCCGATCTTGCTCTTGCGGCCTGCCACTGGCTCGGATTTGTGGCTCTCGCGCTCGGTGTGCTCGGGCGGAATCCGTGGATCGCGCTCGTTGGCGCGATCATCGTCATCGGATCGCAGGTCGCCATCACTGCGCTGCGCTCCCCCGTCACCCGCGCGCTCAACTACATCGGTATTTCTCGAGCCACACGGGTGTTGCTGCTGGTCGCGCTCGTCGTTTTGCTTGAGGTCACCGTCGCGTTCACGCCCGATTGGCGCGCGGATGGCTTCGGCTTCTGGCGAACACCCGTCGACTCGGAGGTCGGGATTCTGCCCGCCGTCGCAGTGTCAGCGGCCCTGTGCTATCTCGCTGTCCTGGCGTACCAGTGGCGCGACCGCGGATTCGCCTCCGGGAGCCTCGCCTGGCGGGGACTCAGTCGGTTCGGACTTGCGGATTCTGCGCTCCCGCTTCCCCCACTCGGAACGAACCAGCTTGCGCTCCTGCCCGCCGCAATTTTCAGCATCGGAGCCCTGGCCGTGCTCGCGGGGCACGCGGAATCTGCGTGGTTGATCGCGGTCGCGACCGTGGCGAGCGCGGCATCCATCGTCTCCTGCATCACGAGCCTTGTGCGGCGCAGGCAGCTTCTGCGCGAGGGCTATCGACCCACAAGGATTGCCCGCCTGCAGGCGGCGCTTGACGCCTATGCTCCGGAGGTCGTGATCTTCTTCACCGCCCCCGCAAACGGCACCTACGCGCTGAATGTCTGGTTGAAGACGGCGAGTTCTTTCCCCACGCGCACACTGATCATGCTCAGCGAAGCGTCCCACCTTGCGAACATCGAGGAAACCGAGATTCCCCTTGTCGTTGCCACGCAGGCGCGCGACGTCGAATACCTGACCGTCGACTCGGTGAGGGTCGTACTGCATCCGACGACGGGCAACAGGGTCTTCCACATCATGAGGTTGCGCGGTCTATTGCAGATCTTCATCGGCCACGGAGACAGCGACAAGGTCTCGAGCTTCAATCCATACACTCGGATCTTCGATGAGATCTGGGTATCGGGACCGGCCGGCATCGATAGATACCGCGCACTCGGCGAGGGCTTCAGAACGGATCAATTCGTGACCGTCGGCCGGCCACAGCTCGCTGAGATCGCAAGCGTTTCGGAAGAGGATCTGATCGCTGGAGTCTCTTCGCGGCCGACCGTCCTGTATGCGCCCACCTGGGAGGGCTTTCTCGAACAGTCGAACTACTCCTCGCTCGCCAGCATGGGCGTCCCGATGATCAAAGCAATGCTCGCGATGCCGACGCCGCCGCGAATCCTGTTCAAGCCGCATCCGTCGAGCGGACACCGGCGCGCCGACATGATCGCGGCACAGGAGGAGATCAGCCGCCTGCTGCGTGCAGCGGGCAGCGACCACGAGGTTTACGGCGACGGCACCGTCTCGCTCTACGCCGCGTTCAACCAGGCGGACACGATGATCACCGACATCTCGAGCGTGCTCACCGACTTCCTCGCCTCGCATAAGCCGTACCTCGTCACCAACCCGCTCAGCGAACCGCTCACGGACTTCCTGGCGGCGTTTCCTTCGGCGGATGCGGGCACCATCGTGGATGCCGATCTCACGACCCAGCGCGGAGGCAACTTCACGGAAGCCATCGAGCTCGCACTGACCGGGGATATCGGCGGAAGCCCGGCCAGGATCGCCCTGTCGGAGTATCTGCTCGGGCCGATCCAGGACGATCCGGTCGCCTCTTTTGCTCACGAGGTTTCCCTCTCTGTCGATCGTGCACGCCTGCGCTATCCGGGCGTGCGATCCGTCCCGCGCGCGCCCCAGATTCAGTCGGGACCCGATGTCGAAACATCCGACATCGCACCGCTCGACAACGCGGGAGCCCTGTCCTGATGCGCCGAATTCTGCTTCTCGCTTCTGTTGCCTGCGCGGTCGTATCCACGTTGACCGCCTGGTGGCTCCTGGCCGGAGCCGTCGCCCTCTTTCTTGCCGCCGAGATCCTCGCCTATCGGGGCCGCGAGTCACTTCGCGAAGTGCACGCCGACCAGACCTCGGTGTCCGTGGTCATCAGCGTCGCGACAGTCATCGTTGTGTTCCGCGAGGGCGCGAGCCCGTTCGCCGTCTGGGAAGTCACGCTGCTCCTCGTGGTCTTGCACGCGGCACACTTTCTGCGCTTTGTCCTGAGGATCCTGGTTGTGCGGCGCTGGCGCAGTGCCGCTCGATGGGAGAACCTCGACACTCCCCTCGCCCAACCGCGCCGCATCCTCGGCGAGGCAGGAGCGACCACAGTCACGGTTCCGGTCTGGTTGACTGCGCCGCTGTTCGCGGCCTTCCACTACCTGTCGTCGGGATACTTCTGGGTTGGCATCGCGTGTGTAGCCTGGTCCATCGTCACGGTGATCCCGATCGCCGTTACCATCCTTCACAATCGCCGGATGCCTGCCGAGTCCACACGGCTGGAGGTCATGCTCGATGCTCTCCGTTCGAGAGCCCCCGAGATCCTCGTCCACTTCAACGGAGCGGCAGCAAGTGTCTACGCACTCGAACAGTGGATGCGCGTGCTTGAGCAACTCGACGAGCGGCACCGGGTGGCGATCCTGATCGTCGACAGGCAGCGCTGGCACAACGACGCGATCCTCAGTACGAGGCTTCCGATCATTTTCATCCAGGGCGCCGAGGCGATCGAACGACTGGTCGACGAGGTTCCCTCGCTCACGATCGCGCTCTATCCGCGCAGCACCCCGCCCAATAAGAACCTGTTGCGGGTGCCAGGTCTCTTCGACGTTTTCATCAACCATGGCGAAAGCGACAAGAGCGAGCCTGCAAACCCGGCCGCTCGCGCGTTCGACGAGATCTGGGCTGTGGGGCCCGCCGCGCGCGACCGCTACCTGGCCGCGAATATCGGAGTTCGCGAGGACCAGATCCGGCTCGTTGGGCGACCGCAGCTCAGCCAGCTTGCGGCCGTGACAAAGCGAGCGCGAGCGCTGGGCCAGCAGCGGGGATGCACGGTCGTCTACGCCCCGACCTGGGAGGGATTATTCGCCGACGACGGGCATAGTTCCATTCTCACTATGGGCGAGCAACTCGTGTCCGCGTTCCTGGCGCGTTCCGAAATCACACTTGTATACGCCCCGCATCCCGCACTCGGATCGGAGGATGAGCGGCTCGCCAAAGCATCCGCTCGGATCTCGGCAACGATCCGTCGCGCCGGCGGGGCCCATCGGACGATAACCGCGCTCGACGAGCGATATGGCGCGCTGGCCGACGC
>JAODMY010000134.1 GCA_025465535.1 Glaciihabitans sp.
TGAAGACCATCCTGAACGAGATCCAGGACGGTACCTTCGCGAAGCACTTCATTGATGACCAGGATGCCGGAGCTCCGGAGTTCCTGGCGCTCCGCGAGAAGGGTGCGCAGCACCCGATCGAGGCCACGGGCAAGGAGCTTCGTGCCCTCTTCGCGTGGAAGCAGCAGGACTCCGACTACACGGATGGCTCCGCCGCCCGCTAGTTTCCGGTTCGCATTTCACGTCTGCCCCCGCCTGACGCGCCTGCCCCCGTACGTACGGGAGCAGATGCATCGGTCGGGGGCAGACCTGCGTTTGGGCTAGATGTGCTGTGGGCTAGTGGTGCAGCGCGGGCAGCCCCGCTACCGCTAACGAGCAGCGAGTTGCATGGCGGGTCGAGTCGTGTACGAGCGGCCTGCAGGGGAGCTCCAGGTGAGATCCCCGCTGCCATCACTCGCCTGCTCGACCTTCCACTTGCCGGCGCTTTTCAGCGTGTGGTGACTTCGACACAGGTGGGCGAGATTGTCGTGGGCGGTTTCGCCGAGTTCGTGCCACTCGAACGAGTGATCGACATCGCAGCGTTTGGCCTGTCGGTTGCAGTTCGGGAATCGGCAGGTGCCATCGCGAACTCGCAACCACATCCGCAGGTCTTTCGGTACTTTGTAGCGTTTTCGACCAACCGAGAGTGTCGCCCCCGTTTCCGGATGGGTCAGGATCCGAACGAAACTCCGCGCGCGCCCCGCCAGGATGCGGGCGGTGTCAAGGTCAATCGGTCCGTAGCCTTCGAGGGCCGCCGGCTCGGTGCCGTGGCCAAGCAGGGACAGCGCCGGTACGCTCACGATGACCTCGGCCATGATGCCGCGGAACCAGCGAACAAAGTTGTCGGTGTTGTATATATCGGTGTTGTTGACGTCTCCGCTGAGGTCGAGCAAATCGTCGAAGGCGGGCACCGTTGCCCCGTGCTTGCCCGACACCTTGTGCGAGCGGGCCAGCAGGATCGTGACGAAGATATCGGCTCGCAGCTGCGCGAGAGTGCGCTTATCGCCCCGCTTGCGCATAGCGAGGGCGGCGGTCGTCAGCCTGTCGTGGATGGCCAGACCGTTCGCGGCACTCGTCCTGGCGCTGACCCAGACCATTCCGTCGCGGTCTTCGTCGAGGACCACGGTGCGCCCATCCCGTGCGACGACGTGGCGCTCCTCGATCGACTCGGGGTTCAGGCGCTCCCGCTGTTTGCGCACCGTCGACGCGAATCGCGGTGGAGTGGAGGTGGATGCCGCCGGCAGTACCTTCGCCTCGAGCGCGGCGAGGCTGTCGGCGTCCAACCCGACGGTCTGTTCGACCATGATCTGCGCGTGCCGATAAGAGATCTCGCCGCTCGCCAGTGCGGTCAGCGTTGCGGGGAGGGACTGAACCAGCGCGCGACTCACGCCGATGAGATTCTCGGCTGCGCGCTCCGAGAGCGTGAGGGCGGCCGCGATCTCGGCCGTGAAGGCTCGCTCGTCGAGAGACCGCGACGTTGGATCAGAAGCACCGTGGGCCAGCCGCTGCCGCAGTTGCTCGACGAGCACGATCTTCGCAGCGGCCGCACGACTCTGGACCCCATCCACCCAGACCAGGGTGTCGAGAAGCTCATCGGCCGTCGAGTCGATCGGCGCCAAGACGGCACGGGAGGGGACGCCCGAGACCACGGCCACGAGGGCGGTGAGCTGTCCGGTCTTCATGTCTTAAGGCAACAGGATGGCACCGACATTCCGCCCGGTTATCCACACCTTTTCGCCCCAAACGGAAAACTATTTTCAAACTTTTTCCCGAGCGGGATCCGGGGGCAGGAATGGGGAAGCGTCGCTGCCCCGAATCGGCATCCGGGCCCAGCCAACCCGACCCGACCCGCCCCACCCCGGGCTCAGCCAATCCGACCAGGGCTCACCCGACTCGCACCAAACCGCGACCGGGTCCGTGCCCTGTCTGCCCCCGCCCGATGCGTCTGCCCCCGTACGTACGGGGGCAGACGCATCACGCGGGGGCAGACGCGTCTCCTGCGATGCGTGACGATCCGTGAGTGGTGGTTACAGTGATCCGGTGGCCGAATCGATCGAACCCCGGCTCAGGTCAACCGTCCGCGCATCGCCCAGCGGCACAGTATTCGCGACCATCGCGATGATCGGTGTCGTCGTCTACGCGATCGTCGATGTCATCCTGCAGTTTCTGCCTCCGCACTACAGTCCGATTCGGGATGCCGAGAGCGACCTCGCCGTCGGGCCCTTCGGCTGGATCATGGCCATCAACTTCTTCGGCCGCGGCCTCACCTGCGCGGCGCTGACTGTCGCGATCGCGCGCAGCGGGCCGGCGTCCCGAATGAGAACGGTCGGCCTCGCCCTCTTCGCGGTCGCAGGGTTCTGCTCGGCACTCATCGCGTTCTTTGCGACCGACATCGCGCGCGGGGGAGCGGCAACGACAGTGCACGGCACGATCCACGTCGCCGGAGCATCGACCGGATTCGTGTTCGCTCTCGCCGCGTTCTGGATGCTGCAGTCGTCGCACCGAAGCATCGCATCCACGATCTTCCTCGGCGTCGCGACGGTGGGCCTCGTCTTCCTCGGCAGCACCATGATCTGGTTCCCGGGTGTCTTCGGCCTGGCCGAGCGGATCTGCCTCGCCGGCATCCTCGGCTGGGTGTTCGCAACCGGGCTGTCGGTGCGATCCCGAGCGTAAAGTTGGGCGACATGCGCCCCATTGTCGAACCGATAGCCGCGCTGAACCCCGCGCAGTCCGAGCGGGCAGCCCGCAACATCGCGCTGCCCGGTTTCGGTGAGGATGCGCAGCGCCGGCTCGCGAACGCGCGCGTGCTCGTGTTGGGGGCCGGCGGACTCGGTTCACCCGTGCTGCAGTACCTCGCCGCGGCCGGCGTCG
>JAODMY010000019.1 GCA_025465535.1 Glaciihabitans sp.
TTCAGGCTGCCGATGGAGAGTCCGCCCTGCCAGTACTTCTGCAGGGAGAGGAACGCGAGCACCAGCGGGATTACCGAAATGAGTGAGCCCATGATGATCAGGCCCCACAGGGATTGGCCGCCTCCGTTGTTTGCGGATGCCTGCCCCTCCCAGAGTCCGATACCGACCGTGATCGGATAGAGCTGCGTGTTTTGCAGCATCGCCAGCGGCAGGAAGTAGTTGTTCCAGGTGCCGACGATCGAGAGCAGCAGGACGGTAACGAACGCCGGACGCATCAGGGGGAAAGCCACCTGCAGGAAGGTGCGGAATTCGCCGGCGCCGTCAATGCGCGCGGCCTCGAGGAGTTCGTCCGGTACCGCATCCGTCACGTACACCTGCATCAGGTAGACGCCGAACGGGTTGAGCAGCGACGGGAGGATGACCGCCCAGATCGTGTCCGTGAGGTTCAGGTCCGACAGCAGGATGAACGTCGGGATGACCAGCGCCGTCAGCGGCACCATGACCGATCCGAGCAGGACGGAGAAGAAGAACCGACGCCCGCGGAAGCGGAACTTCGCGAACCCGTACCCGGCGAGGACGGACAGGACGGTTGCCCCGATCCCACCGGAGAGCGCGTAGAACAGCGAGTTGCCGAGCCAACGGAGGTAGATCCCGTCGTTGTAGGTGAACAGGTCGACGAGGTTCGGGCCGAACGCGAATGTCTTGTCGAACCAGAGCGCTCCAGAGGTGCCCTGGAACAGTCCGTTGACATTCTTCGTGCTCGCGACGAACAGCCACCAGATCGGAATCAGGAAGTAGAGGATCAGCGCACCGAGGAAGAGGTACGGAACGACGCGCGAACGCTTGCGCGGTTGAAGACCGTTGCGTTTCGCGGGGCGAACGGACGCGGCGAGGGGCCTGGTTGCGAGGCGTGCAGTTGTCATGAAAGGAAGCTCCCGCGCTTACGAGTGAGAAACAGGAAGATGTACACCGCGATGAACACGACGATCCCGAGCGAGAACGACAGTGCCGACGCGTAGTTGAAGTTCGAGTATTGGAACGCCTGGTTGAACGCGTAGATGTTCGGCGTGAACCCCGGCGTAATCGATCCATTGGAGACGAGCGTCAGGATCTGCGGCTCAGTGAAGAACTGCAGTGTTCCGATCAGCGCGAAGACGAGGATCAGCACGAGAGCGGATGCGACCAGCGGGACCTTGATGCGGAACGCGACCTGCCACGAGTTCGCCCCGTCGAGCTTTGCCGCTTCGTACAGCGTCGGATCGATGCCACGCAACGCCGCGTAGATGATGATCATGTAGTAGCCGGCCCACTGCCAGGTCACGACGTTCAGGAGTCCGTAGAAGACGTTGTCCGGGCTGAGCGGGAACGGTGCACCCGCACCGAAAATCTGTTGCAACGGCCCGAAGGTCGGGCTGTAGAGGAAGCCCCACATGAGTGCGCCGATCACCGCGGGGACCGCGTACGGCAGGAAGATCATCAGCCGTGCGAACCGGGTGAATTGCGTGACCACCGCGTCGAGCACGAGGGCTACGGCCAGCGAGATGATCATCTGCACCGGAATCAACACGAGTGCGAAGTGGATGACGAACCAGACGCCGCCCAGGAACACCGGGTCGGTGAACGCCGTCACGTAGTTCTCGAGTCCGCTGAACACGCTGCCGGTCGCGAGCCCCTTGGTGAAGAGACTGAGGTAGAAGGCGTACGCCAGTGGAGCGATCAGGAAGATCAGGAAGACGATCGCGAACGGGGCGATGAATGCCCAGCCGACGCGTCCCCGCCGCTGCTCTCGCGACTTCGTTTTCTTCCTTCGCTCCCGAGCCTGATCGGAGCTGTTGCGCACCGGCTTCCTTGCCAGCGTCGCGTCTGCGTTTGCCATCGCGATTCCTTGCGTCAGTTATAGGGGGGAGGGGGACCCGGCCACGAGAGCGGTCTGCACTCGCGGCCGGGGCCCACCATGGGTGGAGAGACCCGGGCTCTGGCTACTGGGTAACCGTGAAGCCCTGGGACTTCGCGTACTTCGTCAGATTGGCCTGCAGGTTGGCCGCGGCCTGCGTACCGGTCTCTTTGCCCTGGTTGATCTTCGTGGACTCGGCCTGCAGCTGTGCGTAGTAGTACACGGTCAGCGGGCTGTAGTTGATGCCCTTGTAGGCGTTCTCCGCGGGGATGTAGACATCCTTGTTCGCGGTCTGGCCACTGAAGAAGGTGGACTTGTTGTTGGCGAAGGCCGCCGACTTCAGGATCGACTGGTTGAGCGGGAAGATGATCTGCTTGGTCCAGCCATCCTTCAGCGAAGCCGGGTCAGCGTAGATGCCGAGGGCAACCTCTGCCGCCAGCTTCTTGTCGGTGGCCTGGCTCGTCACGGAGAACGCCGAGCCGCCCCAGTTGGTCTGGACCGGGTCGGAACTGTTCCACTGCGGGATCGGGGCAACTGCCCAGACACCACTCGATGCGCCCTTGCCGACCCCGGCACCGGTCAGGTATCCGGGAGCCCATGCGGCGGAGACGTAGGTGGCGTACTTGCCACCGACGACACCGGAGATGTAGTCGGTCGTGAACTGGTCAGCGGTGCCGACCTCCTTGTTCTTGACCAGGTCGGCCCAGTAGTTGAGAACGTCGACCGAGTTCTGGTCGTCGAGGTCGATCTTGATGTTCGTCGGCTTGGCCGAACTGTACGTGAAGGGAACCGCGCCCTTCTGGATCTGGAGAGCCATCGTCAGCGCGGGGACGTTGCCGCCGAAGTCGCCGAACAGCGGTCCGCCCGCGGCCTTGACCTTCGCTGCATCGGCAGCGTATTCGGCCCAGGTGGTCGGAGGAGTCGTGATGCCGTACTTCTTGAAGACGTCGGTGCGGTAGATAAGGGCGATGGGGCCGCCATCAATCGGAGCGCCGTAGACGGTTCCATTGGCGCCCGAAACGTCGTTCCAGGCTCCGGCGGAGAAGTTGCTCTTCACCTTGTCGGCGCCGTACTTCGAGAGATCGACGAGTGCGCCCTGGATTTCATAGGTCGCGAGGTGGTCGGCCTCGAGCATGACGACGTCAGGCAGGCCCTTCTTGGCCGAGATACCGGTCTGGACCTTCGTGTACTCGGCGGCGCCCTGGCCGACGTTGTTCCAGCAGATCTGCACATCCTTGTGAAGCTTGTTGAAGTTATCGACGACGAGCTTCATGTTGGGGTACCAGCCCCAGACCGAAACCTGCGGGGCGTTCGGATACACGTACTTGTTCGAGCAGCCAGTGAGCTTGGGGCTGGTTCCCCCGGATGCGCTGCCACCGCCTCCGTTGCTGCTGCAGGCGGCCAGCAGGCCGGCCAGCGCGATCGCAGAAATCGCCGCGACCAGTGCTTTTTTCTTCACTGTGTTTCCCTTCATTGGGGGTGGACTTCATTGTCAAGGTGGTGCAGTGAGACCGAGTCGCGCCGATCGCGAGCGCGCTAAAGCGAGCGGTGTGCCGCTGAGGAACGGCCGAAGACGAGAGGGACGAAGAAAGGAATCCACCGGTGCCCAGCGAAATCCCGAATCCTCCTCGATTCGTTCCGGTCCTCCTCCGAACGCCGATGGCGACTGGGGGAATCTCATATTTACAACGTTGTAGGTAAACGTTGTAGGAATATCATGCAGAGCCGCGGGCGAAGTGTCAAGAGACTCGCAAAAATCGAGACACAAGTGTGCGCGCCCACCGTCGCCATGGCCACCGTCGCCGGACGATGCGCCCGTTTGTCATCGACGCGGGCGCCGTAACGGGCGCGCCGATAACAGGCGGGCGCACGGTCGCGCGGGATCAGGATGCGACGGCGGTCGATTCCCGCTCGACGAGGCTGAACGCGGCAAGGTATTCCCGCGGTGCGATGGCGTGCGCGCCCTGGGCGATGCGCTCCTGGAGGAACTGGACCGCAACCCGGGCGATCTCGTCCTTCCCGGGATTGATGGTCGTGAGCGAAGGCAGCGAATACCGCGTCTCATCGATGTCGTCGAAGCCGACCACGGCGACATCCTCGGGGATTCGGATGCCGGCCTCCTGCATGACACGCATGGCACCGAGGCCGATCAGGTCGTTGAACGCGACGATGCCGTCGAAGGCCACCCCGGAGTCGAGCAGGGCTCGCATTGCCCTGGCACCGTCGCTGCGGAACCACTCGTAGACCTCGATGACGAGGGACGGATCGAACGCGACGCGCGCTTCGGCGAGGGCCTCCCGGTAGCCGTCGAGCCGAAGCCCCGCCGAGCCGATGACTTCCCCGGAGTGCGCACCGAACGCCACGACGCGCTTGCGGCCGAGGGAAAGCAGGTAAGCCGTGGCGGCTCGCGTCGACGCCGAGTTCTGCATCGCGACGTGATCGGTCGGCCCGTTGAAGATTCGGTCGCCCAGCAGCACGATCGGCGTGTCGATGTTCGCGAGAAGGTGCGCTTCCTCCTCCCGGAGGCCGAGCACGCTGTACAGGATGCCGTCGATCATGCTCGTGCGCGGTCCGGTGAGAAGGCTCAGCTCACGGTCACGATCACCGTTCGACTGCTCGATGATGACCGAGAGCCCCTTCGCGTCGGCGGCCCGCATGACCTCGTCGGCGAGCTCCGCGAAGTAGGCGTTCGTGATGGTGGGAATGATGAGGCTGATGACACCGGTGCGCCCGGATCGCAGTCCGCGCGCCGAAAGATTGGGCCGATAGCCGAGCCTCTCGATCGCATCGAGGACCTTCTGCCGCGTCTCCGGCTTCAGGTACTGGTAGTCGTTGATGACGTTGGAAACGGTCTTGATTGACACGCCGGCAAGTTTCGCGACGTCGTGCATTGTGCTTGCCACGCCACGCTCCCTTACATCGAGGCTACTCGAGCTTGATAAGGCACATTACAACGTTGGAGAGATTTCGGTGGTGGTCAGTGCCCGAGGGCGGGAACCGATCGTGGCCGCACGAGAATCCAGAGGGCGAGGATCGCAATCGCCGACACGCACATCATCATGACACCCATGGGAATCGCGGTCGAGATCCCGAACAACCCGATCACGGGCGAAATCAGTCCGGCGAGACCGAAGTTCACCGCCCCGAGGAGGGATGCCGCGGTACCGGCCTCCTTCCCGTGATGCGCGAGAGCGAGGACCTGGATGCACGGAAAACAGAAGCCGCAGGCGGCGATGAACAGCCAGAGTGGGATGAGGATCCCCCAGAGCCCGACGTTCCAGGCGTCGAGCACGACGATGGCCGTCGCCGTCGCGAGGAGGCCGACGGTCGCAACCGCGACGATCCACTGCGGCCCGATGTGTCGCGCGAGACGCGAGCTCGACTGGACGCCAACGATGATTCCGATCGAGTTGATCGCGAACAGGAGACCGTACTGCTGTTGGTTGAACCCGTAACGATCCTGGAAAAGAAACGACGAAGACGACAGGTAGGCGAACAGTCCGGTGAAGACCATCCCACCGACGATCGCCGTACCGATGAACGCGCGGTCGCTGAAAAGCGCGTGGTAGCGCGCTCGCGCGGTCGAGTGCCCGGCCTCTCTTCGACGCTCGGGCGGGAGAGTCTCGACGATCAGGATGATGGAGGCGATCACGACCACGAGCCCGTACCCGGCGAGAACGTAGAAGATCCCACGCCACGGCATGATCAGAAGCAGAGCGGATCCCGCCAGCGGCGCGATCACCGGCGCGAGACCCGAGACGAGCGCAAGCCGGGACAGCATCCGGACGAGCGGATACCCACCGAACAGGTCCCGTACGGCGGCCGCGGCGACGACACCTCCACCCGCCGCCCCGAATCCCTGCAGCACGCGGAACACGATCAGCCACTCGATGTTCGGACTGAGCGCGATGGCGAGGCTGGCGAGCACGTGGACCGAGGTGGCGATGATCAGCGGAAGCCGCCGACCCACGCGATCGCTCCACGGCCCGACGAGCAACTGTCCGAGCGCAAATCCGATGGTGGTCGCGCTGATGGTGAATTGCACCGTGGCCGTTGCCGCGGAGAAGTTCGACTGCACGGAGGGCAGCGACGGCAGGTACAGGTCGATCGAGAACGGCCCGAGCGCGGTAAGGGCGCCAAGCACGAACACGTAAATGCGACGCTGTCGAGACGACAGGAGGTCGCCGGGATGAAGAATTGTGGTCAACGAAGAATGATCCGAACTAGGAGAAGCGCCGAACTGGGCGAAGCGGGTGAGCGGTACTCAGCGTAGCGGCGCGAATGACGCCGGATCGTCGAGCACGCCCTCGAACGCGAGCTCTGCCGCGCCGATCATCAACCTGTTGACGCCGAGCTCCGAGCGCACGATCGTGACCGACTCGCGCGGGGCGACCAGGCCGGGAGTTGCGATGAGCGCATCGAGGTAGTCCTTGCCGACAGCGTAAAGCGGGCTCAGGAATCCGCCGAGCACGATCATCCGGGGGTTCAACGTGTTGATGGCGTTGCGCAGGGCGACGGCGAGGAAGTCCAGCTGACGCTCAACCTCGCGACGGATCTCCGGCGACATCGAGTCGATGAGTGCCGCCTCGAGTTCGTCGCTGTCCGCGTTCGCGAGGTGAGCAAGCGAGAGCAGGCGCCTTTGCTGGACCTCCGTCTCGAGGCATCCGATTGCACCACAGTGGCAGGTCACGCCCGAGGAGTTGACGAGCGTGTGCCCGAGCTCACCCGCGTAGCCCTCGACGCCGTCGACAAACCGACCGCCGGAGATTATTCCGCTGCCGATGCCGCTAGCGCCACCGTTGAGGAAGACGAGATCGCCGACTCCCCGACCGGCGCCGAAGACGTTTTCCGCGATGCCCCCGAGGTGTGCGTCGTTGGCCGCGTGCACCGAAAGTCCGGTCGCGTTTTCCAGTTCGCGGCTGAAGGGCTCGTCGACCCAGCCGAGGTGCGGGGCGAGCCTTACGACGCCGTCGCGAGCGCGCACCAGCCCCGGAATCGCGACCCCGATCCCGAGCACGACGTGCTCCGGCTCGAACCGCGCTCGCAGTTCCGCGATGGACTCCGCGGCGATCGCGACCGCCGATCCAACCGTCGGCGTCCCATCGGTCGAGCGTCGAATTCGGCCGAGGACGGTCCCACCGAGACCAACGAGCCCGACCGTGATGGCGTCGACCTCCGGGTTGACCGCGAAGACGACCGCCCGAGGCGCCGGCAGCGCGATCGGGCTCGGTCGTCCGACCCGGTTGCTCGCATCCGGCTCGACCTCGATGAGAAGCTGCCGTTCGACGAGTTCGCCGACCAGTGCCGCGATCGTCGAGCGATTCAGCCCGGTTTGCCGGGTCAGCGCCGAGCGCGAGATGCCGCGCGACCGGTGCGCGAGGCACAGCACGACGGACAGGTTGTGCCGTCGCACCCTGTCGTTGCTGTTCCCTCGTCCGTCCGCCACGCGGGAATCCGGACTGTCGGTGGTCATGGTGCCGAGGCTACCGGACGCTCATAAGGGCTCCGTCTTCCGGGCTCACCAGCTCTCCGGGCTGGCGCCTCCCGGCACGGGCTCCGGCCGCGAGGCCGTGCTCGTCAGCGTGATGACCGAGTGCTCCTCGCCCGCCCGGAGGATCGAGTGCATGATCTCGAGCACGTGAAACGCGAGTTCGCCGGATGCCCGATGCGGCCGGTCGGTCTCGATCGCGCGTGCCATGTCCGCGAGCCCGTATCCCCGTCCGGCGTCGGCGTAGCCCGCGCGCGGCTGGACCGTTCGCCACTCGTCCGCATCCGGCGTCCAGACCTCGACCGGATCGGAGAACCGGTTCGGATCCGGCACCGCGATGGTGCCGGCCGTGCCGTACACCTCCAGCCCCGACATCCTCGTCGCCCACACTTCGAAGCTCATGGTGACCGACGAGCTGATTCCGGAGGCGTGCTCGAGGACGGCAGAGATGTGGGTGTCGACGTCGACCGGGATGGCCGCTCCCGCCTGCGGGCCGGTTGCGACCGTGCGCTCCCGAGCGGATCGGGAGACGGCCGCAGACACTCGAACCACGGGCCCGAGAAGCGTGACGAGGGTCGTCACGTAGTACGGCCCCATGTCGTAGAGCGGCCCGGCACCCGGCTGGTAGTAGAACTGCGGCGCGGGATGCCAGCGCTCGTGGCCCGGTGCCGTCCACACCGCGGTTGCGCCGATCGGGGTCCCGATCTCGCCGTCGTCGAGCACCGCCCTCGCCGTCTGGATGCCCGTCCCCAACACGGTGTCAGGGGCCGAGCCGACCCGAAGCCCGCGTTCGGCCGCGAGCTCGAGCATGGCAACGGCATCCGCCGGCGCGAGCGCGAGCGGCTTCTCGGCGTAGACGTGTTTCCCGGCGAGGAGCGCCCTCGTGTCGATCTCGACGTGAGCCGCCGGGATCGTGAGATTCAGGATGGCGTCGATCCGGTCATCCGCCAGGAGTGCGTCGACGGACATCGACTCGACCCCCTGCTCGGCCGCGACGACGGCCGCCCGCGCCGTATCGAGGTCGGCGACCGCAACGAGTTTGAGGCCGGGCAGCGACGGAAGCGAGGCGAAATACTGCTCGCTGATCTTGCCGACGCCGACGATTCCGAGGGTTAGCGGGCTGCCCACAGCATGCCCCTTTCGATGATGGTTCGGACGTTCGGATTGTCGACGATCTCGAGGCGATGCCCGGGAGCCGAGACGAAAATGCGCCCCTTGCCCCACTGGCGCGTCCAGATGGCGGGCGCCGTGACCGGTTTGTTCCAGGCGTCCCACGGACGGACCTCCTGGGTCGTGGTCGCCAAAACCTCGTTGTACTCGTCGCTGAGCACCCAGTACTGCTCGGTCACGAGGTCGAAGTCGGCAATCCCCGCGGTGATCGGATGCTCCTTGCCGAGGTCCGTGATGTGCACCGTGTACGGGATGTAGTT
>JAODMY010000139.1 GCA_025465535.1 Glaciihabitans sp.
GTCGTGAGACCTACGCTGCCGGACCGCCCACGAGGGTGATGGTGGCGGACTGCGCCGCTCCGGTCCCGCTGGTCCAGTCGATCGTGACCTTGTCGCCGACAGCTTGCTTCGCAATGAGCGAGCTGAGCTGTGTCGCGCTCGTCACGGCGGTGCCATCGACGGCGGTGATGACGCTTCCCGCGGCGATCCCCGCCTGGTCAGCCGGCATCCCGGAGAACACTCCGCTCACCGGGACGCCGGTTGTCGTCGTCGGCGACTGCGTTGTGGCAAGTTGGATGCCGAGGAAGGCCGGTGTCCCGATAACGATGTCGCTGGTGGCGGTGCCGGCTTCGATCTTGCTGGCGACGGAAAGAACGGAAGCGATGTTGATCGCGTATCCGGTCACCTGGGCCGAGCCGCTCGATGCGGCGGTCACGATACCGATGACCTTGCCGCTCGAGTCGAACAACGGGCCACCCGAGTCGCCGGAGACGACATCGGAATTAAGCTCGATCAGTCCGCTCAGATTCTCACCCGTGGTGGAGAAATCGCTCTGGATCGAGAGCGACTGGTTCGTCGCGCCAACCGTTCCGACGGCCGTAACGAGGCTGCCGGTGCCCTCCGCATTGCCTACAGAGTGGACCGCCTGGCCCACGGCCACCTTCTCGGTTGGCGCAAAGGTGACGGTATTCAACCCGGAAGCCCCGACGAGCTTGAGGATCGCGACATCCGCCGTCTGGTCGGTACCGACGATTTCGGCCTTGTAGGTCTTGCCCGTGCTTTCGACCGTTGCCTCGATGCTCGTCGACTGCTCGACGACGTGGTTGTTAGTGAGGATGAGGCCACCGGAGGTGACGATCATTCCGGTGCCGGCAGCGGCTCCCGAGCCATAGTCGAGATTGGTCGTGATCGTCACGACGCCGACCTCGTCTGCGGCGGAGGTCGGGGTGGCTGCGCTTTCCTGCGTTCCCCCGGAGTTCGAGGATCCGCCGGGCTGGCCGCCCTGCACCTGCTGGCCGCCCTGCACCTGCTGTTCGCCCTGCTGCTGCCCCTGGTTGTAGAACCCGAGAGGGCTGCGAGGCTGAGTGTTCTGCATCGAGGCATCCGTCGTGGACGGACGGGTGATGAGCGCAAATCCTGCGGTCCCGAGCCCGCCAACTCCGACAACGGCGGCCGTTGCGATCGCGACGACCAGGAGCGGTGTGCGCCTCTTCCGCGGCGGCTCGACCAGGATCTCCTGCAGCGGGCCCATGCTTTCGGGCATCGGCGCAGACGGGGCCATGTACTCCGGTACCGCACTCTGCGGCACCGGCTGCGTGGTCTGCTCCGGCTGACCAGATTCTGGTTGTCCAGACTGCTCTTGTTCTCCAGATTGTTCTGGCGTGTTGTTCAGATTGTCCATGCTCATGGCGTGCTCCCTACGGTGCTGAATCTGGTGTCCACTCAACGCCGCCCCTCTGAACGAATCCTATGAGCAAGCAAAGTGCCAGCCACATGTTTTCTCATCAATAGTTGAGCGGCTCAGTAGGCCTGCGGTTGGGTGAATACGCCAGTGGGATCGTACTTCGTCCGTATGCTCGCGAGTCGTGCCGCGTTCCCCGCGAAATAGGCCGTGGCGGGGTCCTCAAGGGAAGGATCCGCGTAGTTGACGTAGGCGCCGCTCCCCCACGACGGGACCATTGCGGAACGAAAGCCGCGTACGAAGGCGTCGAATTGCTGTGGGCTCTCGCCGTTCGGAAAGGTGCACGTGTACTGCACGCTGGCGATGGCCGCCCGGTGGGGAAAGGCGGTGGCGTCCGGGGCGACATCCGCGACAGCACCGCCGAGGGCATCCATTGAGATCCCGGCTTCGCCAACCCCCGTGATCGACCTGATCGACGCAACCCTGTCGATGATCTGATGGATGCCGGCGGAATCGAGCTGCCTATACGCCATGTGCGTGCTGGCCGAGAACGATTCACGGTTGAGTTTGCCGCCCGGGCCCGTCGTGCACTGCGAAACGGGGATGTTTGCGCAGCCCGCGTACCGCGCCATCGCATCGGCGTAGCTGTGCAACCCGGACAGGTTCGAGGCCGGCGTTCCGGCCCTAGCGAGGAAGGGAGCGAACTCTGCCGCGAGCGAGCCTCTCGGCCCGAGCCAGGTGCCGGATACGAACACCTTGGGACCGCTCGTGTATCTCGGTCCGGAAAGCACCTTGAGCGTCGACCACAGGCGACGATCGGCCTTCGGCGCCCAGTTCTGCCATGCGGCGATGACCCGACTCGCGGCGGCGAACGGCCAGCTCAGCGAAAACATCGTCACCTGCGGGGCCTGGCTCGTCGCGAAGGTCAGCGAGGTGACGACGCCGAGGTGCCCGCCACCGCCACCACGGCAGGCCCAGAACAGGTCAGAGTCGGTGGTCTCGCTCGCGGAGTGCAGCGTTCCATCGGCGGTCACGATCTCTACCTCGCGGAGCGCATCACAGGTCAGCCCGTAGTTGCGCACCAGCACGCCCACTCCGCCGCCGAGCGCGAGCCCCGCGATTCCGACCGTCGCGCAGGATCCGCCCGCGATCGCCCGTTCCCGTGCGCCGACGGCCGCGTATACCTGGGCGAGCGAGGCACCGGCACCAATCCGGACCTGATTGTTCGCGAGAATCTGGATGCCCTTCATCCCGCGGGTGTCGATCACGAGCGACGGCGAAACTCCGGTGTCGGGCGCGCCGCCCGCCGAGTAGCCGGGATAGCTGTGTCCACCGGAGCGGAGGGCGAGCGGAATCTCGTGCCTTGTGGCGAAAGCAAGAGCCGCCTGGACGTCCGCATTTCTGGCCGCGGTCAGGACCGCAACCGGCATTGCGGCATCCCAGCGCGGATTCTCGGTGATGCGAACCCGGTTGTAGCTCGCATCGCCGGGCCTGGCCAGATGACCGGAGATGGATGCGGCGAGCGCGGTCCAGTCCGCGATGGTTGCCGCGCGCGGGGTCGGCGCGGGCGGCGGAGCCGACGTCGCGGTTGGGTGCGGCGTCGGTCTCGGTGCACATCCGGCGGCCACAACCCCCACGCCGACCACACCTGCCCCTGCGATGGCGAGGACTCTTCGACGCGACAACGGCGTGGTCACACGCTCATCGTACGACCGGCCTCGCTCGCTACGGGAGCGCAAGCGGATCCGTGTTCTCTCCCTCGGGGGTGCCGGCTACTGCGCTCCGAATCCGCCGACCGGGCTGAATCCGCTCGGAAGCGCGAAGGGATCGCCCACCCGACCCGATCGATCCGAAACACGCACGAGCGCGGCAAGTTCCCCCGCGGCGCGCCCGATCCGATCCGGAAGGGTCGAGCCCTCCGCCGACCCCCAGTCCGCGGACGCGGCGTAGACGGAGGTCGGAACGACCACCGCATGCAAGTACGTAAACAGCGGACGCATCGCGTAGTCGAGAGCGAGCGAGTGCCGCTCGGTTCCTCCCGTGGCGGCGATCAGCACCGGAAGGTCCGTGAGCGCGGTCGTGTCGATCACGTCGATGAAGCTCTTGAAGAGTCCGCTGTAGCTGGTCGTGAAGATCGGCGTGACGGCAATGAGCCCGTCGGCGTTGGTCACGGCATCGATCGCGGCCTGCAGCTTGGGAGCCGCGAAGCCGGTCAGCAGGTTGTTCGTGATGTCGTGAGCGAGGTCGCGAAGTTCGATGATCCGGATATCGACCTCGGTCGCCGCAGACTCGCCCGACCTCGCAGAACCAGCGGACTCTGCCGAGGGACCACTCTCGCGCAGGCGATCCGTCGTCGCCTCCGTCAGTCGATCAGCCAGCAGCCGCGTTGAAGACGGCTGGCTGAGACCGGCGGAGACGACGACGAGCTTCTTCCCAGCCGAAAACGAAGGAGTCTCGACGTCGAACCCGGTCATTTCGTGACCTCCGCGACCAGATCGGACGAGTTCTCCTTCGTTTTCGGTAGCGCACGAGCAGCATCCTCATCCGCGACCTTCCGGGCGACCAGCGCTGCGTGCGTCGGGCCATCCGGAACGTCGGCCGGGCGGTTGGTCGCGAACTCCTTGCGGAGAACTGGCACGACCTCCTCGCCCAGGATGTCGAGCTGTTCGAGCACGGTCTTCAGCGGCAGGCCGGCGTGATCCATCAGGAACAGCTGCCGCTGGTAGTCGCCGAAGTACTCGCGCATCCCCGCGTACCGATCGATGACCTCCTGCGGGCTTCCCACGGTCAACGGGGTCTGTTCCATGAAGTCCTCGAGCGAAGGGCCGTGTCCGTACACGGGCGCGTTGTCGAAGTACGGCCGGAACTGGTTGACGGCATCCTGCGACTTCTTCGCCATGAACGCCTGGCCGCCGAGTCCGACGATGGCCTGGGCAGCCGTACCGTGCCCGTAGTGCTCGAAGCGCTGGCGGTAGTAGCCGATGAGCTGCATGTAGTGCTCCTTCGGCCAGAAGATGTTGTTCGCGAAGAAGCCGTCGCCGTAGTAGGCGGCCTGCTCTGCGATCTCGGGCGAGCGGATGCTGCCGTGCCAGACGAACGGCGGCACATCATCCAGCGGCCGCGGCGTCGAGGTGAAACCCTGCAGGGGCGTGCGGAATTTGCCCTGCCAGTCAACGGTGTGCTCGTGCCACAGCTTGTTGAGCAGCGCGTAATTCTCGATCGCGAGCGGGATGCCATCCCGTATGTCCTTGCCGAACCACGGGTACACCGGCCCGGTGTTGCCGCGCCCCATCATGACATCCACCCTGCCGTCGGCCAGGTGCTGCAGCATCGCGAAATCCTCGGCGATCTTCACCGGGTCATTCGTCGTGATCAGGGTCGTGGATGTCGACAGCAGCAGCGACTCGGTCTGGGCAGCGATGTAGGCGAGCGTCGTCGTCGGGCTCGAGGAAACGAATGGCTCGTTGTGGTGCTCGCCGAGTGCGAACACGTCGAGTCCAACCTCCTCGGCCTTCTTCGCGATGGCGACAAGCGACTTGATGCGCTCGTGCTCGGTCATGGTTGTGCCGTTGGTAGGGTCGGTCGTCACGTCGCTGACGGTGAATAATCCGAACTGCATGTCAATGCTTCTTTCTATGCGTTTGCATGAACATTGACCCTAACGGCTCTGGGCGCGCGACTATTCCCGGCAGCGATCGATCGATCTGCCGCCCAGACGACAGTCGTTGTCACCCTGAGCTTCCAGGCGCGACAACGACTGTCAACTCGTGCTAACCCTTCACGGCCCCGCCGAATCCACCGCCACTGAGGAACGTCTTCTGGAACGCGAGAAATAGAAGGATCGGGATCACGGTCGAGATCGCGAGCGCGGCAATCAGTACCCCGAGATCGGTCTGGCCCGCGATTTGTGGCAACCGCACCGACAGCGGCTGCACCGCGACGTTCGGCAGCACGAGCAACGGCCAGAGGAAATCCTTCCAGGCGTTGATGATCGCGAACACCGTCACGACCCCGATCACGGGTCGCGACATGGGCAGGATGATCGACCAGAACAGTCGGAACGGGCCGGCGCCATCCGTCTCGGCGGCCTCGAAGATCTCCCTCGGCAGGCTGTCGAAGAACCGCATCACGAGCAGGACATTGAACGCGCTTGCGCCAGAGGGCAGCCACACCGCCCAGAACGTGTTGAGCATCGAACTGCCGATGACCAGCGGATGCAGAATCGTGAGGTAGAGAGGAACCAGCAGCACGACGGCCGGCACGAACAGAGTGGCAAGAACCATGCCGCTGACGACCCTGCCGTACTTCGGCTTCAGGACGCTCAACGCGAATCCACCGGTTGTCGCGACCACAATCTGCACCGCCCAGTTGCCCATGGCGACCCAGACGGTGTTGAGGAAATAGATTCCGATCTGCACGTTCGGCCCGACCGCGGCAACGAGGTTGTTCCAGTCGATACCGTGCGGGAAGACCGCGATGGGCGCCGTCAGGGTGTCCTGCGTCGGCGTAAGCGCGGATTTCACCAGCCAAAGGATCGGAAGCAGTCCGAAAATTACCAGCAGGACGAGCAGGATCGCGTGGGCCGTCGTCAGCGAGAACCGTATTCGGGGGCGCTTCCAGTCCGAAGACGAGACGATGCCGCGATCGCGGCCCACCTCTTCGTTTTCGACGCCGCCGCGACGACGTCGACGAGCCTTACCGACCTCCGGCGCCTGCACGACGAAGCGATCTTCGAGTGGATCATTGAGGGTCGTCAATTCTGGCTCCAATTCCTGGTCACGCGGAAATACACCCACGAGAGGATGGCAAGGAAACCGGCGAGCATCAGGCTGAGCGCCGTCGCCGCCCCATAGTTACTGCCGCCGTCGCTCGACTGGAACGCGTATTGGTAGATCAATAGGAGGACCGTGGTCGTCGAGTTGACCGGTCCGCCCGCTGTGAAGAGGAATGGCTCAAGGAAGACCTGAGCCGTCCCGATGATCTGCAGGATGAAGGTGATCAGCAGGATGCCGCGAAGCTGCGGCAGCGTGACGTGCCAGATCTTCTTCCAGATTCCGGCGCCGTCCACCTCGGCTGCGTCATACAGCTCCGGCGCGACGTTCGTCAGCGCCGCTAGGTAGATGATGATCGTCCCGCCCGCGGCAGCCCAGGTCGCCTCGAGGACGAGGGATGGCATTGCCGAGGCCGGATCCTGGATCCACGGCTGCGGGGGAATCCCCACCCAGCCGAGAATCGAGTTGAAGACTCCGGTGGCGCTGGCGTCGTAGAAGCCGACCTTCCAGAGCAGCACGGAGACGACAGGCGGAACGACCACCGGGATGTAGGCGAGAACGCTGAACAGTCCCTTCGCTCTCTTGACCTCGCTCATCAGAACGGCGAGAACGAGTGGAAGCGGATAGCCGAAGATCAGCGCGAGGAGCGCGAAGTATCCGGTGTTCTTCACGGCCGTCAGGAACAGTGGGTCGTGCAGGACGAAAACAAAGTTATTCCAGCCGACGAAGGTCGGCGCTGCGACGAAGTTGGTGTGCTGGACGCTGATGATGACCGAGTCAATGATCGGCCACCAGGAAAAGATCCCGAAGATCAGGAGCAGCGGAAGGATGAAGATGAAGTTCGCGAAACCGCCGCGCTTCACCCAGCCCAGCGGAGATCTGCGTTCTGCGCCTCGAGCGGCGCCGCCCGAGACGGCCGGGCGAGTGCCGACGCGTTCTGTAGAGGTGGTCATGGATACCGATTCCGACTAGTTGACGGATCGGCGGAAGCGTAGCTGCTCCCGCCGATCCGGATATTCACTGGGTGTTGAGAGGCCGTGCTACTTCAGCGATGCCTGGTCGGGGTCGGCGTCTATCAGGGCCTGGATTTTGACATCCACGGCCTTCAACAGAGAGTCAACATTGGGGTTTTTCTGCGTCAGCACCGCCTGCACGACAGAGTCGAGCGCGCCGTAGAGATCCTGGGTGTGCTTGTTCGGCTCAGGAACGATGTTGTCGTTGAGAATCGTGCTCGTGAACGGAGCGACATTCGCGAGCAGGCCGGGCGTTGCGTACGGCTTGATCCAGGACTGCTGCTGGGTGTAGGTCGCCTGGTCGAAGATCGGGAGCGTCGGAGCGCCAACGATTTGCTTGCTGGCCTGCAGCGTCTTCGACTGGGTTACCGACGCGCTCTGCGATACCTGCGGCTGACCGTAGTAGAAGTCGATCCACTTCACGGCAGCCGCCTGCTGGGCCGGCGTGTCGTGCACGTTGACAACGGCGACGTTTCCGCCACCGAGCACTCCGGCATCCGGACCACTCTCGAGCGGGATGGTCGTGACGCCGTAGTTGGCCGGGTCGACCTTGTCATTCTGCACGAGGGCGGTGATCACATCGGAGCCGCTCATGTACATCGCGACCTTGCCCGACCCGAACGCCTGGTTGATGCCGTCCCAGTCGAGGAGGAAGTTGCTTCCCATCGCGTTGTCCTTCCAACGCAGCTTCGAGAGGTACGCCAGCGCCGCCTTGGTCTGGTCGTTATCGGTCTTGACCGTGACCTTGCCGTTGGAGGCCGTCGTCTCCATGCGACCGCCCCGAGAGTACGTCGCCGAGGTCAGCTCCCAGCCGCCGGTGTTGCCACTGGTCATCTGCATGTAACCCGCGACGCCCGGAAGAGCCTTGTGGATGGCGATGGCGTCGGCCTCGACCTCATCCCACGTTGTCGGCGGCTTGTTCGGGTCGAGCCCGGCCTTGGTGAAGTCAGCGCGGTTATAGGAGATCGCCATCGCGTACGGAGTGTACGGAAGCCCGAAGATGTCGCCCTTGTCGTTCTTGGCAACCGCGATCACGTTCTTGTTGAACTTGTTACCGTAGGGCAGCGCTGAGACGAGCTTGTTGAGATTGGCCAGCTGGCCGTTGTTCGCGAGCGCCTTCGAGTCGGTGAACGGAACCCCGAAAACGTCTGGCAGCGTTCCGCCGGCGAGTTCAGCTGCGAACGTCGTGCCGGTCCACTTGTACTCCTCGCCTTTAAGAAGGATGTCCGGGTTCTTCTTCTCGAACGTCTTGACCTGGTCAGAAAAGGCCTTGAGGGCTTCCGCGCTCGCGCCAGGCTCGAGGCTCGCGACGACGATTTCGGTTTTGCCGTTGGCGTTGGCACCGGCGGCACCGGCGCTGCAGCCGCTGAGGGCCAGGCTGGCTGCGGCAACTCCCGCAGCCGCCAGAATGGCGACCTTTCGTGGTGACTTCATTGTCATGCCTTTCTTTGGATCTATTGTCTGTTGATCTGGTGGTGGGGGAACGATCCGAAAATAACGGTTCGCAATGCATCCGCGACTAGTGCTGTGTCCGTAGCCACGCCGTGGAGTCTGAGGGGAGCAATCCGTTTTCCAACGGAGTGCTCGAGAGGAGTAGTCGCACGTGCGGCGGGAGTTCCACCGGCACGTCCGACAGGTTGGTCACACTCTGAAATCCGAGGCCGCGCGTGAACGAGAGCACGCCGTCCTGCGCGTCAACCCACGTCAGGGTCCCGTCGCCGAGTGCCGGATGGCTGCGCCGGATGCTCAGGGCCGTCCGATACAGCGACAGCATCGACGCGCTGTCCCCTGCCTCGGCCGCGACGGTGAGCCCGGCCCAGTCATCGGGTTGCGGCAGCCATGGCGCGCTAGCGCTGCCGTCGGGTTCAAAGCCGTACGGCGGACGGGTCCCGCTCCAGGGCAGCGGCACACGACATCCGTCGCGTCCGGGGTCCACGCCATCCGAGCGGAAGTACATCGGGTCCTGCAGCACCTCGACGGGGATGCTCTCGGCCTCCGGCAATCCGAGCTCATCGCCCTGATAGACGTAGAGCGAACCGGGCAGGGCAGCGCTCAGGAGGGCCGCCGCTCTCGACCGGCGCAGACCGAGCGCGAGGTCGGTGGGGGTATTGAACCGCTTAGTAGCGAATGCGAACGAGGTGTCCGCGCGCCCATACCGTGTCACGGGACGGGTTACGTCGTGATTTGAGAGCACCCAGGTACTCGGAGCACCGACCGGGGCATGGGCTGCGAGCATCGAATCGATGGATTCTCGAAGCTCCCGGGCGTCCCAGGGGCGAGCCATGAAATCGAAATTGAACGCCGTGTGCATTTCGTCCGGACGCAGGTACTTCGCAAAGCGCTCGGAATCTGGCAGCCAAATCTCGCCGACCAGGATCCGCGCCCCCTGGTACGAGTCCGCGATCTCCCGCCAACTGCGGTAGATGTCGTGCAGCTCGTCGCGGTCGGTGTTGGGATGCTGTCCCGGCTCGATGTCCTCCGGAACCTCGGGAAGGTCGGGATCTTTGACCAGGAGCGCTGCGGAGTCGATGCGAACGCCGGCTACCCCGCGATCGAACCAAAACCGGAGTACGTCCTCGAACATCGCTTTCACATCGGGATGATTCCAGTTCAGGTCCGGCTGCTCTGGTGTGAACAGGTGGAGGTACCACTCGCCCGGTGTGCCATCGGGATTGGTCGTGCGCGTCCAGGTGTCACCGGAGAAATTCGAGACCCAGTGGTTCGGCATCTCGTCGCCGTTCTCACCCTTCCCCGGGCGGAACCAGAACCGCTCGCGCTCGGGAGATCCGGGAGGCGAGGCGAGTGCGGCCTTGAACCAGGGATCCTCGGCAGAGGTGTGGTTGGGGACGACGTCGATGATCGTGCGGATGCCGAGCGCGAGCGCCTCGCGAATGAGCGCCTCCGCTTCGGCGAGGTCGCCGAACGACGGATGAATGGTCTTGTAGTCCTCAACGTCGTAGCCGCCATCCGCCAGCGGGGACGCGTACCAGGGAGTGAACCACAGGGCGTCGACCCCGAGATCGCGGAGGTAGCCGAGCCGTGAGCGGACGCCGGCGAGGTCGCCAGTCCCGTCTCCATTGCCGTCCGCGAAGCTTCGAATATAGATCTGGTAGATCACGGCACTACGCCACCACAGGGGGTCGACGATGCTCGGGTTGATCGGCAGCGACTGCAATTCCGTCGGGCGGTCTGCGATTCCGGTGCTGAGGACGGCTGTGTCCACGGGTACTCAATTCTGTAAGAGCCCCGAGCTTTCGCTTTTCGGGTTGTTCAGAATGTAGCTATATCAACAGAATGATGCAAGAACTAAACAAATAGTAAGTAAGTTGCGCATTCTTGCGAACGCTTGCTGCAGATGACCCGGACCGCCGCCGACGGCATCAGACCGGGACTGCCGGGCCGGTCGATCCGCGGACGACGAGCTCTGGCTCGAACAGGTACTCATCGGGTGTGGACGCGGTTCCATTGATCTGGCTCACGAGCAGTTCGATCACCATTCGTCCCATCGTCTCGATCGGCTGGCGGATGGTCGTCAGCGGCGGTTCGACGCAGTTCATGAGCGCCGAGTCATCGAACCCGATGATCGAGACGTCCTCCGGCACCCGAAGCCCGGCTCGCCTCACCGCGCGAACGGCACCAAGAGCGATCGGATCCGAGGCACAGATCATCGCCGTCACCCCGGCCTGCAGAAGGCGGGTCGCCGCCGCCTGGCCGGCCTCGAGGGAATAGTGCGAGTGCACAATGAACTCGGGCGGAAATTGCCCGTCCACGATCCCAAGGGCGCCGGCGAGCTTCCGCTGGGAGGGGATGTGGTCGCTAGGGCCGAGCACCATTCCGATGCGGGTGTGGCCGAGCTGGCGAAGATGGTTCCAGGCCTGGTGGGTGGCCACCGAATCGTCCGTCGAGACAGTCGCAAACCCGAGTTCGGCGATGGATGCATTCACCAGAACCGTGGGCAGGCCGAGTTCGGTCAGCCGGGCGTAGTGCTCGTGACTCGCTCCCTGCTGGGCGTACTGTCCCCCGACGAACACCACGCCGGAGACCTGCTGCTGAAGGAGAAGCTCGACATAGTCGGCCTCCGAAATCCCCCCGACGGTCTGCGTGCAGAGCACAGGCGTGTAGCCGTTTTGCGCGAGTCCCCCGCCAAGGACCTCGCCGAAAGCCGGGAAGATCGGGTTCTGCAGCTCGGGCAGAAAGAGGCCGACCAGTCGCGCACGCTCGCCGCGCAGCTTGGTCGGACGCTCGTAGCCGAGGACGTCGAGTGCAGTGAGCACCGCATCCCTTGTCACCTGCGACACGCCCGGCTTCTCGTTGAGAACGCGGCTCACCGTCGCTTCGCTCACTCCAACTTTGCGGGCGACCTCGGCGAGCCTCTTAGACATGCGCGCAATTCTACGCAAATACCGCAAGTAATTGCGCAAAATCCCGAGATACGATGACCGGATGCCACCCAAACCGGTTGCGCTCGCCCTCTCCAGCCATCCTGGACCCTCGATCGCGGTCACGGCGATCACGATCGGGCTCGGTTTTAGCGTCGGACTCGACCCGGACCGACTCGTGTTGCTCGGGCTCGCGATGCTCGCCGGTCAGGTTTCGATTGGACTCTCGAACGACTGGATCGATGCGGATCGCGATAGCGCGGTGGGCCGCAGGGACAAACCGATCTCACTCGGCTGGATCGACGTCGGTGTGGTGCGGACCGCAGCCTGGGCGTCCGCGGCCGCCAGCATCCTTCTCGTCCTGCCGCTCGGCTGGCTCGCCGCGGTCGCCCTGGTCTTCGCGACCGGCCTCGGCTGGGCCTACAACGCCGGGCTGAAGAAGACCGCGTGGTCGATCGTGCCGTATGTCCTCAGCTTCGGATCGCTGCCGGCCCTCGCCTCGCTCGCTCTGCCGGTGCCCGCCGCGCCCGCGCCGTGGGCACTCGGAGTCGGCGGACTGCTCGGCGCTGCCGCTCATTTCGCGAACACCCTGCCCGACCTGGACGCCGACCGCGCGACGGGAGTGAGCGGGCTCCCGCACCGACTCGGAAGGCACGTCTCGAGCATCCTGACCTATGTCATCCTGCTGCTCGCCGCCGGGCTGGAGCTCTACGGCACGGGTGGATTCGGATTCGTGCCAGCCGACATCGGGCTCGCCGTCAACATCGTGATCGCGAGCATCGGCATCGCCGCGGCGGGACGCGCGACCCGCCGGCACTTCCGCCTCATCATCATCGCGGCGCTGGTAGATGCCGCGGTGCTGATCTTCGCCGGTTCGCGCCTGCTCGCCTGAGCAGCGGGGAAACGTCCCCCTCGGCGAAATGCCACTTCGCAGTTTGTTCGCCGCCGGCAGCTGCTAGCTTGCGACGCTCAGGTCAGCGGGCTCGGTCTTCCTGTTCGTGATGCCGATCACCGAGATGATGCCTCCGATGATCAGGAACACTCCGGTGACCAACAACCCGCGGTGGAACTCTTGAACGGTCGTCAGGCTTCCCGTGATGACGCCGAGGAGTGCGATCGCGATCAGCCCCGCGACCCGGGCGACGGCGTTGTTGACGGCCGAGCCGATCCCAGACTGCTGGTCCGAGATCGAGCCGAGGATGGCCGCAGTGAGCGGAGCGACGGTTGCAGAGAGGCCGAGGCCGAACAGCAGGACACCGGGAAGCAACTGCAGCCAGTAGTTCGGGTCCGTCGCCGACGACAGCATGAGGAAGAAACCGATTCCCGCAAGAATCGGACCGAAGCCCATGAACCAGCGCGCTCCGTACTTGCCCGCGAGAGTCCCGAACCACGGGGACAGCGCGATATTCAGGATGCTGAGCGGAAGGGTTGCGAGCGCGGCGAACGTCGCGGGCCAGTGCGCCACCTGCTGCAGGAACACAGCGATTATGAAACCGCCGATCGACAGCGCTCCGTAGATGAAGAAAGTCGCGACGTTGCCGACGGAAAAGTTCCGCACGGAGAACAGGCTAAGCGGCATGAGCGGCTGCCGGGCGAAACGCTGCCGGAGGATGAAGCCAGCGAACGCGATGATCCCGACGATCAGCGGCACGAGGATGAGCGGACTACCCCAGCCATAGTGCGCCTGTTCGATGAGCGCGTACACCGGTCCGCCGAGGCCGATTACACACAGTACGGCGCCGAGGAAGTCGATGCGCGTGCCGACCTCGCGCACGTCCTTCTGCCCAAGGACGGCGAGCAGGATCAGCACCGCGGCGATCGGAAAGACGTTGAGCACGAAGACGTAGCGCCAGCCGATGGTGTCGACTATGACGCCGCCGACGGTCGGCCCCGCAAGGAACGCGATCGTCGTCCCCGCGGTCCACTGCCCGATGGCCTTCGCCCGCGCGACCCCGGCAAAGTTCGACGTGATCAGGGCGAGCGAGCTCGGCACGAGGAGCGCCCCGGCGATCCCCTGGAGGCCGCGCGAGAGAATCAGGATCTCCGGATTCTGCGCGATCGCGCACAGCAGCGAGGCCACACCGAAACCGATGATGCCGATGCGCAGAATGACAATCCGCCCGAGGAGATCCGAGAGGGAACCGGCAAGGAGGATGAGCGAGCCGAGGGTGATCAGGTAGGCATCGACGACCCACTGCTGGGTGGTCAGGCCGCCGCCGAGCTCCTCGGCGATCTTGGGGAGCGCGACGTTGATCACGCTGCCGTCGAGGAAGGAAACGAACGAGGCGAGGATCGCGATCCAGATGATGAGTCGCTGGTTACGGGAGATTGTCTCGGAAGCCACGGTGCCAGTCAACACCAGGCGGCCGTCAACCCGCAGCGTGGGTCAAACCGCTGCATCAGGCGCCGTCGATCGACCGCGCCACCGCATCCAGCAGGTCCGGGCGATCGAGAAGCCTGAAGTGCCCGCGGCTCGGCAGTTCGAGATTGGTGGCACCCTCGAGGAAGCTGCCGTTCGGGATGATCGGATCCCACTGCGCATAGATGGACGTGATGCGGGAATTGACCTCGGCGTTCCGGGCGAGCGCGCGGATCGTCTCGTTGGTCGGAACGAATTCGCGGAGGGTCCGGATCGGGAGGATGTGGGCGTAGTCCGAACCGCCGAAGGGCGAATTGATGGCGACCATGCTGCGCACGCGCGCCCGCCCCTCGGTCGTCAGCATGAGGGTCTTGCCGATGAGTCCTCCCTTGCTGTGCGCAACGATCGCGACATCGGTCAGATCCCGTTCGACGAGGTAGTCGTGTGCAAGCTCGGCCATCTCGTTGATGGGGCGCAGGTTGTATCCGAACGTCGGAACGACATGTACCGGATGCCCGGCCCGGTTGAGGCTGGTGCCGACAGCCTCCAGGAAATGCCACGTCTCGTACACCCCGGGCAGCAGCAGCACGGGAGAGCCCCGCCCCTCGCGCAGCCCCGACGAATCATGGTTGCCGCGTAGCCGGGACAGGCGCAGGCGATACGCCCAGCCGTAGTCGAACGCGCGCGTGGACACATGCCGCACAAACCAGTTCAGGGGAAACGGCTCGCCCTGCGCGCCTCGAGAAGACGCGCGTCGTCTCGCTCCGGCCATGCTGTCAGTCTATGAACCCGTGCAGGTCCAGAATGGGTGCATGGCCTACAACGATGCAGAAGATCGTCCAGCGGGAACCAACTGGGCGGACAGCCACGCGTACGTCGCCGTCGCCGTCGAGCGACCGGCGGACGCGTCCGAAGTTCGCGAGCTCGTGCTGCGCGGCGGCAAGGTGCGCGCGCTCGGATCGCGACACTCCTTTACCGACATTGCCGACACAACCGGCCACCTGCTCTCGCTCGAGCGCTTCGAGACGGACCTCGTGATCGATGAGGATGCCCGCACCGCATCCTTCGCACCAGGGTTGCGTTACGGCGACCTCGCCACCGAACTGAACGATCGCGGCTGGGCGATGCACAACATGGCCTCGCTCCCCCACATCTCGATCGCCGGCACGGTCATGACGGGAACGCACGGATCCGGCGACCGCAATGGCACCCTCGCCACCGAGGTCTCCGCCCTCGAATTCATCGACGGAACCGGGGAGCTCGTCCGCCTGTCTCGCCAGGACGCCGACTTCAACGGTGCGGTTGTCTCCCTCGGCGCACTCGGTGTCGTCACGCGGGTCACCATCGATATCGAGCCGACCTTCGACGTTCGGCAGGATCTCTTCAATAACCTGCCGTGGGATGCCGCCCTCGAGAACTTCGACGCCATCACCTCGAGCGCATACAGCGTGAGCCTCTTCACCAGCTGGCTCGGTGATTCGATCGAGATCGCCTGGCTGAAGTCGCGGACGGATGCCGCGGCTCCGCCCACCGAGTTCTACGGCGCCACCTACCAGAGCGCCCAGCAGCACATGCTGCCCGGCCAGCCGCCGAGCAACACCACGACGCAGCTCGGGGTTCCGGGGCCCTGGAACGATCGGCTTTCGCACTTCAAGCTCGGCTTCACGCCATCGAGCGGGGAGGAGTTGCAGACCGAGTACCTCGTTCCTCGCGCCAAGATCCTGGATGCGCTCCGCTCGATGCGGGAAATCGGCGAGAGGATCGCGCCGCTCCTGCAGATCACCGAATTGCGCACGATGAAGGCCGACGACCTCTGGCTCAGTGGCGCGTACGGAACCGACGCCGTCGGCATCCACTTCACCTGGAAGAAGTTGCCGACCGAGGTGAACAACCTGTTGCCCGAAATCGAGGCTCGGCTGCTGCCGCTTGGTGCCCGCCCGCACTGGGGCAAGGTGTTCAGGGCTGGCGTCGACCAGGTTGCGCCGCTCTACCCGCGAGTCGACGACTTCAGGGCGCTCGTGCAGAAGTACGACCCGAATGGCCTCTTCCGCAACGACTTCCTGGCGCGCAAGCTCGGCCTCTGAGCTGCCGCTTCCTGTTGGTGGTTGAGTGGCGCGGTGGAGCTATGGCGATCGCGCCAGCGATCGCCATAGCTCTACCGCGCTCAACCGACGGTGACGGGACCCACGGCTACGATGCGGACCACCGCGACACCCTGCTCGTTCGATTCGGCCAGGTCGATGGTCGCGCTGATTCCCCAGTCATGATCGCCGGCCGGGTCAGCCAGGATCTGCCGAGCCAGCCATTGTGTCGGCCCCTCGGTGATCATGAGCATGGCGGATCCCCTTGCATCCGCATCCGTTCCGATCAGCGGGCCAGAGGTGGCATCGGTGTCGTACTCGTCGAAGTACGGGTCGAGCGCGTCGGCCCAGCCGTCCGCATCGAATCCGGATGCCGCATCCAGCTCGCCGAGTTCCTCCCACTTCTCGAGCGCGGCAAGCTGCACGCGCCGGAACAGTTCGTTGCGAACGAGAACCCGAAACGCGCGCGGGTTGGTCGTGACTCCGGGCGGCGCGGGCGGAAGCACGGGCTTGCCATCCACCAACTCGCTGGGGTTCACCAGCTCGTCCCACTCGTCGAGCAGGCTCGAGTCGACCTGTCGCACGAGTTCGCCGAGCCACTCGATCAGGTCGAGAAGATCCTCGGTCTTGGCTTCGTCCGGAATGGTCTGCCGGGCCGCGCGGTACGCGTCTGAAAGGTACCGCAGCACCAGTCCCTCGCTGCGGGCGAGCTTGTAGTAGTTGACGTAGTCGCCGAACGTCATCGCGCGCTCGTACATGTCGCGAACGACCGATTTGGGCTTGAGTTCGAAGTCGGTGACCCAGGCCTGTGAAGCGCTGTAGGTCTCGAAAGCCGCATCCAGGAATGCCTTGAGGGGCTTCGGATGGGTGATCTCCTCGAGCAGCTCCATGCGCTGGTCGTACTCGATCCCCTCCGCCTTCATCGCGGCGACGGCCTCACCCCGCGCGAGAAACTGCTGCTGGGATGTCACCGGCCGCGGATCGTCGAGCGTGGCCTCGATCACCGAGATCAGGTCGAGTGCGTAGTGGCCGGTTGGGGTGTCGGTTTCCGCGCCGGCAGGAGCACCAGCCGCGGGTTGCAACATCTCGATGACCGCCAGCGCGAACGGCGACAGCGGCTGGTTGAGCGCGAAGTTGGGCTGAAGGTCGAGCGTCAGGCGAATCTCCCAACGCTGGGCCTCCTCGTCGAAGTGCTGCGTCACGACCTCTGCCGTCCGCAGCGTCCGGTAGATCGCGAGCGCGCGACGAGCCAGCGCGAGCTGCCTGCGCCACGGCTCGTGGTTCTCGAACACCAGGTAGCGCACGTTCTCGAACACGTCGCCGCCGCGTCCGATGACGTTGATCAGCATCGCCGCGGTCATCTGCATGCTCGAGGTGAGCGTCTCGGGCTCGGCGGCGATCAGGCGCTGGAAACTCGGATCGCCCCAGGATACGAATCCCTCCGGAGCCTTCTTGCGGACGATCCGCTTGAGCTTGGTCGCGTCATCGCCGGCCTTCTTCACGAGCCGCGCGTTCTCCGTCTCGTGCTCGGGCGCCTGCGCGACGACCGTGCCAGCCGTGTCGAACCCCGCGCGGCCGGCGCGACCCGCGATCTGGTGGAATTCGCGCGCCGTGAGCTGGCGCATCCGGGTTCCGTCGAACTTGGTCAGGGCCGTGAAAAGTACGGTGCGGATGGGGACGTTGATGCCGACCCCGAGCGTGTCGGTCCCGCAGATCACGCGCAGCATCCCGCTCTGCGCGAGTTGCTCGACCAGCCGCCGGTACTTGGGCAGCATGCCAGCGTGGTGCACACCGATCCCGAGCCGAAGCAACCGCGAGAGTGTCTTGCCGAAGCTCGTGGTAAAGCGGAATCCGCCGATCAACTCACCGATCGCATCCCGCTGCTCACGGGTCGCGACCTTGGCCCCGGTGAGCGCCTGCGCGCGCTCGAGGGCCGCCGCCTGGGAGAAGTGGACGATGTAGATGGGCGCCTGGCCCGTGCTGAGCAGCTCCTCCACGGTCTCGTGGATCGGCGTCGTCTCGTAGTAGAAGTGCAGGGGAACCGGCCGCTCGACACCGGTCACGGACGCGGTCTCGCGGCCCGAGCGCTTCGTGAGGTCCGCGGCGAGCGCGGTGACATCCCCGAGCGTCGCCGACATCAGGATGAACTGCACCCCCGGCAGCTCGAGCAGCGGAACCTGCCAGGCCCAGCCGCGCTCCGGATCCGAGTAGAAGTGGAACTCGTCCATGACGACCTGGGCGACCTCGCAGCGAGGTCCGTTGCGCAGCGCGACGTTCGCGAGGATCTCGGCTGTGCAGCAGATGATCGGCGCATCCGGATTGACGGATGAATCTCCCGTGACCATCCCGACATTGGTCGCCCCGAAGATGTCGACGAGCGCGAAGAACTTCTCGGAGACGAGCGCCTTGATCGGGGCCGTGTAATAGCTGCGCTTGCCCTGAGCGAGGGCCGCGAAGTGTGCGCCGACCGCCACGAGAGACTTTCCCGTTCCGGTCGGCGTCGACAGGATGAGGTTGTTGCCAGACACGATCTCGATCAGCGCCTCGGCCTGCGCCGGATACAGCGCCAGCCCGCGGGACTGCGCCCACTGCTCGAAGGCGAGGTAGGCGTCATCCGGATCCCACGGGCTCGGCGCTGAGCCAAGAAGACCAGCACCAGGCAGGTCAGACATTCACGTTGGCCCACGCCTCGTGCACGTAGTCCCAGAATCCTTCGACATCGACCTTCGTCAACACGATTGCGTTCGGTGCAGCCGAATGGAAGTCGACGACCGTTGCACCACGGGTGAAGGTGCCCGTCAGCTCGACCTCGACGCGCGCCGGCTTGGTGGTGAACAGGTCGGGACGCGCGAGGTAGGCGACCGCACAGACGTCATGCAGCGCCTGGCCGTCCCATTCGTCGTCCAGCGGATTTGTCCAGAAGGTGGCGAGAGGCGCGACGAGGTCGACGCCGAGCGTGCCGAGCGTGTGCATCCGCTCGACGATGCCGGCGTGGACAACGGCCTGAAGGGTGAGATCGAGACCGACCATGACGACGGTCCAGCCAGCTGCGAAGACGGCGGCAGCGGCATCCGGATCCGCATAGATATTGAACTCGGCCGCGGGTGTCGTGTTCCCGCGGGTGTACGACCCGCCCATGATGATGAAGGATGCCGCCCACTCAACGATTCTCGGCTCCTTCGCCAGCGCCAGCGCGATGTTGGTCAGGGGGCCGGTCGCGACCAGGTGAATCGTGCCCGGTGCGGCCTGCAGCGTCTGGATGATCAGGTCGACGGCAGAAATATCGGATGTCGCAAGGACAGCCGCGGGCAACGTCACATTCCCGAGCCCGCTGGCCCCGTGCACCTCGGCGGCGTCGCGCGTGGGACCGGTGAGCGGTCCGGCCGCGCCCGCCGCAATGGGCACGTCGTGGAAGCCGAGATACTCGCGCAGTTGCAGTGCATTGCGGGTGGTCCCCTCGAGCGAAACATTGCCGCCGACGGTCGTGACCGCGACGAGATCGAGATTGGGATCCCCGTGCGCGAGCAGAAGTGCAAGCGCGTCATCGAGGCCGGGATCACAGTCGAGGAGGAGCGAAAAAGTCATGCGTCAACCGTGCCACAAATTGTTGTGACCACTGATCGCGTCACAGGTTGACACGATTGGCTACGTCTAATAGCTTTTTAGCTATGCCTAATAGCCAGAAGGAAACCGAAATGACGACGACGCTCACCCTCGACCGCGGGGACGGCCGTCTCGCCTACGACGTGCGCGGAACCGGTCCGCTCGTGATCTGCGCGCCCGGCATGGGCGACATCCGCCAGACGTTCCGCTTTCTCGTCCCCGCGCTCGTCGACGCCGGGTACCGGGTCGCGACGTTCGACCTTCGCGGCCATGGCGAAAGCGACACCACGTTCGTCGGCTACGGCGACGAAGCGGAGGCGAGCGACATCGTCGCCCTTGCCGAGCTTCTCGGAAGCCCGGCAACCGTCATCGGCAACTCGATGGGATCCGCCGCCGGAGTCATCGCCGCGGCCGAGCGCCCCGAACTGGTCAGCGCTCTGGTCCTGGTGGGTCCCTTCGTCCGCAACCCGCAGATCAATGCGTTTCAGCGCGGAGTGATGAACGTCGCGACCGCCCCGCTCTGGGCCGCCGCGGTATGGAAGGCATACCTCCCGAGCCTGTACGCCGGGCGGAAGCCCGTCGACTTCGCGGACTACGCGACACGAACGAACGCGGCGATGCGTCGCAAGGGCTACGCGAAGACGTTCTCGAAGACGGCGCACACGAATACCCACGAACTTTCCGAGCGGGTTCTCTCCATGGTGAAAACGCCCGCCCTCATCGTCATGGGCGAGCTCGACCCCGACTTCCCGAGCCCCGCGGGAGAGGCCAGCTGGATCAGTGAACAGCTCAACGCGGAGGTGCTCATGGTCGCGGAGGCCGGCCACTACCCGCAGTCGCAACGACCGGAGATCGTTACCCCCGCCGTCATCGACTTCCTCGCGACGATTGCGCACCGTGCCTAGGGCCGGGCTCAGCGAAGACCGCGTGGTCGAGGAGGCCGAGCAACTCGCCGACGAGGGCCGGCCGGTGACCCTCGCAGCCCTCGCGCTCCGGCTCGGCGTGCAGGCACCGAGCCTGTACAAACACGTGGCAGGAGCCGATGCACTCCAACAGCTCGTCGCCACGCGCGCGAAGAACGAGCTCGCCGATGTCCTCGCCCGTGCGACCGTCGGGAAGGCGAGGGCGGATGCCGTCGACGCGCTGGCCCGCGCCTACCGCGAGTGGGCGATCGCGCATCCGGGGCGCTACGCGACAACGCTGCGGGCGCCACGAATGGATGATGCAGCCGAGGTCGCGGCCAGCAACCGGGCCGTGCAGGTCACCTTCGATGCCCTGGCAGGCTACGGACTCGAGGGAGACGACGCGATCGACGCGACCAGGTTCATCCGTTCGACGCTGCACGGCTTCGTCACGCTGAAGGCCGCGGGCGCATTCGAGCTGCCCGACCTCGACCGCAGCTTTGCTCGAATGGTCGCCGCGCTACAGCAGAGTCTGGCCAACTGGAACGCCGTTACAATTTGATGTGCCCGGAGACGACAAGCAGAGCGAGAGCGAACGCCGCGGCATCGACCCTGAGCAACTCGCCATCACCCTCGAAGTCCTCGGCCGCCTGCATGAACTCGATGAGGACGACCCGGACTTCGTGACCGTGCGACGCGCCACCGCAAAGATGTTCAAGGCCGTCAAGAAGGACGGACGCCTGAAGAAGCGCGAGTCCATCGCCGAAGCGGACCGCAGCGTCGTTGCCGCGACCGCGACGGGTGCGGCCGATCGGATCGACGACGAGACGCGCGGCATTCCGCTGGCGACCTCCACCGAGGCTCCGGTAGCCGGAACCCTGCAGAAGTCTCGTGCCTGCTACATCTGCAAGCAGCACTACACCCAGGTCGACGCCTTCTATCACCAGCTCTGCCCAGACTGTGCCGCGATGAGTCACGCCAAGCGGGATGCCCGCACAGACCTCACCGGCAAGCGCGCGCTCCTCACTGGCGGCCGCGCCAAGATCGGGATGTACATCGCGCTTCGCCTGCTTCGGGATGGCGCCCACACGACGATCACGACCCGATTTCCCCGGGATGCCGTGCGCCGCTTCTCTGGCCTGCCCGACTCCGCGGACTGGCTGCATCGTCTCCGCGTCGTGGGAATCGACCTCCGGGACCCGGCCCAGGTCATCGCGCTGGCTGACGCCGTGGCCGAAGCCGGACCGCTCGACATCCTCATCAACAACGCCGCGCAGACGGTTCGCCGCTCCCCCGGCGCGTACGCTCCGCTGGCCGAAGCCGAACTCGCACCGCTGCCTGATGGTCCACTCCCCGAGCTGCTGACGTTCGGGCACACCAACGACGCGCATCCGCAGGCGCTGGCCTCATCAGTCGCCAGCCACCCGATCCTCGCGAGCGCCGCAGCGCGTGCGGAGCAGCTGACCGCCGATCAACTCACTGCAGACGCTCTCGCGGCGGGGTCGACGTCTCTTGCGCGCCTCGCTGCGGGCACCGCAATCGACGCGGGCGGCCTCGTGCCCGACACCCACGACGCGAACAGCTGGACCCAGCACGTCCACGAGGTCGATCCGCTTGAACTGCTCGAGGTGCAGCTCGCCAACACGACCGCGCCGTTCCTGCTGATCAGTCGGCTGCGACCGGCAATGGCCGCCTCGCCCGCGAAGCGCAAGTACATCGTCAACGTCTCCGCGATGGAGGGCGTGTTCTCGCGCCGCTACAAGGGTCCGGGACACCCGCACACCAACATGGCCAAGGCTGCACTGAACATGCTCACGCGCACGAGCGCGGGCGAGATGTTCGAGACCGACGGCATCCTCATGACGAGCGTAGACACCGGCTGGATCACGGACGAGCGTCCGCACCCGACCAAGGTGCGCCTCGCCGAAGAAGGATTTCATGCACCGCTCGACCTCGTTGATGGCGCGGCGCGCGTGTACGACCCTGTCGTGCAGGGCGAATCGGGCACCGATCTCTTTGGCGTGTTCCTCAAGGATTACAAGCCATCCAACTGGTGATACCCGTGTTCCGTTGATAAGCACGGACTTAGGGACGAGCTTGCAGTCGCCTAAGTTGCTCGCAAGTTCGACCCGTAGAATTACTATTTTGTCGATATCTATCGCAAAATTGACCTTCTGCACTAGTGTTAGCCGTGCATTATCGCGCTCTGGCGTGCGGTAACTGAGAGGCTCCGGTATTCGGGACCGACCGAATGCACTAACAAGGAGTCACAAGCATGGCAACAGGTACAGTCAAATGGTTCAACGCTGAAAAGGGTTTTGGATTCATTTCGCCCGAGGACGGAAGCGCTGACGTTTTCGCCCACTACTCTGCAATCGCGACGAGCGGCTACCGCTCGCTCGACGAGAACCAGAAGGTTGAGTTCGAGGTTGCTCAGGGCCCGAAGGGTCCTCAGGCCGAGAACATCCGCCCCATCTGATCTAATTCAAGGCCACAGTGCATATTTAATGCCTGAAGGACGGCGATGCCGCCTGGCCTTTTAGATTGCTTGAACCCCGGTCATCCTCTGGATGGCCGGGGTTCTTTCGTTAACCGGTTTCGTCGAGATAACCGGTTTCGTCGAGATAACCGTT
>JAODMY010000108.1 GCA_025465535.1 Glaciihabitans sp.
GCGGGTAGCTCGATTCCTGGAGTCTCGACCGTGCCTGCTGCGACCTTCTCCATGGCGGCACGGGCACCCTCACGGATGAGTCGGCACGACTCGGCTGGATGCAGGTTTAGTGCGCTGGCCCTGGTGATCGAGTGCTTGGTAACCACGTTGACTCCGCCGCGAGCAAAGGGAGCGGTCTCCTCCCAGGTGACCTCGTCTCCCGAGACGAAAGCGATCGGAACCCGGTAGTGCTCCGCGACGAGAGCGTTGATCCCGCTTTCGCCCACGTACACTCCGTTGAGCTTCGCTCCGGAAAACACTTCGGGGTTGTAGGTGTGCGACATCGTCGACGGCCTACCGGAAATCGAGCCGTGGTAGCCGACGAAGAATGCGGCAGCGAACGACTCGTCGAGACCCTGCATCATGTAGCGCGGCTTGTGCCTGCCCGAGAGGTACTGGGCTCCGCCCGCGATCTTTCGTGGATCGAGATTCGCCATCCTGCTGTGCGAGTCGTTGATGACGACCTCGGTTGCGCCGCCCTCGATCGCGCCCTCGATCGCGGCGTTGACCTCGTCCTGCAACAGCTCGCAGCCGAGCGCGTAGGGCGCACCGCTGCCGGGGCGGCACTGTTCCCAGTCGACGATGCCGGCGACACCCTCCATATCGATCGAAATCCAGACCTTCATGCTGCGGTATTCCCCGTTCTGCGTGGTTTGATCGTGAGCGCGAGGGTGTCGAGTTCCGACGCGCGAATACAGGCGCTCTCGTGCTGCGGCGCAACCGTCTCGAGGGCGGGGTCCGTCGTCCTGCAGGCGTCCGACGCGTACGGACAGCGCGGATTGAAGCGGCACCCGGCCGGAATGTTGAACGGGCTCGGCGGTTCGCCGTCGAGGAAGAACTCCTCGTTGACGCTCTCCGCCGACATCCGCGGGATCGAGTCGATGAGCGCACGCGTGTACGGGTGACGCGGATTCCGGAAGAGCTCTTCGGTTTCCGCGACCTCCACAATGCGGCCGAGATACATCACGGCCACACGCTGGCTGAGGTGCTGGACGACCGCCAGGTTGTGAGCGACGAACAGGATGCTGAGGCCGAGATCGCGCTGCAGCGTGGCGAACAGCTCGAGAATCGTGGCCTGGACCGACACGTCGAGTGCCGACACCGGCTCGTCCGCGATCAGGATGTCGGGGCGCACGGCGAGCGCACGCGCGATGGCGATGCGCTGACGCTGTCCACCGGAGAACTGGCTCGGATAGGCCTGAAGCGCATCCTCTTCAAGTCCGACGAGGTTGAGCAGTCGAATGCTCTCGGCTCGCACCTCGCTCTTCGGCACGATGTTGTGAAGAACGAGCAGTTCCTTCAGCATCGAGCCAATGGAGATGCGCGGGTTGAGCGACGAGTACGGATCCTGGAACACCATCTGGATGCGACGGCTCGCGTCCTTGTTGCGGTGAAGCGGCATGGGCTCGCCGTGGTAATCCAGCTCTCCCGAGGTCGGCGTCGCACTGCCGACCAGGATCTTTGCGAGCGTGGACTTCCCGGATCCGGACTCGCCGACGAGCGCGAGGATCTCGCCCTTGTTCAGCTGCAGGTCGACACCGTCGAGAGCGTGCAGGCTCGACTGCTTGTCGTCCTTCCGGGTGATCCGGGCCAGAACCGACGTGTTCAGGTGATAGGTCTTTGTGATGTCCGCTACGCGGAGCACGGGTGTTTCGGTCACGCCAGAATCCCCTCGAAAATGCGCTCAGACTCAATGCAGGCGGCCTTGTGTCCCGGTGCGACCTCCAGCGTTGGCGGAATCGCCACCGTGCACGCGTCCACGGCGAATGCGCAGCGGGGCGCGAATGCGCATCCAGCCGTCCTGGCCGCAAGGTTCGGAGGGAATCCGGGAATCGGGACGAGGTCGCGATCCGGCTGATCGAAGTCGGGGGCCGAGTCGAGAAGCCCCTTCGTGTACGGGTGCCGCGGGTCACTGAACACGTCTTTCACGCGTCCGGCCTCAATGATGTGGCCTGCGTACATGACGGCAAGGTCGCTGCAGGTCTGATTGACGACCGCGAGGTCGTGGGTGACGAAGGCGAGCGCCGCGCCGGAATCGTCGCAGAGCTCCTCGAGCACCTTGAGCACCTGGTGCTGAACGGTCACGTCGAGGGCGGTCGTCGGCTCGTCGCAGAGCAACAGCTTCGGCCCACAGGACAGCGCCATGGCGATCATGATGCGCTGGCGAAGTCCACCGGAGAGTTCGTGCGGATAGGCGCGTGCGCGCCGCGCCGGATCCGGGATCCCGGTCTTCGCCATCATCTCGATGGCGAGTTCCATTGCGGCCTTCTTCGAGAGGCCGAGGTAACGCCGCGGTCCCTCGGCGATCTGGTCGCCGACCCTGATCACCGGGTTGAGCGCGGTCATCGGCTCCTGGAAGATCATCGCGATCTCCGGTCCCATGAGCTTTCGACGCTGGGCCGTCGGCATGCCAACGAGCTCCGCGCCGTTGTAGAGGATGCTTCCCGAGAGCACCTTCACGCCCTTGGGGAGGAGGTCGGCGATCGCGCGAAGGGTCAGGGACTTGCCCGAACCGGATTCGCCGACGATCCCGAACCGCTCGCCCTGCTGGATGTCGAACGACAGGTCATCGACGATGATCGTGTCCGAACCCTTGGGGCGGCGGATGCCGATGGTGAGTGACTTCACGCTAAGAAGTGGCGTTTCCATGGTCACTTCCTCCTCTCTGGGCTGAGTAGATCGGAAAGACCGTCACCGAGCCACGACAGGCCGAGGCTCGTGACCACGACGACGAGGCCGGGAATGGTGGCCAGCTGCCACTGGGTGGTGATGAACTGCTGGCCATCGTTGATCATGCTTCCCCACTCCGCGGTGGGGGGAGCGATGCCGAGGCCGAGGTAGCCGAG
Organism: Glaciihabitans sp.; assembly: GCA_025465535.1. Taxonomy (GTDB): domain Bacteria; phylum Actinomycetota; class Actinomycetes; order Actinomycetales; family Microbacteriaceae; genus Galbitalea. Next base: position 2,886 of record JAODMY010000108.1, read on the forward strand.
CGTGACGATCGCCATGATGTCCATGACGATGTCGCTCATGGCGTAGATGATCGCCTGGGAAAGGACGTTCGGACCGATGTGCCTGACGAGAATGCGCGCGTGGGACATTCCACCGAGGCGAGCCGCGACCACGTAGTCCTGTTTCTTCGCGATCAGGACCTCACCGCGAACGATCCTCGCGTACGAAACCCAGGACACGGTGGCGATCGCGATGTAGATGCTCGACTCGCCCGATCCGAAGACGAACACCAGGACGATGACCATCACGTAGAAGGGGAAGGCAAAGAAGGTGTCGACGATGCGCATCAGTATCGTGTCGAGCCAGCCGCCGAAGTATCCGGCGATCGCGCCGAGAGTCGAGCCGATGACGAACGGGATGAAGACGGCAAGGAAGCCGACCCGCAGGTCGACCTGTGCTCCCCAGATCAGGCGGGAGAGGACGTCCCGGCCGAACTGGTCGGTTCCGAGCCAGTGCGCGGGGCTTGGCGACTGGATCGCGTCCTCGAGGTTCTGGGTGATCGGGTTATAAGGAGCGAGCACCGGAGCGAGCACCGCGACGAGAACCAGCAGTCCGACGATGATGATGCCGGCCATGAGGGAACCGTTGCGATACCACGGCTTGATCGATCGCGAACGAGTGAGGCGGCGTTTCTGCTTGTATGCGACGAGGGCCGCTGTGGGAGTCGTCATGCCCGTTCCTTCGAGCTCAGGTCGACGCGGGGATCGAGAATCGTGTAGACGACATCCGTCAGGATGCCGACAACAACGACGAAGAACGCGACGAACAGGGTCACACCTTGGATGGTCGGGAAGTCTCGGGTGAAGATCGCATTGATCATCATCGAACCGAGTCCCGGAAGAGCGAACACCTTCTCGATCACGAGCGAACCACCGACAAGGAAGCCGAGGTTGACGCCGATGACCGACACCGTCGGGATCGCCGCGTTGCGAAGCACGTGTCCGCGGAACAGCGCCGCGCCGTACGAGCCCTTCGATTTTGCGGTGCCGACGTACTCGGATTCGAGCACGTTGATCATGGATGACCGAAGGCTCCTGATGATCGTCGGGCACATCGTGATCCCGAGGGTCAGCGCCGGCAGGAAGAGGTAGTAGAAGTGGTCACCGGCCGTTTCGCCGTAGCCGCCGACAGGGAACGCGCGCACCCCGACGGCAAGCAACAGGATGAGCATGATGCCGAGCCAGAACTGCGGCATGCCCTGGCCGAGAAGAGTGAATCCGCGAACCCCGAGGTCCCTGGCGCCACCCGGACGGAACGCGGCGAGCGCGGCCAGCGGGATGCTGATGACCAGCGACAGCAGAAGGGCCAGGCCGAGAAGCGACAGCGTCACGGGAATCGCCTGGGCCAGCTCCTGCGTCACCGGCATTTGGTAGGTGATGCTCGTGCCGAGGTTGCCCTGGAAGAGGCGCCCGAGGAAAATCAGGTACTGCTGCCACAGGGGCTGGTCGAGCCCGAGCTGCTTACTGAGCGCGGCAACGCTCGCTTTTGTCGCGTGCTGCCCGAGGAGCGCCAGCGCGGGATTGCCCGGCAGCAGTCGCGCCATGAAGAACACGATTATGGTCACGCCGATCGCCACGGGGATTGACTGAACCAGTCGCCCTGGGATAAACCTCAGCCGATGGAGCATCAGCGCACCTCCTCTTCCGATGCGGCAGTTATGCCGTCACCAAGCCACGTTTTTGCGGCCATCGGACTTGTACTATTGATTACAGTAACGCCCATTCTTTTCCGGCTTGTTACACACGGAAGACGCTTGCGTGACCTCACGATTGCCTTTCCCCGAGAATCCGCTCGATCACCGCGGCCGCAGCGAGGAGTTCCGCATCGGAGCCGAGTGCTCCGGCGATCTGCAATCCGACAGGCAGGCCATCCGGCGTCACACCGCACGGGATGACGATGGCCGGCTGGCCCGTCATGTTGTACGGCTGCGTGAAGATTCCCTCGATGGCACCCTCCGCGGTATCGCCCGGCGGCGACACCTCCGGCGCGACGTACGGTGCCGCGGGTCCGAGCAGGAAATCGACCCCGTCGAGAATGGCGAGCGCGTTCGGCAGGAGCGCATCCCGCTCGCGCAGCGCACTCTCGTACTGGTCAACGCTGATGTGCTCCGCTGCAGCGAACAGGCGGGCGGTCGGAGCTCCAAAATGCTCGGGCCGCTCGGTCATGGCCGCGCCGTGCACCTTCCACGCCTCGTAGTGAATGATGTCGCCCATCCGTGCGTTCAATGCGGTGAGCGCGCCTCCGTCGCGATCCTCGAGAGCCACCCCGCCGCGAATCCGCTCGATCGCCGCGACGACAACGTCGCGTACATCGGCCTCGAGAAGGGGGTCGGCCAGCTGGTCGGCGAGCACCCCGAACGTCGGGGAGTCTGACGCCACGGCAGCGGGGATCCCGCTCAGCGCGTCGAACACCGCGATCGTGGTCGCGACATCCACGGCGAGGACACCAACGTGATCCAGGGTGGGAGAAAGGGGCTGGACCCCGATGACCGAAATGGTTCCGAACGTCGGCTTAAAACCGACAACGCCGCAGTAGTGAGCGGGGAGACGAATGGATCCACCGGTGTCCGTACCCAGGGCAGCCGGGCACACGCCGGCGCCGACCAGGGCCGCGGATCCTCCGCTGGAACCTCCGGCCGTTTGGGTCGGCTTCGCGGGATTGCGGGCCTCGGGGAGGTCGGGATTCTGGGCGCCGGCGGCGTATTCGAGAAGCGCGGCCAGCGCGAACACGTCGGCTGCTGCCTCGCGAAGGGAAGTGATCACCGGTGCGTCCAGCGTTGCCGCCGGGCCCGCCATGTCTTCTGGATTCCCGTTGCCACGGGGATACCCGGCGACGTCGATCATGTCTTTGACGGCGATCGGCATTCCGAGCAGCGGTCCGTCCTCGGCGCGCGGCGGCGAGGGGATCGAGGTCACGACCGCGTTAAGCGGGCGACCGAGTCGCTCGAGTCGCTCCGTGGCCTCGCTCAGCCGTGACACCGCCCACGCCTGCCTGCTGGCTGCGCCATCGATGCCAAGGGGTAATACGTCGTTCATGATGCCTCACATCGGCTCTGAGCCAGCGAACGCCGACAACCGGTGAGGAGGCGGCCCCGTTTCCGAGGCCGCCTCCCAGTTGGTAGTTCGCTACTTCGTCTTGTAGACGTTCGCGAGCTGGTAGTTACCGAGTGGAGTCACGTAGAACCCCTTGACCTGATCGGTGGCGACGTAGGAGTACGGCGAGTAGAACAGGTAGGCGATGAACGCGTCCTGGCTCGTGATCGTCTGCACCTGGTCGTAGAGCGCGGCCCGCTTGGTCGGGTTGGTCTCCGCTGCGGCCTCGGCATTAATCGCGATCACCTTGGGGTTGTCGTACCCGGTGAAGGCCGAGTTCGATCCACCCTTCGGGTTGACGGCCCACGACGTCCACTCGTCCGGGTCAGGGATGTCCATCGACCACTGGTTCCACGACATGTCGAAGTTGCCAGCGAGACGGGCCTGCTTGTTCGCGGTCGGATCGAGCTGCTCGATTTTCATGTTGATGCCGATGACCTTGAGCTCCGACTGCATGATCTGCGCGATCGAGGCCTGGTTCGCGTCGCCGGACTGGATCAGGAGAGTCGTCGTGAAGCCGTTTGGCTTCGACGACGCGGCCATTGCCGCCTTTGCCTTCGCGACGTTGTAGGTGTCGCCGCCGGCGTTCGGGTCGTAGTACGGAGTTCCGGGCGAGAGCATCGAGTACGCCGGGGTTCCGTTACCGAACAACACCGCCTTGACCATTGCGTTGCGGTCAATCGCGTCGGAGATCGCGGTGCGAATGTGCACGTCGTTGAACGGCGCACGATTTTCGTTGAATGCGATCCAGTCCATCAGCGTCGACGGGAACGTCATGGCATTCACGCCGGGCGTCGCCTTCAGCGAAGCAAACGTCGACCAGTCGGGCGTGTCATCGATATCGATCTGGTTACCCTGCACCTGGAGCTTGCGCGTGTTGGCGTCCGGGACAACCGTCCACGTGACGCTGCTCAGGTACGGCAGGCCCTTTTGCCAGTAGTTGGGGTTCTTGGTCAGCTTGACCGCCTGGCCCTTTTTCCAGTAGTCCCAGACGAATGGACCGGTTCCAACGGGCGCCTGGTAGAAGGCCGCCTCGGTCTTGCCACCGTAGTTGTCCGGGATGATGCCGTTGCTGAAGAGGGAAAGGTCAGCGATCAGTGGTCCCCACGGGTGCGAAACCGTGATCTGCACTGTCGATGCATTGACGACACTGACTTCCTTGATCGCCGCGTTGATGAATCCCCAGCCGGCGGCACCGGACTTGGTGTCCTGGTCGATCGAGAACTTGACGTCAGACGCGGTCATCGTCTTGCCATTGCTGAACTTCACGCCCTTACGAAGGTTGATCGTATAGACGAGCTGGTTCTTCGAGATGGTGTAACCGGTGGCGAGCCAGGGCTTGAGCGTCTTTCCGTTGTTGCTCACCATGAACAGCGGTTCCATGATCTGTTCCATGACACGGAGCGAGTTGTTGTCGAACGTGTCCGTGGCGTTCATCGAGATGATGTCCTGGGAGCGGGCGATAACGAGGTTGCCTCCTTCCACCGGCTTTCCGCTGGCGCTGGATGCGCTGCTACTATTCGCGGTGCTACACCCACCTAAAACAAGTGCTGCCGCCGCCGCTACCGCGACGACCATGCCTATCCGTCTTTTCATCGACTGCCTCGCTACTCTCTGCATCCAACCGGATGCCCTGTGATTACGGGTCTTGGTGCTCGGGCGTCCAACACCATCGGTGGGGCGTCGCGATTCGTACTGATGATTACAATAGAGGTGAAATTTTTCGAGCATGTTACGTTCGGAATAAATTGGAGTGACGTGGAATCCGATGTTTTGTCGACAGTGTCGCTTCGAGACTTCGTCCCCTCGGACTACCCTGAACTAATCTCGTGGTTTCCCGATGCGTCGGCTTTGAGCCTTTTCTCCGGTGGCACAGCGCAATGGCCGCTGACGATCGAGCAACTATCCGCCCGTGTCGAATCGGGTGAAGCGGACTCATTCACGGTCATCCTCGAGTCAGGGACCGCCGTCGGTCACATCGAATTCGTTCACGAGACAGCGGAGCGGGTGCGTCTCGCCCGTCTCATAATTGCGCCGGAGTTCCGTGGACGGGGACTCACCGCCTATCTTCTCGACCGCGCGAGCGAACACGCGCGAGCTGGTGGATACCGCTGGATAACCCTTCTCGTCGTCCCTGACAATCTGCCCGCGATGCGCGCCTATGCCAGAGCCGGTTTCGTCGACACCGGCTCCAGCGCCGTCCGCCCCGAGTACATCAGGATGCTGCGCAAGGCCTAGCAAACCGCTCGCCATCCCACATCCTCGAGTCGGGGCATCTGGCCCTTCCCAACGCCCGGGAAGGTCCAAATGCCCCGACTCGACCGGGGTTTGTGCAGGTGGTTAGCCCCAGAACGCCGCGACTTCGCGGGCCACGCTGCGACCTAGTTCGAGTCCGGCGAGCGCCGCCGGCCTGCGGACACCCGGGTCCAGCGGGTTCGATCCGAATGCGGCGACGGATGCGGCATCCGCGTAGACGATGTGGATGCGCGACGGAGCCAGCGCATCCAGTTCGCTCTGCGGGATCGCGAACTGTGCCGGCGCATCCGCCGGCGACGGGACAAGAATCAGCACACGGTCCACGCCAGCCGCGAGATCGGCGTTGGCAAGCGTGCGCATGCCGCCGTCCATGTATCTGCGGCCGTCGATCAGCACGGGAGGCCAGATGCCGGGCACAGCACAACTCGCGGCGACGGCATCGACCAGGTCGACTCCGGAATCCCGATCGAACGACCGGAACTCGCCGGATTCCGCATCCACCGCGGTGATGAGGAGCCGACGGTCAGACCAGGACTTGACCGGGAGTCGTGCATCAATTGCCGCGAGTCGATCGGCTGCGGGCACGGTGTTCGCCTCGAGGGCGACCCTGCCGATGCGGCGCCGCACCTCCTCGGGCGAGTGCGCATCGACGACCGCGTTGGTCATCGCAGCCATGAACTCTTCGAGGTCCATGTTCGCGTTGATCTCGGTGGTCTCCGCGGACAATTGGGCGTCGAGCAGCTCTGGCAGCGGCGTTCCGCCGGCAACCTGGGCCGCAACCGCGGAGCCCGCCGAGGTCCCCACGAACGTCGTCGACGCATCCACGATCGCCTCGTACGCGTTCGGTTCTTTCTCCTGGATGCCGCACAGCACCCCGATCTCCCAGGCGATGCCCGCAAGCCCGCCGCCGGCAAATACAACTGCTCCACTCGTCATGGATTAGACCCTACGCGTCAACCCCTCGCGGCCACCAAGCGGGAAGCGTTGACTGCGGGCATGCCGACGATCGAGGACATCCACCCGGGGCCCACGGTGTCGGTGACCGGCGGCCGCGTGCAAGGCATTCGCGCGGGTGCCAACTTCGCCTGGCGAGGAATTCCGTATGCGCGAGCACCCGAGGGCGACCTGCGTTTTCGGGCCCCGCAGCCGGTGGAGGAGTGGACGGGGATTCGTCGAGCGTGGGACTTCGGCAACGTCGCGACCCAGGCCTATCGCGGCCAGTTCAGGGGCGTCGGACCGGGTGTTCCGTCCGGGGAGGACTGTCTCAACCTCAACGTCCTCCGGCCGGCCGACGCCGACATCCCGCCGGAGGGGATGCCGGTCATGGTGTTCATTCACGGCGGCGGGTACGCGGCGGGTTCCTCGCGCGACCTCCTGAGCCAGGGCGACGCGTTCGTGCGCTCGGGCGAGGTGATTTTCGTCAGCTTCAACTATCGGCTGAGCGTGCTCGGCTACCTCGATTTCAGCACGTTCACGACCCCAGAACGGCCGTTCGAGGGCAACCTCGGACTGCGCGACCAGGTCGCCGCACTTCGCTGGGTCAGCGACAACATCCGCGCGTTCGGGGGAGATCCCGAGAACGTGACGGTGCTCGGAGAATCCGCCGGCGGCAACGCGGTCACCACGCTGTTCGCCACCCCCTCCGCCGCCGGACTGTTCGCGCGGGGGATCGCAGAGAGTTCCCCCGCAAACGCCGTCTACGGTCACAGGCTGGCCACCAAGTGGGCGGTCGAATTCGTCGAGATCCTGAGTGGCCTGCATCCCGGCGAGGAAATCTCCGCGACCCGGCTGCTGACCGAGACCTCGGCAACCGACCTCGTCACGGCGATGGTGACACTGCAGATTCGCACACCGGATGCTGACCCCGGCACGTTCTGCCTCGCACCGAACGTCGATGGAGACTTCCTTCCCGAACATCCGATGGATGCGTTCCGCTCCGGCCGTGCGCACCGGGTACCACTCATCATCGGGACCAATGATCGGGAGGGCAGCCTCTTCCGCGGCCGAATCGACATCCTTCCGCGGTCGCCGGTGCGCATCCGCGCACTGCTCCGCACGGGCGCGAGGTCAGCCAGGGAGCCACTCCGAGCCGCCTACCCCGGTCTCCCCTCCACTCGAACCACTGCGGACTTCGCCGGCGACTTCGCCTTCTGGTATCCGAGCCTGAAAGTGGCCGAGCTGCACTCGCGCTTCGCACCCGCATACTCCTACCGATTCGACCTCGCGCCCCGGCTGTTGCGCGTGGTCGGGCTCGATGCGACCCACGGCGTCGAGCTTCTCGCGCTGATCGATCCGGCGGATGCGCCACTCCTGCGCGCCATCACCGTGCTCGGCGGGCGCCAGCCGTTTGCGCTGGCCGGACTTCGGATGCGGCGGTACTGGCTCACGTTCGCCGTCACCGGCCGACTCTCGGAGAGTTGGCCCGCGTACCGGGAGCCCGACCGCCTGACCCTCGTGTTCGAAACGACGGACCGGGTCGAGAGCGATCCCCGCGCGGCGAGGCGACTGGCCTGGGACGAGTTTCACCGGGTGCCCCGGAGTTGAAGCCCGGCGCAAGGCTGGAATTCGGCGGGGGTGAAGTCAGGGCGACGCGGCTCGAGCAATCCGAGGAGAACGCGATCTCCGCAATGCCTGACGGCGGGGCACGAGGTCGATAGCCTTGGATCGACCAATCCAACGACGGACGGCACTGAAGGCACTCACGTGAGCGAACTCATCCCCATTCCGTCTCCTGGCGTCCCGATTTATCTCGGCACACCGGGGGAACCCCTGGTCGTCGTGGTCCACGATTGGTACGGGAGGCTTCCCGCCGTCGAGCAGTTCGCCGAGTCGCTGGCGGCCGAGGGGTTCTGGGTGGCGGTGCCCGACCTGTACAACGGCGTCGCCACCACCGATGAGGCCCAGGCGGAGAAGCTCATGGAGGCACTCGACGTGGGCATCGCGCTTGCCGAGCTGGACGACGTGATCGCGAACGCTCACGCCCGGGGCTCGGCGAAGGTCGGCGTCGTCGGCTTTTCACTCGGCGGCTGGCTCGCCCTGCTGCACGCCCAGGGTGGATCCGCGGATGCCGTGGTCGCCTACTACGCCTCCCTCGGCCCCAAGGACCACGGCGTCATTCCCGCCCCGGTGCAACTGCACTATGCCGAGACGGATGAGTGGGGTGCGAGCGAGCAGCCCGAGGACTTCGTCGACCGCCTCAACGAGCACGGCACCCCGGTCAGCCAACACGTCTATCTCGGCACAGAGCACTCGTTCGCGAACGCGTCGATCCAACGCAAGCACAATGCTCGCGCGGCCGAACTGGCGCGGGCTCGAACGACTCAGTTTCTCAGTCGCCACCTGCTCGACTAGTTTTGCGGCATCCCCACTAGTTTCGCGAGCGGACATCCCAGCGGTGATGCTCGAGGTCGTGCAGCAGGTAGCGCGAGATGCTCGACACGGTGAAACTCGCCCCGTCGCTGCGGCGCCCGACTCGTGACCAGCCGTCTTGTGACCAGCCGCCTTGTGCACGGCCGCCGCTCACAGCGGCGAATGCGGCGGCGAGCGCGGCTGCCGCATCCGTCAGCTCGACCGACACCTCGGCCGGGTCCTGCTCGTTGTAGCGATCCGCGACGGCCGTGGCATCCTGGTCCCAGTTCGGATAGAGAGGGTCATCCGTGTCGAGCATGAGCCGGACACGCTCGAGGTAGACGCGCAGGACATCGCGAACATGGGCCGAGTACTCGAGCGCAGACCAGGTCGAATCGTTGGGACGGATCCGCACATCCGCCCTCGCAAGCACGTCCGGCCAGCTTCTGGCGTTGGCGAGGATGGCGTCCGCGATGTCCGCATCGGAGTAGTCGGCGGCGTCGTAACCGCACTCGGGGCACGGTCGATCGATGACCCAGGTCCAGTTCTTGGTGTCGGGCAGGATTGGCATGCACCAAGCTTTTCTTATTGGATGTATTCGGCACCGTAGAAAACCCGCCAATCTCACACCGAGATGGGACAGGCTTGGACTAGTGCAGCCACCACTCCCCGCGGGGCGAGGGTACGAGAACAAAGTAAAGCGGGCAGAGCGCTCGCACTAGTAGGAGGCAACAATGTCCACGTCACCGAATCGCATGGTCGGCATCATTTTCGGCACGATCTACCTGGTGATCGGTATCTTCGGCTTCTTCATCACGAGCGCCACGGGCTTCACCTCGACCCAGGGGCCGCTTCTCATCGGCCTCTTCGAGCTCAACAACCTGCACAACCTCGTGCACCTCGTCATCGGTGTTGTGCTGCTCATCGCCGGGTTGGCTGATGCCCGTGTCGCCAAGGTCGCCAACACCGGCATTGGCGCCGTGTTCCTGGTGATCGGGATTGTCGGACTCTTCATCGCGGGCGGCAACAACCCGGTGAACATCCTCGCGCTCAACGCGGCCGACGTCGTGCTCTACTTCGCCAGCGCGGTCATCCTGCTCGCCATCGGTATCGGCGCAGAGCGCGTGGTTCGCGCGCCGAAGGTCACCGCGTAGCACTCATTCCGTTCGCAGAGCACTGTCTGCCCCCGGGTGATGCGTGTGCCCCCGTACGTACGGGGGCTGACGCATCACCCGGGGGCAGACGCGGTTTTGGACGCTACGCCTCGATCGCCGGGATCGCTACCGCGCGCGACATGAACCGCAGGACGTTCTCGTCGACGATGATGTCGGATGGCCGCAGCGGCCGCGACAGGTACAGTCCGTCAAGCTGGCTGATGCGGCTCAGCGCAACGTAGGTCTGGCCGGGCGCGAACGACCTCTGGCCGAGATCCACGATCGCTCGCTCGTAGGTCTTGCCCTGCGACTTGTGGATGGTGACGGCCCACGCCAGCCGCAGCGGAAACTGGGTGAACTCCGCAACGATGTCTTTCTTCAGCGACTTGGTCAGCGCCGAGTACGAGTAGCGGTACTTCTCCCAGACCATCGGTTGCACCTGGAACACCTCGCCGTCGACATCCACCCAGACGGTGCTGTCGATCTTCGTGACGACACCGATGCTGCCGTTGACCCAGCGCTGGTCGCCGTCGTTGCGAAGGAACATCACCTGGGCGCCGACTTTGAGCTCGAGCGCTTCGTCGGCCGGATATGAGCGTCCGCCGAACTCGCCGCTCACCTCGGCGCGCGCGGTCAGTGATCGCCCTGGCAATTTGGCGAGCTGCGTCGCGTTGATGCGCGTCACCGTCACGTTCGTGGTGGCGAGGGTGATCGTGCCGTCGGTCGGGGCCGGGCGCGCGCCCGTCTCGTTGAGTTTCGCCGCAATCTCCGCCGTGACCCTGCCGTGGCGCACGGCGTTCAGCATGTACTTGAACTCCGCCTCGTGCTGGCGATGGATGGTCGCGAGCTCGTAGATCACGAGGTCGGCAATGCTCCAGACCTTCGCATCGAAGAACCACATCGAGCGGTACTGGTCGGTGAAGTAGGCGCGCTCGTCCGCATCCCCCGGCACGGGAGCCAGCTGGTACGGATCGCCGAACAGCACGACCTGCGCACCGCCGAACGGTTCACGCGGACGCTGCCTCGCCTGGCGCAGGCTCCGGTCGATTGCATCCATCAGGTCGGCGTTGACCATCGAGACCTCATCGATCACTATCGTGTCGATCGTGCCGAGCAGCTTGCGCAGTTCGTTGGTCTGCTCGATCTCGTGGTCGGCGATGACCCCGATCGGCAGGCGGAACAGCGAATGGATGGTCTGGCCACCCACGTTCAGAGCCGCCACACCGGTCGGGGCGCAGATGACGACCTGCTTGGAGGTGTTCCAGGCGAGGTGATTGAGCAGGGTCGACTTGCCAGTACCCGCGCGGCCGGTGACGAAGATGTGCTCGCGGGTCGTCTCGATGGCATCGAAGACCGCCTGTTGCTCCGGGGAGAGCGTCAGCTGGTTCACGACTTCTAGGGTACCCGCGCGATCCGGCCACGGTTCGGCAACGACCGGCCTGTGCACAGATCGCATTCCCGAGCGCCACTTAGGATGTCGCAGTGTCGAACAATAGCCCCACACGGCGAGCCGCGATCGGATGGGCCATCGGGTTCGCACTGCTCATCGGTGCGTTCATCGCCGTGGTCGCCGTTCTCGACGGCACTGTGTACAGCGCCAATGGGTTCATCTCCAGCTATTTCGACGCGCTGAATCGCCACGACGCGACAACGGCACGAGAGCTCCCGGGGGTTGCTGCGCCGAATGGCACGGCAACCAATCTGCTCACCGATGACGCGCTCGGGACCATCTCGCGCATCCATCTGGTGCACGACGCCGTCAACTCGCACGGGGTACACACCGTCACCTATTCCTATCTCCTCGGCAAGACCGCGGGCACCAGCGACTTCGAGGTGAAGCAGACGGGCGCCTTCCTCGGGATCTTCCCGCAGTGGCGTTTCTCGACATCGCCGCTCGCGACCGTCGCGGTCAGCGTGCTGCACGATCCGCGCTTCCGGGTCAACGGAACCGACGTCGTGACGACCGCGAAGAAGGGTGCCGCGGCCTCCTACGTTGTGTTCGCGCCGGGTCTGTACACATTCGACCACGAGTCCGCCTATCTCGTCGCGACACCGGTCAACGTTCCCGTCGTCGACCCGGGAAGTGTCACGCCCGTGCAGGTCGACGTGCAGGCGAACGCCACCTTCGCCAAGGACGTCCGCACCGAACTCGACCAGTACTTCACCACCTGCACGACGCAGAAGGTGCTGATGCCGACATCCTGCCCGTTCGGCAAGTCCTTCAACAATCGCGTCGTGAGCACCCCGGTCTGGAAAATCGCGAAGGACCCGGCGATCACGATCATCCCGGACGGCACCACGGGCAACTGGCTCGTGCCGACGACCACGGGGCAGGCCCACCTGACCGTCAAGGTGCAGTCCCTCTACGACGGAACGGTCACCACCTACGATCGGGATGTTCCGTTCGCCATCTCGTATTCGATCGTGATCGGGGCGGACAACCACCTGACCATCACCGAGTTGAACTAGCGCCGCGCGCTCTGGTCGGCGCGCTTGGCCAGCATCTCGTTGTAGGCGTTCAGTTCGGCGTCGCCATCGCGATCGGCCTTGCGGTCGTAGCGCGTCGACTCCTTGGCATCCTGTCGGCTCCACATGATGGCGACAGTGATCGCCAGCGCGATCGTCGGCAGCTCGCCGATGCCCCAGGCAATACCACCCGCGGTTTGCTGGTCCTGCAGCGCCGGGATGGCGGCCCCCCAGCCCATCGCTCCGTACCAGGCCGCCGAGAGCAGCCCGGTTCCGGTGATGAGGGTCAACCCGAAGAACGCGTGGAAGGCCATGGTCGCCAGCAGGATGACGAGCCGCAGCGGGTAGGGCGGCCGGAACGGAACGGGATCCACACCGATCAGGGTCGAGACAAACAGGTAGCCGACGATCAGGAAGTGGAAGATCATCCACTCGTGGCCGACATGATCCGTCGTGGCCCAACTGAACAGCGGCGTGTAATAGAAGACGAACAGCGAGGCCGCGAACAGCACGGCTGCGACGATCGGATTCACGAAGAACGTGAACAGGCGCGAGTGCACGGCCAGCAGGATCCACTCACGCGCACCGCGGCTGCCGTCCTCCCGCTTGTTGATCGCCCGAAGGGCCAGCGTGATCGGCGCGGAGGGAACCAGTAGTACGGGCACGGCCATCCCGATCACCATGTGCGCGATCATGTGCGCACTGAACAGGTACTTCTCGTAGACGTTCACCCCGCCACAGGTGATGTAGAGCAGCACGACGAGGCCGGCGATCCACAGGACCGTCCGGTGGATGGGCCACTTGTCGCCGCGCTTGTGCAGGCGATGCACCGCGGCGAGGTAGAAAAACAGGCCGAAGGCGCAGAGCAGGATCCACAGGATGTCTGGATTCCACAGGAACGCGTAGTTCGCGAAGCTCGGCAGCGGGGGGAGCGGGGAGCCGGTCAGCAGTTCCGCGCTCGTCGGGTTCGCGAGCTGGTTCGCCGGGACCTCGACCTTCGGATCCTGCGTGCGCGCCAATGCGGCCGCGACCCCCTCGGCGAGTCCCATGAATGCGAGCTCACCGGAGACCAGCCACCAGAAGTAGGTGCGCTCCTTGCCCGGCCGCGACATCCGTCCGATGAAAAAGCGACGCTGGGCGATGCCGAAAAGCCCGAGCCCGCCGAGAGCAAAGACCTTCACCAGCACCAGGATGCCGTACGGAGTCAGCAGGTTCTCCCACGTCGCGACGCGGATCTGCGCGTTCACATAACCGGACACCGCCACGACGATGAACGAGATGAGCGCGAGGGTCGAGTAGCGCTCCATCACGACGGCGATGCGGCCGGTCTCGAGGCTCTTGCGGGCGAAGACGATCGTGACCAGGCCACCGAGCCAGATCGCCGCGAACGTGATGTGCAGGTAGAGGGAGGTCGTCGCCGCGTCGTGGCTCGCGGTGTCGCCCGCGTGCCCCTGCAGCGCCATCGGGATGAGCGAGAGGATCGCCGCAATCGTGAACAGCGCAATCGCGGTCTGGTTGCGGACGGCGAAACAGACGACCGTGAGCGCCGCAGCGATGAGGGTGGTCGCAAGCCAGGCCTGGCCGAGCGCGTTCGTCATGAAGAAACTGGAGAGCGCGGTGCCGTAGTCGCTGTCGAGGGAGACCGGCTGGGGGAATGCGGTCTGCAGGTTGAAGAAACCGGTCGCGGCGGATGAGACGGCCAGCAGCGCTGCGGAGCCGGCGGCGACATCCAGTGACCGCACGTATTCCGGGCTGTTCGACGCGAAGGCGAAGCTGCAGAGGAAGAGGCTGCCGACGAGTCCCGCCGCGCTCAGGTCGACGACCATGTTCGCGATCGGAAGACCCCAGCGCACGATGGCACCAGGGTCGATCGCGATCGGGGCCTCCGCGCCCCCGCCGTACGCGAGACTGGCGATCAGCGCGACGAAACCCACGAGCAGCAGCGCCGCAGGGCCGGCCACGCGAGAGACACGAATCACGCGTTAGAGCCTAAGTGACACCGCTGGATCCCACGGCCCGCAGCCGCACACAACAAAAGGGACGGCGACCCGAAGGCCGTCGTCCCTTTTACGTGTTGTGCGTTGCAGAGTAGAAGAACTACTTCGCAGCAGCCTTCAGCTTGCTGCCGGCGCTGATCTTCACGCCGTAGCTTGCTGCGATCTGGATGGTCGCTCCGGTCTGCGGGTTACGGCCCGAACGAGCGGACCGGTGGGTGCGCTCAACAGCGAGCCATCCTGGGATGGTGACCTTGGTGCCCTCTTTCACCGTCTTGGAGAGGGTGGCGAAGAGCGCGTCGAGGACGCCATTGACGGCGGCCTGGCTCTGGCCGGAATCGGCAGCAACTGCTGCGACCAGCTCGGTACGGTTCAGTGACTTGTCAGCCATGAGATGTCCTCCTCGGACCTTGTGAGTATGGAGCTTGGGATACTGCCCTACAGGCCGAGGCGCTGCAGAACCGCCTCGAACCTACCAGCTTGACTTGGTAATGCCCGGCAACTCTCCACGGTGCGCCATATCGCGGAAACGAACGCGCGACACGCCGAACTGGCTGAGATATCCACGCGGACGACCATCGATCGCGTCGCGGCCACGGAGGCGAACCGGCGACGCATCGCGGGGAAGCTTCTGCAGTCCGAGGCGCGCGGCCTCGCGGGATTCGTCGGTGCCGTTGAGGTCGACGAGAGCCTTCTTGAGCTCGAGACGCTTCGCGGCGTAACGCGCGACGATTACCGCGCGCTGGTCGTTCTTGGCGATCTTGCTTTTCTTAGCCATGCTTAGCGCTCCTCGCGGAATTCGACGTGCTTGCGTACGACTGGGTCGTACTTCTTGAGCACGAGACGGTCAGGGTCGTTGCGACGGTTCTTGCGGGTCACGTAGGTGTACCCGGTGCCCGCTGTTGAGCGGAGCTTGATGATGGGGCGGATGTCCTGTGCCTTGGCCATTAGATCTTCTCCCCACGAGCGAGCAGGTCTTTGACAACCGACTCAATGCCACGAGCGTCGATCGTCTTGATCCCCTTGACGCTGAGCGTCAGGGTCACGTTGCGACGAAGCGACGGCACGTAGTACGTCTTCTTCTGGATGTTCGGGTCGAAACGACGCTTGGTGCGTCGGTGCGAGTGTGAAATGTTGTGCCCAAAGCCGGGTACGGCTCCGGTCACCTGGCATACAGCTGCCATGGTTGCTCTCTCCTTGATTTACCGTGACACGCTGCGCTGTTTTATCAGCGCAGAGTCACCCAAGATCACTTGTCGGCACGCGCACGCACTTTTGAGGCTCAAACCTGAGTCCTTGGAAGTGCCGTCGTACAACGCGAACGGATCTGCCGTTCGACCAAAGAGAAAGCTTACGGGTGAATTCGCCCGCTGGCAAACCCAGAACCCTGCAATCAGGCGGGATGCGGCACTACGGTTGAGCCATGATGGCACACACGCACGGCGAGAGCGAGGCAGAGCGCTCGCGACTCGGCGTCGCGCTCGGTATCAGCGTCGCCATCCTGCTCGCCGAAATCGTCGGCGCCATTCTGACCGGCAGCCTCGCGCTTGTGGTGGACGCCGGACACCTGCTGACCGACGCGGGCGGCCTCACGCTCGCCCTTGTCGCGTCGTCGCTTGTGCGACGCAAGCCCACGGCGAAGCGCACCTGGGGCTACGGTCGCGCCGAGGTGCTTGCGGCGACGGCACAGGCCGCGGTCCTGCTCGCGGTCGGGCTTTTCGTGCTGGTGGAGGGCATCCATCGGCTGATCGATCCGCCGACGATCGCGTCCAACCAGCTGTTGGTCTTCGGGATCATCGGTCTGGTCGGCAACATCGCCGCCCTCGGCGTGCTCAGTTCGCGCAGGTCGGCCAACTTCAACCTGCGGGCCGCGTTTCTCGAGGTACTCAATGACGCGCTCGGTTCGATCGCGGTCATCGCCGCCGCAGTCGTCATCGCACTCACCGGCTGGACCCGGGCGGATGCGGTTGCCGCCCTGCTGATCGGCGCCCTCATCCTGCCGCGCAGCCTCGTTCTCCTCCGCGACACCGTCAACGTTCTGCTCGAGTCGACTCCCCGTGGGCTCGACCTGAACTCCGTTCGCACACACCTCCTCCAACAGCCGCACGTGCGCGCGGTGCACGACCTGCACGCGACGCAGATCGCGACCGGGCTACCGGTGCTGACCGCGCACGTCGTCGTCGACGACGAGTGTTTCTTCGATGGGCACGCATCCTCGATCCTCGACGAGCTGCAGGCCTGCGTCGCCGACCACTTCTCGGTCTCGATCGAGCACTCGACGTTCCAACTCGAACGCGCCGACCACAGCGATCACGAGCACGAGACGCACGCGTAGCCGCGCGGTGGAGCTATGGCAATCGCGCCAGCGATTGCGCGACCCCAGCGCCGACTGAGCCTGCGAAGGAGGACCGCGGAGTTACCCGGCGACCGGCAGCTTCTGGCAGTCGGCGCACAGCCCGAACACGTCAACGATGTGGCTCGGCTGGCTGAATCCGTGGGCTGCCGCGACCGATGCGGCCCAACTCTCCACGGCATCCGCCTCGATTTCGACGGTGAGACCGCAGTTGCGACAGATCAGGTGATGGTGGTGGCTTCCCGGCGTGCACGCGCGGTACAGGCTCTCGCCCTCCTGCTGCAGGGAGTCGGCTTCGCCCTCGACGGCGAGGTCGGCGAGCGCGCGATAGACGGTGGCGAGGCCGATCGGGGATCCGGATTCTCGCAGCGTCGAGTGCAGGGACTGCGCGCTGACGAATCCCTCCGAGGTGGTGAGGGCGCCACGAACGGCTTCGCGCTGCCACGTCACTCTCTTGCTCATGCTCCGACCCTTCCGAGATTCAACGCTACGCCGCCACGGGCTGTCGTGTCCGAACGACGAACCAGATCGACAGCGGGATGGCGCGGAGCGGATCCGCGACGACCGAGCGGGCGGCGCCTTGACAGTCGTTGTCGGTTGGGCGGCAGCAACCGACAACCAGTGCCAACTGACTGGCGCTGGACGGTGAGTGGACCGGCGGTGCAGCGCAAGTCCGCTGCGACACAAGTCAGGTGCGACACAAGTCCACCGCAGCACAAATCACCAAGACAATTCACTCGACGAACAGCATCAGTCGAGCAGCAGGGCCGGTTCCTCGATGATGCTGGCGACGTCCGCGATGAAGCGACTGGCGACATCCCCGTCGACCACTCGGTGATCAAAGCTGCCGGCGACGGTCGTCACGAAGCGCGAGCGCACCTCGCCGTCGACGATCCACGGCTTCTGCTTGATCGTGCCCATCGCGAGGATGGCGGCCTCGCCGGGGTTCAGGATTGGCGTGCCGGTGTCCATTCCGAACGAGCCGACATTGGTGATCGTGATGGTTCCATTCGCCATCTCGGCCGGCTGCGTCTTGCCGTCGCGCGCCGTGAGGACGAGTCCCTCGAGCGACTTGGCGAGCTCGAGCAACGAGAGCTCCTGGGCGTCCTTGATGTTGGGGACGAGGAGCCCGCGCGGGGTCGCGGCGGCGATGCCGAGGTTCACGTAGTGGTGGACCGTGATCTCTTTGTCGGTCCAGGAGGAGTTGACGGTGGGGTTACGACGCACGGCCCAGATGAGCGCCTTGGCCACGATCAGCAGCGGCGAGACGCGCACGCCGGCGAAGTCGGTCGACTTCTTCAGCCGCTGAACGAACTCCATCGTGCGCGTCGCATCGATGTCGACGAACACGCTCACGTGCGGAGCGGTGAACGCGCTCTGCACCATGGCGGTGGCAATCGCCTTGCGCACGCCCTTGACCGGGATCTTCTCCTCGCGCTCGTCGGACCACGCAGGAGTCTCGATGTTGCGGAAGACGCTGGCCTGCTTGGCCTGGCGCACCACATCATCCCGAGTGATCTCGCCGACGAGTCCGGTTCCGATCACCTCGGCGAGGTTGACGTCGAGGTCCTTCGCGAGCTTGCGGATCGGCGGCTTCGCGATGACGGTGGATGCCGCTGCCGCGGGAACGGAGGCCGGCGGAACGGCGGCCGGTCGCGCCGCCGCATTCGCGGCCGGCACCCCGACAACTGCTGCCAGGTCGCCGCGTCGGCGGCGGGAGGTCACGTGGCCCCGTGTGCCGTAACCCACGAGCGTCGCTGGCGCGGCCTCTGCCACCTCGTGCGTGATGCTGTCCTTGGTGTCAGCAATCTCAATCTGGACGTCGGCGTTGAGCCTCGGCGCAACCTCGGCAACGGCCGCGGCGCCACTTCCAACGATGATGATCGGCGTACCGACATCCACTGTCTGGCCCTCTTCGACCAACAGCGAAGAGACCGTGCCTGCGAACGGGGACGGAAGCTCGACCAAAGACTTGGCGGTCTCGATCTCGACGAGGACCTGGTTGAGAGCGACCGTGTCGCCCGGCTTGACCTTCCACGAGACGATTTCCGCCTCGGTGAGGCCCTCGCCGACGTCGGGGAGAAGAAACTCGGATTCAGCCATGTTGTCTCCTAGTACGCCAGGGCGCGGTCGACGGCCTCGAGGACGCGGTCGGCATCGGGCAGGTAGATGGTTTCGAGCTTGGCCGGGGGGAACGGGGCGTCGAAGCCGGCCACGCGCAGCACGGGCGCCTCAAGCGAGTAGAACGCGTGTTCGGTGACGGTCGCGGCGATCTCGGATCCGACGCTCACGAATCCGGGCGCCTCCTGTGCGACAACAAGTCGGCCGGTCTTGCGCACGGACGCCAGGATCGGGTCGTAGTCGATCGGCGAGATCGACCGAAGATCAAGCACCTCGACGCTCGTGCCCTCCTCTGCGGCGAGCTCCGCCGCCTGCAGCAGGACAGACACCATGGCACCGTGGCCGAGAAGCGTGACCTCTGTGCCCTCGCGCGCGACCTGCGTCGAGTGCAGCTTCGCACCGCGATTGGACAGGTCGACATCGCCCTTTGGCCAGTAACGGCTCTTGGGCTCGAGGAAGATGACCGGGTCGTTGCTGGCGATCGCGTCCTGGATCATCCAGTACGCGTCGTGCGGCGTCGACGGGCTGACGACCCGCAGGCCCGAGGTGTGCGCGAAGTACGCCTCCGGGCTCTCCTGGTGATGTTCGACGGCGCCGATGTGGCCGCCGTAAGGAATGCGGATGACGACGGGCATCTGGATCTGCCCCTCGTGCCTGTTGGTCATCTTCGCCAGCTGCGAGGTGATCTGGTTGAAGGACGGATAGACGAATCCGTCGAACTGGATCTCGCAGACCGGACGATAGCCGCGCATGGCGAGTCCGATCGCGGTGCCGACGATCCCGGACTCCGCCAACGGTGTATCGGTAACCCGCCTGACGCCGAACTCGGCCTGCAGTCCTTCCGTGACCCGGAACACGCCGCCGAGCGGGCCGATGTCCTCGCCCATCAGCAGCACCTTCGGGTTGTCGAGCATCGCCTGGCGTAGCCCGGCGTTCAACGCCTTGGCCATCGGCATCGACTGGAGCGGGGATGCGGCACTCGCACTCGTGTCAGTCACCGTCGCCTGGCTCCCCGTCGTTTCGCTCACAGTTGTCTCGCTCGCCGCTATCTCACTCGCCGTTGGTTCACGCACAGTTTGTTCACGCACAGTTTGTTCACGCACAGTCGTGTCAGTCACCGTAGTTTCGTTCACTGCCCGTCCCCGCCCTGCGCTGCTTCGGACTCGGCGAACGAGGCCTCGTAATTAGCGAGCCACTCCTTCTGCTGGTCCACGAGGGGGTGCGGCTCTGAGTAGATGTTGTCGAAAATCAGGTCTGTCGCGGGCGAGCCAAGCTCGAGCGTTCGCCGACGGATGCTGTCCGCAAATTCGGCGGCCTCCTCGTCCAACTCGGCGAAGAAGGCGTCGCTCGCGCCGCGACCGCGCAGGTAGGTTTCGAACCGGGCGATGGGATCGAGCGCTCCCCACTGCGCCGTCAGGGCATCCGTTCGGTACTTCGTGGGATCGTCGCTCGAGGTGTGCGCGCCCATCCGGTAGGTGACGGCTTCGATGAACCGCGGACCGCCGCCGGACCGCGTCTCCTCGAGGTACTTGCGCGAGGCCGCGTAGCTGATGAGCACGTCGTTGCCGTCGATCTGGATGCCCGGGATCCCGAATCCGGCCGGCCGAAGGTAGAGGGGAGTGCGCGACTGCGTCGACACAGGAACCGAGATGGCCCACTGGTTGTTCTGCAGGAAGAAGAGCTCCGGCGTCTGGTAGCTCGCCGCGAAAATCATCGCCTCGTTGACGTCACCCTGGCTCGTCGCCCCGTCGCCGAAGTAGACGATGACGGCCTCGTCCTTTTCCGGATTTCCGGTCGCCGTCACGCCGTCGAGGGTGAGGCCCATGGCGTATCCGGTGCCATGCAGGGTCTGCGATCCGAGAACGAGCGTGTAGATGTGGAAGTTGCCGTTGGCGGTGGAATCCCAGCCGCCGTGCGTGATCCCGCGCAGCATCCGAATGATGTCGAGAACATCGAGGCCGCGAATCATGCCGACCGCGTGCTCACGGTAGGACGGGAAGATGTGGTCCTGCGGACGCATCGCGAAGCCGGATCCGACCTGGGCCGCCTCCTGGCCGAGGCTCGGGACCCAGAGGGCCATCTGTCCCTGGCGCTGCAGGTTCGTCGCCTCGAGATCGAACGCGCGAGTGACGACCATGACGCGGTGGAACTCTCGAAGCTGGTCGTCGGTCAGTTTCTCGATGTAGGGGAGGTACTCCGCTGACGCGTCACTTTCCACGATGGACCCTGCCGGCGAAAGCAATTGAAGCGTCGCTTCTGTGTAAGACATGGAGTCCAATCTAACGTGGGCAATCAGGGGGCCGTTCGGAGGTTTCGGATAACCTCCGCGGCTGACCTTAGGAGCTTGTCCACAGAACCAGACTCACCAATCGTCACCCGAAGCCCGTCGCCGAGGGCTCGAGTAATGATCCCGTGCTCGGCGAAAACGCCCGCTGCCCACTCCGTCTGGTCGCCGGTGGTCAGCCAGACGAAGTTGCCGTGTGGCTTCGGGACGGGCCAGCCCTGGTCGACGAGCGACTGCCAGACCTGGTCTCGCAGGACTGCGATGCGGCCGACCCGCTCGAGAAGCTGCGGCTCGTTGTCGAGAGAGGCGATGGCAGCGAGCTGGGCCGATTCGGTGACGGAGAGCGGGATGGCGGCGGCCCTCGCGGCATCCATCACGTACTCGGGGCCGACCGCGTAGCCAATGCGCAGGCCTGCGAGGCCGTACGCCTTGGAAAAGGTGCGAAGCACGACCAGGTTCGGATAGCGACCAAGCAGCGGGATGCCGTGGACCGCATCCTCATCCGAGTTCACGAACTCGGCGTACGCCTCATCGAGCAGGACGAGAACGCTCTGCGGTACCGCGGCCATGAAGGCCTCGAACTCCGCGGCGGTCACCACCGTGCTCGTCGGATTATTGGGGCTGCAGACAATGATCACGCGAGTGCGATCAGTGACCGCGGCCGCCATGGCAGGAAGGTCGTGGCGATGATCGCTCGTGTTCGGAACCGTCACGCTGGTCGCGCCGGACACGGTGACCAGGCCCGGATACGCCTCGAAGCTGCGCCAGCTGTAGAGGACCTCATCGCCGGGCCCCGCTGCCGCGGAGATGAGCTGGGACAAAACGGCAACCGATCCCGCACCCACCTGGATCTGGTGCTCGGTGACCCCGTATCGATCGGCGAGCCGTTGGCGCAGGGCCGCGGCCGTCGCATCGGGATAGCGGTTGATCGACGCGCCCGCTATCGCTTCGAGCACGGCCGGAAGCGGGTCGAACGGGTTCTCGTTGGAAGAAAGTTTGAAGGCGTCGACATGTGCGGGCTTGCCCTGGCGGTAGGGAGCAAGCTCTTCGATGTCTGGGCGCAGCCGCACGCGGTTCGGAGTCACCGCACAAGCCTAAGGGCCATGGGCTGAGTGCCGTTGGTGAATGCGCGCCGCGGGGTCCGGCTGGCATAGTGGTCGGATGCGCAGATTCCTCGTTCGACTCCTGATCAACGCGGTGGCCCTGTGGCTCACCACGCTCATCGTCGCCGGCGTACAGGTGAAGGCGTACGACACGGGCGCGGGGCCCCTGATCGTCACCTACCTTCTTGTTGCACTCGTCTTCGGGATCGTCAACGGTGTGATCGGCAACCTGATCAGGATCGTCGCCTTCCCGCTCTACATCCTGACGCTCGGCCTGCTCGCCCTCGTCGTCAACGCGCTTCTGCTGATCCTGGTCGCCTGGCTAACCGGCTTGACCGGTTTCGGCCTGACCATCACGGATTTCTGGGCCGGATTCTGGGGGGCAATCGTCCTCGGCATCCTCAGCTGGCTGATCAGCATCATCCTGCGCCCCCTGCTGGGACGGCGTTCGGCCGCCTGATCGGATCCCTACGGCTGGACCCGGTGGGCAACATACATCGTGGTCGTGACTCGCGTCGCGCCATCCTCGAAGTGGTTGATCGGGTCGAGAACACCGCGCAGCTCCGGGTTGTCTGATCTGTCGATGATGGCCGCGGTCTGCTTGTAGAAACCGAAGTCGTGCCCGGCGACCGGGAGATCGGTTGGGGGATTGCGTTCGTCGAACAGCGTCCGGTAGACGACGACGGCATCCCTATTGACCTCGTTGCCACCGAGCGAGGGCACGATGTCTTCCGTGTGGCGAACCGTGAGAGTCGGGATGCTGTCCGCAATCGGGATCTGCCCCGCCGGCGCCCCGAAGGTGACCAGGCCCTTCACGTTGTATTCGTTCGAGGATGCGACCAGCGATGCGATGAGGCCGCCCTGCGAATACCCGTTCACTACGACGGGCGACGTCGAGGTGATTCCCGCCTGCTTCATGGCATCCACCACCGCGCGGTATGCCCCAGGGGATTCGGCCGCGACACCGCTCATGTTGCTGGTCATGTCGAAGGGCTCGGCCGCAGAGATCGGATCGAACGTCACGGTTCCGGCGACGTAAACCTCATAGCGCGGCGCACGGCCGGGCTGCGTGAACTTCTCGATGCGAACCTGCTCGCCGTTCGGCTGTTTATCGGCCGAGATGAACTGGCTCGCACGCTGAGCCAGCGTTCGCGAGAACCCCGCGCCCGTCTCAGCGCTGGTGGGCGAAGAGTCGATGCTGGTGCGTTTGACCGTCACAGCGGTCTCCCGCAGGAGACCGAGAACGCCGCCAAGCCGGTCGATCACCCGCGCCGACGAGGCGACACCCAGCACGCCGAGCCCATTCGCCCCAAGCAGTTCGGGGATGGGCTGCGGCACCCCGAGGAATCCCTCCCCAAACTCGTCGCTGTCGCTGACCATCTCCCTGAGCTCTCCGACGACGAGCGGATTCGAGATGATGCGCGGGTGAGCCTCAAGAAATGCGCCGGCGGTGGCTCCGACCTGCGGCAGTGAGACTCCGGTGATCTTCGACGCGATGAGCCAGTTCACAGCCGCTCCCGCCGCCCCGATCGCGAGCGGAACAGCCGCCACCCGAAGGCTCGCCCCCGCCAGCCAGGCCAGCTGCTGGCTGAGTCCGTGCCAGAGCGATCCGGCGACCCGCTCCGTCGTCTCGTAACCCGCGAGGCTCACGACCACCGCGTGATCGATGGATCGCGCCCGCCGTTCCGCAGAGTCGAGGAGGCGGACCGCGCTCTCCACGCTGGCCAGCGACTGCGCGACGACGACGGGAAGGATGGCGACCGGCATCGCCTCACTATCGCCGACCAGTCGCACGAGTCGCGCCCGCTGCACCAGCAGTTCGTCCGCGATGGTGGAAATGGCGTGTAGCGCGGTGCGCACGGCCTCGCTCATCACCACAACGTCGCCCGACGTCCCGATCGTGATGTCATCAGACACCGTGCTCAACCTCCCTGATCGCCGCGCCGGTCAGCAACTCGGCTGCGTGCAGCGACCTCAGCGCCTCCGAGACCTCCGAATGCAGCCGGCTCACGGCCGAGTGGAACGCCCAGGCCGCCGGACCGCTCCAGCCCGTGTTGTGCGTCGGGGGCAGCCCCGCGATCGCGATCTCGACCTGCCGCACGACAGCGGCGAGCGCGGCCCGGTTCCTCTCGAGCTCGACGCGAGCATCCGCCGCGACACTGCCGCCCGCTACACCCGCGCCCACTGCACCTCCAGCCACTGCACCTCCACACACTGCACCTCCACCCACCGTGTCCGTCCTTCCTCGCCCAGTGTTGTGGCGCCGACCGACCTATCGGCGCGATCGGGACGATTCCGCGCGCTGGGGGGCGATATCCGGGCATGTGGAGGAGCGGAAACTGCGCGAGACTAGTCGCATGAGCTTCGACCGCGTTCTCGACGAGGCGGCGCTCTTTCGGATCTGCTTCGTGTGCACGGGAAATATCTGCCGTTCACCCATGGCGGAGGCCGTCTTCAATAGCCTCGTGCGCAAGGGCGGCCTTTCCGGCGCGGTCGCGGTAATCTCGGCGGGCACGGGCGACTGGCACGTTGGCGAGCCATCGGATGACCGCACGGTCGCGACCCTCCGCGCACACGGGCTCGACGGCACGACCCACCGCGCCAAGCAGTTCGACCCTGACTGGTTCGAGAACCTCGACCTCGTCGTCGTGTTCGACCGGAGCCAGGAACGCATCCTCCGCGCCTGGGCGAACAACGATGTTGACCGATCGAAGGTTCAGCTGTTGCTTTCGTTCGACAGCGAATCATCCGGTGGATCGCTCGAGGTCCCCGATCCCTATTATTCGGATGCCGCACTCTTCGACCAGGTCCTCGGAATGATCGAAAGAGCCTGTACCGCCCTCTACCGCCAGGTCAGCCCGGGAATCCCCAAGACAAGCAAGGAACTGCAATGACACCACTGCCCGAACAGCCTCTCAGCCCTCTCGATGGCCGCTATCGCGCCGCCGTCTCCGAATTGGGTGAGCACCTGTCCGAGGCCGGCCTCAACCGGGCGCGCGTTCGCGTCGAGGTCGAGTGGCTTCTCTACCTGACCGATCACGAACTCTTCGGATCCCGCCGACTCGACCTCGAGCAGACCCGCCAGCTGCGTGAGCTCGTGACCGGGTTCGGCCAGGCCGAAATCGATGAGCTCGCCCGGCTCGAGGCAACCACCCGCCACGATGTCAAAGCGGTCGAATACCTGGTCCGCGGCAAGCTCGCCCAGCTCGGCCTTGGAGACGTCGCCGAGCTCACGCACTTCGCGGCGACTAGTGAGGACATCAACAATCTCTCCTACGCGTTGACCATCGGCGCGGCCATCCGGGACACCTGGCTGCCGAAGCTGCGGGTCGTCATCGAAACCCTCCGTGAGCGCGCGATCACCCATCGGGCGGATGCGATGCTCGCGCACACTCACGGCCAGCCCGCGACGCCGACCACGGTCGGCAAGGAGTTCGCGGTGTTCGTGCGCCGGCTCGAGCGAATCGCCGCGCAGGTCGAGTCGACCGAATACCTCGGCAAGTTCAGTGGGGCGACTGGAACCTTCGCCGCCCATGTCGCCGCGGATGCCAGCCAGGACTGGCCGGCCATCTCGCGCGAGTTCGTCCTCTCGCTCGGCCTCGACTGGAATCCGCTCACCACCCAGATCGAGCCGCACGACTGGCAGGCAGAGCTGTACTCGCGAGTGAGCCACGCCAACCGTGTCCTGCACAACCTGTGCACCGACATCTGGACCTACATCTCGATGGGCTACTTCACCCAGATTCCGCAGGCGGGCGCGACCGGGTCATCCACCATGCCGCACAAGATCAACCCGATCCGGTTCGAGAACGCCGAAGCCAACCTCGAGCTCTCGAGCGCGCTGCTCGACTCGCTCGCCGCCACGCTAGTGACCTCACGCCTGCAGCGCGACCTCACCGACTCGACCACACAGCGCAACGTCGGTGTCGCACTCGGCCACTCCGTGCTCGCACTCGATAACATCACCCGCGGCCTCGGCGAGATCTCCGTGGATACCGCGAAGTTGGCCGCCGACCTCGACTCCAACTGGGAGATCCTTGGCGAGGCGATCCAGACGGTCATCCGCGCGGAGGTGACCGCGGGCCGAAGCTCGATCGCTGACCCCTACGCCATGCTCAAGGAACTCACCCGCGGCAAGCGCATCGGCCAGGAGGAACTCGTCGCCTTCATCGACGGCCTCGACATCGGCGCGGATGCGAAAGCCAGCCTTCGCCTGCTCACGCCAGCCGGATACGCGGGACTCGCCAGCAAGCTGGTCGACTACCTGGGCTAGTGGCCGGAGCCCGGCGTGTGGTGGTCCGAGCGATCCTGCTCGTCGAGATCGTCGATCTCGGCGCTGTCAGGCTTGGTCGTGATCGCCAGCGTCGCCAGCACGACAAGGGCCACGATGAATCCGATGCCACCGAAGATGGCGCCGAGGCCGATGTTGCGCACCGACGCAGCGACCACGAGGGCGATGAAAACGGCGACGATTACGGACATCACCAGCAGCTCGACCGGACGGAAACGATCCCTCTTGCTCGGCTTGATGGGGTCGGTCATGACGTGACCTCCGGTTTGGTCGTGGAGGGTCCCCACTTGAGCGAGAGTCCCGCGATCGCGAGGTACACGGCGACGATGGCGCCATAGACGCCGAGCACGCCGACATCCATGACCGAGGCGTTGAGGATGTACGGCTTGCCATCCGGACCGGTGTAGTGATCGATGTATGCCGGCGGAATCGCCAGAATCACAATCGCGAAGACCACGGTGAGCGCGCCGATGAAGATCCAGTCACGGGAGACCGCACGCCGTCGACGACTTCGCAGCCCGGCGTAGAGCTCAAGCGCCCCGGCGATAATTGCCCACGTGGACAGGAGAGCGATCAGCATCGGGAGTCCAAGGTGCCACCAGTACACCGCAGCCAGTCCGGCCAGAATTGTGACGATCGCCTGCAACAGGAAGACCGTTCGATAAACCCCGGCCTCGATGCCACGGAAGCTGAGCGCAATCCCGGCAAGACCGGCGACGATGCCGTATCCACCAAATGTGAACAGCCCGAATTCGGGTGTGTAGTTGCCACCGGCGAAGGTGATCACGCACGAAAGTGCGGCCGCGAAGACCGCTCGCGAGAGCGGTACGTACCAATACGCCGCGTCTTCTGCTGTGTATACGCTGCTGGCCATCGCGGATAGTTTACGCGGTGCTGGCTGGACGGTCTCCCGCGCGAATCGCAAGCTACGAGCCCCGGAAGTTAGGAGCCCGGCGGCAAGTCGACGAAGCGAGAGAAGTGGCCGTGGAAGCCGACCGTGATCGTGTCGGTCGGACCGTTGCGGTGCTTGGCGATGATGAGGTCGGCTTCGCCCTGCCTCGGGCTGTCTTTTTCGTAGGCACTCTCGCGGTGCAGCAGGATGACCATGTCGGCATCCTGCTCGAGCGATCCGGATTCGCGGAGGTCGCTGAGCATGGGCTTCTTGTCCGCGCGCTGCTCCGGTCCACGGTTCAGCTGGCTGATCGCGATCACCGGAACACCGATCTCTTTCGCCAGGAGCTTGAGCGCCCGGGAGAACTCGCTGACCTCCTGCTGGCGCGACTCGACGCGCTTGCCGCTCGTCATGAGCTGCAGGTAGTCGATGATCACCATTTTCAGGCCGACCTTCTGCTTGAGCCTGCGGCACTTCGCGCGGATCTCGACCAGCGTCATATTCGGGCTGTCGTCGATGTAGAGCGGGGCATCCGCGATCCGACCGCGCACACTGGCGAGCGTGCTCCAGTCCTGGGCGTGGATGGTGCCCTTACGCATGGACTGCAGCGGAATGGATGCCTCCGCCGAGAGCAACCGCATCGCGATCTCGCTTCGGCCCATCTCGAGCGAGAAGACGATGGTCGGCATGTCGTGGTGCACCGACGCCGCCCGGGCGATGTCGAGCGCGAGCGTCGACTTACCGATGGCCGGTCGAGCGGCGAGGATGATCAGTTGGCCAGGGTGCAGGCCATTCGTCAGCGCATCGAGGTCGGCGAACCCGGTGGGGACGCCGATCATCTGGCCGTCACGGCCCGCTGCGGCGTCGATCTCGTCGGTCGCGGCGGTGATGGCCTCGCTGAGCGGAACGTAGTCTTCGCTCTCGACGCCGCCAGTGACACCGTAGATTTCGGCCTGCGCGTTGTTCACGAGGTCGACGACTTCGCCCTCGCTCGCATATCCCATCTGCACGATGCGGGTGCCAGCCTCGACGAGTCGTCGAAGCACGGCCTTCTCGGCGACGATGGATGCGTAGAACCCGGCATTCGCCGCGGTCGGCACGAGCCCGGTCAGGGTGTGCAGGTACTCGGCCCCGCCCGCCCGCACAATCTCGCCGGACTTCGTGAGTTCATCCGTGACGGCGATGACGTCGGTCGGCTCGCCGTGCGAGTAGAGATTCAGTACGGCTTCGAAGATGATCTCGTGCTTCGGGATGTAGAAGTCGACCCCGCGCACCGTCTCGATCACGTCGGCCACGGCGTCTTTGCTCAGCAGCATTCCGCCGATGGCGCTCTGCTCGGCCAGGAGGTCGTGAGGAGGAGTGCGATCACCGCGCTGGGGTTCATTCGTACCGCGGGCGTCGCCCGCGAGGCCCAGGTGAGCAATAGACAATCGATCCCCCTCCATTCGAAACTCTAGTTTTGGCGAACCTAGCCGCAGCCAACGACACGGCCGGACGCGAGAAGGCTTCCGGGACCGACAATGCGGGGGGCAGAATCCACCCCCGACGGGCCCTCATCGATGCCCGCCGCTAAACCATAGGAACCACGCGGGCCCTACACAACCACCCCCTGTGCACAGGGCTGTGGAAAACCAGCGTGAAACGCCGGACACAATGTGGGCAACCTGTGCACTTAACTGTGAACAACTCGCGATTCTCGTTCAAGATACCGAGTCTGACCAGCTATTTTCTAATTCACACGGTGTGTGTAAAAACATGCTTAGAGTGCCGCTTGAGGGTTAGCTCTTGACAAACGCTCCTGTGCACAAATCTGGACTTCCGAGCGCAAAAAACGACGGCTCCGAAAGACTCGGAACCGCCGTTTCTTGCTGAAATACGAACTACTTTGCAGCAACCACCGAAAGGGCGATCGTCGCGACGATCTCGTCACGGAGACGAATCGTTGCCTCGTGCTCACCGGTCACCTTGATGGGAGCGGTGATCTCGATCTTGCGCTTGTCGACGGAGCCGAGGCCGGCCGCCTCAACCGCGTTGGCGATATCGCTGGTCTTGACGGAGCCGAACAGGCGACCGCCCTCACCAGCCTTGACGGTCAGCTTGACCGTCGTGGCCTGGAGGCGCGCCTTGAGGTCCTGCGCCTCTTCGAGCGTTGCGTGCTCGCGAGCGGTGCGAGCAGCCTTGATCGATTCGATCTGCTTCTCGCCGCCACGGGTCCACGCCACGGCGAAGCCCTGCGGGATCAGGAAGTTACGGCCGTAGCCGTTCTTCACATCGACGACATCGCCGGGGGCACCGAGACCGGTGACCTCGTGCGTGAGGATCAACTTGGACATATCAATGCTCCTTAACGGCCTGAGCCGGCGTAGGGGAGCAGTGCCATCTCACGCGCGTTCTTGACTGCGCGGGCGATGAGACGCTGCTCCTGGACGGAGACACCGGTGATGCGACGGGCGCGGATCTTTCCACGCTCCGAAATGAACTTGCGAAGGGTTGCAACGTCCTTGTAGTCGATCACGCCAACGCGGATCGCCTTAGCCGGAGCGGCGTTCTTGCCGCCCTTGGCGTTGCGGAGCGGCTTGCGGCGGTCGCCGCTGCTCTTGCCTGCCATAATTTTTCCTTTACTTGGACCCTGAATAAGTCGCTAAGCGACTGGTTCGAAGGGTTAGAACGGGGTTTCGTCGTTGTAGTTGCCTGGTGTGTTCCACACGTCGCCACCGGCGGCCGCATCGGGCGCGCTTGCGGCCCACGGCTCGTCAGCGGGAGCGGATCCACCCCGGGCGCCACCGACAGCGCCGCCACCCTCGCGGGATGAGGAGGTGCGGGTGACCTGGGCGGTCGCGTAGCGCAGGCTCGGGCCGATTTCATCGACCTCGAGTTCCATGCTCGTACGCTTCTCGCCTTCCTTGGTCTCGTATGACCGCTGCTTGAGTCGACCGGTGACAATCACTCGGGATCCCTTGGTGAGGGAACCGGCGACATGCTCGGCAAACTCGCGCCAAACGCTTGCACGCAGGAAGAGGGCTTCGCCATCCTTCCAATCGTTGCTAGCGCGGTCGAACGAACGTGGAGTCGAAGCGATGGTGAAGTTCGCAACCGCGAGCCCGTTCTGCGTGTAACGCAGTTCTGGATCACTCGTGAGGTTTCCCACGACGGTGATGACGGTTTCTCCAGCCATTGTCTACTCTGCTTCCTCAGGGGTTGCAGCCGCGACGGCTTCGGGCGCTGGCTCTGCCTCGGCTGCCGGAGCGACAGCGGAGGGAGCAGCAGCCGGAACGGCGGAAACCTTCGGAGTGGCGGCAGCCTTGCGGGCGGCCTTCTCTTCTGCGGCCTTGGTCGCCTCGGCGACCTGGGCGATTGCTTCCTCGGCGCGGAGCACCTTGGTGCGCATGACTGCCTCGCTGAGCTTCAACTGGCGATCGAGCTCGACCGTCGCGGAAGAGTTCGCAGTCAACTGCACGACCGCGTAAATGCCTTCGGTCTTCTTGTTGATCTCGTAGGCCAGACGACGACGACCCCAGATGTCGACGCTGTCGATGGTTCCACCATCGTTGCGAATGACATTGAGGAATTTGTCTAGGCTGGGAGCCACGGTGCGCTCGTCGATCTCTGGATCGAGGATCACCATTAGCTCGTATTGATGCGTCACAAACCCACCTCCTTCGGACTTGAACGGTCACAGACGATCTGTGACAGGAGGGTGTTGACGTGTTGTGCAGGACCACCTAGGGCCCAGACAACCTTGCTAGTTTAGTCACGTTTTTAGAGCCCAATCAAGGAGCACCACCAGAATGACCCTCAGGGTTGCCATTGCCGGCGTCGGAAACTGCGCCAATTCACTCATCCAGGGCGTCACCTATTACGCCGACATCGAAGACCAGGCCGTCGTGCCTGGGCTCATGCACTCGCGCTTCGGTCCATACCGTGTGCGTGACATCGAATTTGTCGCCGCGTTCGACGTGGACGCCGCGAAGGTGGGCCTCGATCTTGCTGACGCCATCTGGGCAAGCGAAAACGACACCTATCACTTCGCCGACGTGGCGCCAACGGGCGTGACCGTCCAGCGCGGGCCGACCCTCGACGGTCTCGGCGAGTACTACCGCGAGATCGTGACAGAGTCCGACGCGCCGGTGGTGGATGTCGCCGCGGCGCTCCGCGCATCCGGAGCCCAGGTCCTCGTCTGCTACCTCCCCGTCGGATCGGAGGATGCCGCCCACTTCTACGCGCAGGCGGCCCTCGACGCCGGTGTCGCATTCGTCAACGCGCTGCCCGTGTTCATCGCGAGTAACCCGGTCTGGGCCGAGAAGTTCCGCGCGGCCGGCCTCCCGATCGTGGGCGACGACATCAAGAGCCAGCTCGGCGCGACCATCACGCACCGCGTACTCGCCCGGCTGTTCGAGGAGCGCGGGCTCGTGCTCGACCGGACCTACCAGCTGAACGTCGGCGGCAACATGGACTTCAAGAACATGCTCGAGCGCAGGCGACTGCAGTCCAAGAAGATCTCGAAAACCCAGGCTGTGACGAGCAATATCGGCGCAACGCTTGATCCAGACGACGTCCACATCGGTCCGAGCGATCACGTGCCGTGGCTCCGCGACCGCAAGTTCGCCTATGTCCGGCTCGAGGGCCACGGCTTCGGCAATGCGCCCACGAGTCTCGAGTACAAGCTCGAGGTCTGGGATTCGCCCAACAGCGCCGGTGTCGTGATCGATGCGATTCGTGCAGCGGGCATGGCGCTCGAGGCAGGAATCGGGGGCCCGCTCGAGGCCGCATCCGCTTACTTCATGAAGTCGCCAGCTGTGCAATACCCGGATCCGGTGGCCCGAGAAATGCTCGAACACTTCATCGCAGACACGACCACGCCGGTCGAGTAGGAGCCCGAGTGGCCGGGCGGCCGAGTTAGCGGGCCGCCCACCACTCACGAAGTCGACGTTCGGCCTCATCCTCGCCGAGTGGTCCCTCATCCAGCCGTAGCTCGAGAAGGAAGCGGTACGCCTCACCGACTTCGCGGCCCGGCTTCAGCTCCAGGATGCGCATGATCGCTTCGCCGTCCAGGTCAGGGCGCACGGCGGCTATCCCCTCGGCCTCCGCGATTTCGGCGATTCGCGTCTCGAGATCGTCGTAGGCGAAGCCCAGCCGGTCGGCCTTGCGCCGATTGCGCGTCGTGACGTCGGCGCGAGTGAGAATGTGAA
>JAODMY010000073.1 GCA_025465535.1 Glaciihabitans sp.
TGCGGCGCAGGTCGCTGCCTTCGAGGGTGCGACAGTCGACGGCAGCACCATCTCCAACGGCATCGTCTCGGCCGTGGTCGCGGCTGACGGCACGGTGGACATCACCGGCGCCGACGGCACCGTGCTCGCCGGTGTTGGCCGCATCGTCGATGGCGGTGATCGCGGTGACAGCTACAACTACGGGCCGCTCGCCCGCGACCTGTTCGTCGAGGCGCCGCTGAGCGTCGAGGTCGAGACCGTCGAGGCGGGTCCGGTTCGCGCCATCCTGCGCGTGACAAGGCACTACGCGCTGCCGATCGCCCTCTCCGCCGACGTCGACGAGAGGGCCGCCGTCACCGTCGACATCCCTGTTGAGACACTCATCGAGGTGCGGCTCGGCGAGCCGTTCATCCGGCTCACCGTGTCGTTCGTCAACCAGGTCTCCGATCACCGGTTGCGGATGCACGTCCCGCTGCCGGAACGCGTCACCGGATCCTCATCGGAGGGCCAGTTCGCGGTCACCGAGCGCGGACTCACCGGCGAGGGCGGATGGGGCGAGTTCCCCATTCCCACCTACCCGGCGACCTCATTCGTCACCGCGGGAGCCGCCACGGTTCTGCTCGACCACGCGACCGAGTACGAGGTAGTCGGCGACGGCACCGAACTCGCGCTCACCCTCGTCCGCGCGGTTGGAGCGATCAGCGTCAATCTGCATCCGCTGCGCGACGAGCCGGCCGCGAACGAGATCCCGATCCCGGGCGGCCAGGAACTCGGCACTCGGGTGACGGCACGCTTCGCCGTTGTCCCCTCCGCAGCTGGCTGGCAGGCCGGGGGCGCGGTGCGACTGGCCGAGCAGTTCCGCAGCGACGGGCTTGTACGCAGAGGACTCGCGTCGACGGGTGTCGCCTTGCCCGCGGCTCGCACCGGCATCGCGGTCGACGGCGACGACATCGCCGTCTCGAGCGTTCGATCGGTGGACGGCGGAACGGAACTGCGGATCGTCGCGATGAGCCCGAAGCCGGCCACGGCCACGATCAGCGGCGGGTTCGAGACCGTGGCGACGGTTGACCTGCTGGGCCGCGAGCTCGATCGGGTGAGCGCGCCCGGCAGTCTCGCGTTGGCGTTGGCGCCGTGGGAGATCCGCAGCATCGTGGTCAGCTGACCGCGTCAGCGGGCTAGCTCGCAGATCGTCTCGCGGTGCGTCGAGTGCGACAGCTCCAGCCTGAACCCGAGGTTCGCGAGCAGGCTTCCATTCGCGCCGCCGTTGCAGGCGGTGCCTTTGCCCGGTTCAACAAGCCACAGGCGCTCATAGTCGGGCAGGCTGTGGTCGAGTGAAGCCAGCGTCTTCGTCTGGTCAGAAAAGGTCCACTTCCCCGTTTCATCGAAGCGCCGCACCAACGCGATATCGACCGTGGCAGTGAAGTCCTGGGGGTAGGCGTAGAGCGCCAGGCGTGGGCGAAGAGTTGCGGGCCCGGATTCCACGAAAAAGATGGCATCGCCCCTGTGAGCGTGGCTGGCGATGTAGGAGCCGACCTCCGCAAGGTCGCTTCCCCCGTTTTTTGCATAGGCCGTTCGCTGGGCGACGAAGGTGGGAGCCGCGAGAGCGGCGATCAGTATGAGGATGCTGACCTGGTATTTGGCGGAAAACCGTGAAACGAAAATGGCGATGGTCAGGGCAGCGCCGGGCGCGCAGAACGACAGGTACCGAGCCAGGTACAGGGGTCCGTCGATCGCGTTTGCCAGCAGCAGCATGATCGCGGGCAGGATGGTCCAAGCCAGAGCAAGCGTCGTCAACGCGATCATGGGGGGTTCGCGACGCCTGGCCAACCGCACGGTAACCAAGGCGATGACGATCAATCCGATAGCGGCTACCGCCCAGGACGAATCGAAAAAGGGCTCAACCAAGATGGTCCAAATATTGACGACCGGCTGTTCGGACAACCACGAGATCTGTCCCCGTTGTTGATACGCGAGTGCGAGGATCGGCAGACTCGCGGCGAACGCCGCGACGGCTGCCAGGATCCACCTGCGCCAACGCTGCGATCCTCTCGGCATCATCGCGAGGTAAACGAAATGCGGCACCACGAGTAGCACCGAGTAGACGAAAAGGTAGGTGGACAGCACCAGCAGGGCGGCGTAGAGCACGAGCGAACGCGATCTCCGGGACTGTGCGGCGCGCACGAGCAGTACGGTCAGCCAAACCGCTGCACAAGCCGTCAACGCGTACGATCTCGCCTCCGCACCCATGTAGGTCGTCCGCGGAAGCACGGCGAAAACCCCCGCGGCAATGAAGCCGACCGAGGCACGGTTGAAAGAGGTCCCGAGCGCAACAAGGCCGTAGGCGGCACCGCCAACCGCCAGCGCCGACAGCGATCGGGTGGAGAATTCGGAGATCCCGAAAGCGCCAGCCCACAGGTGCATGACCGAGTAGTAGAGACCGTGCACCGCATCCTTGTGCTGGAGGAATGCGAGCAGATTCGACCAGGGAATTGTGGCCGCACGGACGGTTGCGACTTCGTCGCTCCAGTACGACGGCACCCACGACGCGGTCAGCGACAGCAGCGCTGCCAGCAGGCTCACGCCACCGGCCAGGAGACGAGGGTGGCGGGTGAGACCCGTCGACCGGCGGGTTGCCGGCGGCCGCCCGACCTCCTTCAGCGACACCAAACCGACCTCCCGCTCGAAAGCAATTCTCGACACGATACCTGCCAGGCCGACGGGAAAAATGTATCGCAGTGGCGCGAAGATGCGAGCAGAAGCGGGGCTATCGGGTCGGGAAGGGGCGGGAAGTCGTCCGGCTTCGACCACGGAATTCGGCGATGACCGCGCCCATCTCGTCGGTTACCTGGACGTCGTAGATTCCGGAGCGACCGGACTTCGAACGACGGGACGCGGTCGCGGTGAGCGTTTGTCCTGAGGTGACCGCCCGGAGAAATGTGATGTCCGCACCGGCAGAAAGGGTGACGTCGTCGGTCTCGTTGCAGGCGATCGCAAATGCGGTGTCGGCCAGCGCGAAGATGAGGCCGCCGTGCACGAGGTCGAATCCGTTCAGCATGTCGTCACGGACCGGCATGGAAACGACCGCGTATCCGGGCTCGAGCACGGTCGCCGACATCCCGAGCATCGCGGAGGCGCGATCGCGGCTCATCATCGCCGGCCCGCTCGCCTCGGGACGAGCTGAGGAATTGACTGAGCCCACGGGGCCTCCTCATTGAGATGTCACACCAGATCTGACCACCTGAACGTGGTTGACCTGACCGGGTGTTCATGTCACTGTGTACTGAAACACTGTACTGAACGAACGATCAGTAACTAGTAAGATACCGCGGTTGTTCGTCGGGCGGCAAGGTGATGGAGCCATGGCGGAAGCGTTCGTGATTGGCGGGGTGCGAACCCCGATAGGTCGATACGGCGGATCGCTGTCGAGCGTGCGCCCCGATGATCTCGCCGCCCTGGTCATTCGCGAGCTTGTCGCGCGCACCGGTGTCGACCCACTGGGGATCGATGACGTTGTTTTCGGCGATGCGAACCAGGCGGGCGAAGACAATCGCAACGTCGCGAGGATGGCTGTGCTTCTCGCCGGACTGCCGGACGCCGTCCCCGGTATCACGGTCAACCGCCTGTGCGCATCCGGACTTTCCGCCGTCCACCTCGCAGCCGGCATGGTGAAGTCCGGCGAGGCAGACCTCGTAATCGCCGGCGGCGTGGAGTCCATGACCCGCGCTCCGTGGGTCATGGCGAAGCCCGAGCGGGCCTTCGGCAAGCCGGGGGAGATGGTCGATTCATCGCTGGGCTGGCGATTCGTGAACTCGCGGTTTCGCGCGCGGGACAAGGCCACCTTCAGCATGACCGAGACCGGCGAGTACGTCGCCGTCCAGGTGGGCATTACGCGTGCCGATGCGGATGCTTTCGCGCTGCGGTCGCACCAGCGGGCTGTCTCCGCGGTGGCTGCCGGAAGGTTCGAGGCCGAGATCGTGCCGGTAGCCACACCGGGTGGCGAGGTCGTTTCGGTTGACGAGGGCCCCCGCGGGGACACCTCGCTCGAGGTGCTCGCGGGGCTGAAGCCGGTTGTCCCGGGGGGCAGCATCGTCACCGCCGGAAACTCGTCCCCGCTCAACGACGGGTCGGCGGCCGTACTCATCGCGAGCGATGCCGCGATCCGGAGGTACGGTCTCACCCCGCGCGCACGCGTCATTGGTGGAGCATCGGTCGGCGTTGCTCCGGAGGTGATGGGCCTCGGTCCGATTCCGGCGACACGCAAATTGTTGGGCAGGCTCGGCCTGACCGCGGACCAGATTGACGCCGTTGAGCTCAATGAGGCGTTTGCGACCCAGGCGCTCGCCTGTGTTCGGCAGCTTGGCTTCGATGAGGCCATCGTGAATGCCGACGGCGGTGCCATCGCGCTCGGTCATCCGCTTGGCGCCTCCGGGACGCGAATGCTCGTGACACTCCTTGGACGCCTTGAACGCGGTGACATGAAGACCGGGCTGGCCACAATGTGCGTCGGTGTCGGTCAGGGCGCCGCGCTGCTGGTCGAGGCAGTGTGATGGATTTCACCACGCTGCGGGTCCTCGACGATCGCCCAGATCGAGTGTCGATTCAACTTCACCGACCCGAGGTGAAGAACGCGATCAACCGCACCATGGCGACCGAGCTGCACGAGGTCTGCGCCGAGTTGGAGCGCTCGCCACGCATCCTCATCCTCAGCGGCTCCGGTGGTGATTTCGCCTCGGGGGCCGACATTTCCGAAATGCTGGATCGAACGCGAGACGACGCGCTTCGGGGTATCAATTCGAGGGTCTTCGTGCGGATCGCGGCTCTCGCAATGCCCGTCATCGCCGCGATCGATGGCTGGGCAATGGGCGGCGGTGCCGAGCTGGCCTACGCGGCGGACTTTCGGATCGCGAGTTCGGGCGCGCGCTTCGGAAATCCCGAGGTGTCGCTCGGGATCATCGCCGCCGCGGGTGCGAGTTGGCGGCTCGCGGAGCTCGTTGGCGAGCCGCTCGCGAAGGAGATGCTGATGGCGGGGCGCATCGTCGGCGCTGATGAGGCTCTCGCCGCGCGACTCGTGACGGAAGTGCACCCGGCAGCGGAGCTGCTCGACGCCGCGAACGCGCTCGCCGACCGCATCGCGAAGCAGGATCCGCTGGCGGTCCAGTTGACGAAGAAGGTGTTTCACGCTCCGCTCTCGGCGCATCCGGAAGTGGATGAGGTCGCCCAGGCAACCCTGTTCGAGTCGCCCGAAAAGCGAAGCCGGATGAGCGCGTTCCTCGAGCGGAGAGCGAAATGAGTTCCGTTCCCGAGGTGGTCGGAGTCGTCGGTGGCGGAAGGATGGGCGTCGGAATTGCGCACGCGTTCCTGACCGCCGGGTCTACCGTGATCGTTCTCGAGCGGGATTCGGCGACGGCAGCGACGGCGCAGGAATCGCTGTGTCGCGCCATCGACGCCAGCGTTGCCCGGCAGTCGACATCCGAATCCCGCGGCGCCCTCATCGCGCGATCCTCGACGACGGTCGATGTGGCGCACCTGGCCACCGCAGAACTTGCGGTCGAGGCGGTTCCCGAAGATCTCGAGCTTAAACTCGAGATGCTGCGGAGGGTCGAGTCCAGCATCCCGACGGATGCGTGGCTCTGCTCCAACTCGTCGTCCCTGTCGATCGATCTCCTCGCGGGATCGCTGGCTCGCCCCGAGCGATTCTGCGGGCTGCATTTCTTCAACCCCGTGCCAAATTCGAGCCTGGTCGAGATCGTGCGTGGCCGCGAATCACTGGGGGAGTTGATCGACAACGCCCGGGGATGGGTCGCCGCGATCGGCAAGACGCCCATCCTCGTCAGGGACTCGCCCGGGTTCGCCAGCTCGCGCCTCGGCGTCGTCATCGCGCTTGAAGCGATGCGGATGCTGGAGGAGGGGGTCGGGTCCGCCGAAGACATCGACACCGCCATGGTGCTCGGCTACAAATTCCCCGTCGGACCGCTTCGACTGACGGACATGGTCGGGTTGGACGTGAGGCTCGGCATCGCCGAGTATCTCGAACGCACGATTGGACCCCGGTTCGCGGTGCCCGAAATTCTCCGCAAGCGGGTCGCGGAGGGAAAGCTCGGCCGCAAGAGCGGCGAGGGTTTCTTCCGGTGGGCCGACGAATGACGATCGATCCCTCATGAACGTTCAGCCAGTGCATGGAAAGGCATTCAGATGACAACGACCACGATCGACACCCGTGTCCTGCCCAGCTACGTGCAGGGTTCCTGGTGGGAGCCACGCACCGGAACGCCGACCCGCGATGCCTCGACCGGCGAGGTGCTCGCACTCGTCAGCAGCGAGGGCCTCGATCTCAAGGGCACGGTCGAATACGCCAGAACCGTCGGCCAGGCCTCCCTCGGTGAGCTGACATTTCACCAGCGTGCGCTGCGGCTCAAGGCGCTGGCCACCTACCTCAACGCGCTCAAGGAGGACCTGTACGCCGTGAGCGACCGCACCGGTGCAACGCGTCGTGACTCGCTGGTCGACGTCGACGGCGGCATCGGCGTTCTCTTCACCTACTCGTCCAAGGGACGTCGTGAACTGCCCAATACGCAGATCATCGTCGATGGCGACGTCGAGAATTTGGCGAAGGACAATTCGTTCGGCGGTCAGCATGTCTACCAACGCCTGCCGGGTGTCGCCTTCCAGGTCAACGCGTTCAACTTTCCGGTCTGGGGCATGCTCGAAAAGTTCGCCCCGGCGTTTCTCGCGGGGGTTCCGAGCATCGTCAAGCCTGCGACGCCGACCGCGTTCCTGACCGAGGCGGCCGTCCGCATCATGGTCGAATCGGGACTGCTCCCGGACGGCTCGCTCCAGCTGGTCTGTGGATCCGTTCGCGGCTTTTTGGATGACCTCGACCTTCGAGACGCGGTGGGGTTCACCGGTGCGGCATCCACGGCGCTCGCCCTGGCCGGGCATCCGGGCGTCCTGTCGAGCGGGGTTCGGTTGACCACGGAGACGGACTCGCTCAACGCCGCCATACTCGGCCCCGATGTGGACCCGGATGCCGACCCTGAATCGCCGGAGTTCACCGCGTTCGTCGCGTCGATCGTGACCGAGATGACGAGTAAGGCCGGCCAGAAATGCACGGCAATCCGACGCGTCATCGTTCCGGTCGGGATGGTGGATGCGGTGGTCGCGGCAGTCGGCGCCCGGCTCGACGCGCGGGTGGTCATCGGCGATCCGCGCGCCGAGGGTGTCACGATGGGCCCGCTCGCCTCAGTCGACCAGCGCGACGAGGTGCGTCGCGCGATTGACGCACTGACGCGGGGTGGCGGACGGATCGCCTACGGCTCGCTCGATGACCCGGAGGTGCGCCAGGCCGACGGGACCGTCGAAGTGTCGAGGGGCGGCGCATTCCTCTCGCCCGTTCTCCTGCGATTTGACGACGCGGATTCCGACGCCGTTCACCAGATCGAGGCCTTCGGTCCGGTCGCATCCGTCATCGGCTACCGCGACATCGCTGACGCCGTTCGCCTCGCCAACCGCGGCGGCGGTTCCCTCGTCGCGACCGTGGCGAGCCACGATCCCGCCGCGGTGGCGGCCCTGGTGTCCGGCATCGCTCCGTTCCACGGGCGGGTACTCGTTCTCGATCGCGACGATGCGAAGACCAGCACGGGCCACGGTTCCCCCGTTCCCCACCTCATCCACGGCGGCCCTGGGCGGGCCGGCGGCGGGGAGGAGCTCGGCGGCATCCGGTCGGTCAAGCACTACATGCGCCGCATCGCGATCCAGGGAACTCCGGCAGTTCTCACGACGTTGACCGGGCGCTGGCGCGCTGGCGCGCCCAAAGAGCTCGGTGCGGAACACCCGTTCCGCAAGCCGCTGTCGAAGCTCCGCATCGGCGACGGGATCGTGTCGGTGGAGCGCGAGATCACGCTGGATGACATCAGCCACTTCGCCGAGTTCACCGGCGACACGTTCTATGCCCACACGGACGAGGAGGCCGCGGCCGCGAATCCGTTCTTCCCCGGCAGGGTCGCGCACGGCTACCTCCTGCTCGCGTGGGCCGCCGGGCTGTTCGTCGATCCGGATCCGGGCCCGGTCCTCGCCAACTACGGCCTGGAGAACCTGCGATTCCTCACGCCGGTGTCGCCCGGGGACTCGGTCCACGTTGCGCTCACGGCCAAGGAAATCACTCCCCGGGAAACCGAGGACTACGGCGAGGTGCGCTGGGACGCGGTGTTGTACAACCAGCGCGAGGAGGCGGTGGCAACCTACGACGTGCTCACGCTCGTCGCGAAGGAGGGTCCATCGAATGCCCTATAACTGCGGATGCTGGCAACCAGACACCCGCAGTTACAGGGCATTCGATGAAAGGCAACCAAGACGTGCGCGCGGTAGCTGCTAGCGCTTGGTGAGTCCGTCGAACGCGACGGTGAGGACGTCCTCTGTCAGTTGCTCCCGCGTGATTGATCCACCCGGCTTGTACCACTCGACGATCGAGTTGATCATCCCGAACAGCAGTCGCGTCGTGACAGCCGCGTCGACGTCCGCGCGCAGGGAGCCTTCGTCGCGAGCCTCGTCGACGAGCCTGGAGATCGCGTGGTCGAACCTGCGCCTCCGCTCGAGTGCCGAG
The DNA here is from genome assembly GCA_025465535.1 of Glaciihabitans sp. Classification (GTDB taxonomy): domain Bacteria; phylum Actinomycetota; class Actinomycetes; order Actinomycetales; family Microbacteriaceae; genus Galbitalea. The sequence continues at coordinate 8,579 of JAODMY010000073.1, forward strand.
CGCTCGATGTCCGAGTTGCCGCGGACTCGAAGCAGAAGGGTGACGAACGGAAGATCATCCACCAGCACCCGCACGGCACCGGAGAGCACGAACCGCAGTCGTTCCGCCGCGGAGCCCGACTTCGCCCCAGGCTCGTCGAGGACCTTCTCGAGTTCGCCGATCGCTCGCTCGAGAGCGAGCCGAAGGAGGTCCTCCTTGCCCGCGACGTGATAGTAAATGGCCGATTTGGATGTGCCGAGCCGGTCGGCGAGATTCCCCATCGAGGTCGCGTCATAGCCGTGTTCGTTGAACGCCGTTACGGCAATTTCGAGAACGCGCGGCAGGTCGTACGCGTCGCGCTGAGCGCGCCCGTTGCCGCCTTTGTGGGCGGTGCGGGATGGCGCGTTCGACTCGCTCATTTGTGTCGACTCTATCCTTGTTCGGCCCAGGCCCGACTGCTATTCTTTACTGAACGATCGGTAAGTTAGCGCCCATCGGTAGGCAAGCAGGGAGGCTTCCGTGGCGACATCGACGAGCACAGCAGGCAGTGACATCGCCGCCCCTGGGATCGCTGCCGCCGATGCAGCTGGCGAGGCGCGATTCGCGGAATTGCTCGCGACCGAAAGCCGGGTGGAACCGACCGATTGGATGCCGGCCGCCTATCGGAAGACGCTCGTTCGCCAGATCTCCCAGCACGCGCACTCCGAGATCATCGGAATGCAGCCGGAAGGCAACTGGATCACCCGCGCGCCGAGCCTCAAGCGCAAGGCCATCCTGATGGCCAAGGTCCAGGACGAGGCGGGCCACGGGCTGTACCTCTATTCCGCCGCACAGACGCTCGGAATCGACCGCGAGACGATGTTCGACCAGCTGCTGACGGGCAAGGCGAAGTACTCCTCGATTTTCAACTATGTGACGCCGACCTGGGCCGACATGGGATCGATCGGCTGGCTCGTCGATGGGGCCGCGATCTGCAATCAGGTCCCGCTCTGCCGGGCGTCCTATGGTCCGTACGGGCGCGCCATGGTCCGGATCTGCAAGGAGGAGTCGTTCCATCAGCGCCAGGGATTCGAGATCCTGCTCGAACTCATGCGCGGAACACCAGGGCAGCGTGAGATGGCACAGGAATCGGTGAACCGCTGGTACGCGCCGGCGCTCATGATGTTCGGGCCTCCCGACGACGACTCTCCGAACTCCGCACAGAGCATGGCGTGGAACATCAAGCGGTTCAGCAACGACGACCTGCGCCAGCGCTTCGTCGACATGCTCGTGCCCCAGGCCGAAGTCCTCGGCGTCACTCTTCCCGACCCCGACATCAGGTGGAACGAGGAGCGCGGTCACTACGATTTCGGCGACCTCGACTGGGACGAGTTCCACGAGGTCCTCGCCGGTCGCGGCCAGGCCAACGCCGTTCGAGTCGCCAACCGACGCGCTGCCCACGACGAGGGTGCCTGGGTTCGCGAGGCGGCGCGCGCCTATGCCGACGCCCGCGCGACCGAGACCGAGGGGCGGATCGCATCATGACCAGCCCCGGCGACTCCGGCGCTCGCGAGACCTGGCCGCTGTGGGAGGTCTTCATCCGTTCGTCGCGAGGTCTCTCCCACGTCCACGCCGGATCCCTCCACGCGCCCGACGAAACGATGGCCGTCCGCAACGCTCGGGATCTGTACACCCGTCGCTCGGAGGGCGTCTCAATCTGGGTTGTTCCCGCCTCGGCGATAACGACCTCAGACCCCGACGCAAAAGGCGAGTTCTTCGAGTCGCCACAGGGCAAGGAATATCGCCACGCGACCTATTACACGAAGTCCGACGGGGTGCCGCACCTGTGAGCCACAGCAAGCACGTCGTTTCGACCGCGATCACCGCTGAGACGATTGCGGAATCCCATCTTGTCGCCCCAGAAGCGGTTGCGCTGTACGCACTCGGACTCGGGGACGACGCGCTGATCCTCGCCCAGCGGCTGGGAGAGTGGATCGCTCACGCGCCAGAGCTCGAAGAGGACGTCGCCCTCGGCAACATCGGCCTCGACCAGCTCGGCCATGCCCGCAGCTTTCTCACCTATGCCGGCACCGCGTGGAACAAGTCCGAGGACGACCTCGCCTATTTCCGCACGGAGTCCGAGTTCCGGAATCGGCACATTTTCGAGCAACCCAATGGCGACTTCGCGGTCACGATTGCTCGCCAGTTCTTTGTCTCGCTCTACTTCGACCGCCTCTATCGCGCGCTGAAGGAGTCGACCGATCCGACGCTGGCGGCCATCGCAGCCAAGGCGACGAAGGAGGTGGACTACCACCTCGACCACAGCGTGCAGTGGCTCCTCAGACTCGGGCTCGGGACGACGGTTTCGCACGAGAAGATGCAGCGGGCCGTTGACGCGATTTGGCCGTTTGTCGGGGAGCTGTTCTCGCCCGAAGCGGCGTTGCGCGACCTCGACGACGGCGTCGGTGTCCGCCCAGAACTGCTGCGCGAGAGCTTCGAAGAGGATGCTCGCCGCCGCATCCTCGACGCCGGGCTCAAGGTTCCGACCGCACCATTCGCGCGGGGCGGCGGACGCGACGGCATTCACACGGAGGTCTTCGGACACCTGCTCGCAGAGATGCAGGTCCTCGCTCGCGCTCATCCGGGTGCGACATGGTGACCACCGAGAGTGTTGCGCGTCCTCGACCCTCCGATCCGGCCGATCGGAGGCTGTGGGACATCGCCGCAACGGTGGTGGACCCCGAGGTCCCCGTACTCACCATCGAGGACCTTGGCATCCTCCGCAGCGTGCGAACCACCGGCGCCGGTGTCGTCGTCGAAATCACGCCGACCTACTCCGGATGCCCCGCCGTCGATGCAATCCGGGACGACATCACCACGGCGTTGAAGGGAAGCGGGATCGAGAACGTCGCGGTCAACGTCGTGCTTGCCCCGGCCTGGACGACCGACTGGATGAGCCAGGCCGGCCGCGACAAGCTCGACGAGTACGGGATCGCACCGCCCGCACCGCGACGCAGCGACGGCGTCGTAGGGCTGGGGCTCGGAATCCGCTGCCCCCACTGCGGCTCCCTCCACACCCGCGAGACGTCCCACTTCGGTTCGACCTCCTGCAAAGCGCTCTACGTGTGCCTGCGTTGCCAGGAACCCTTCGACTACTTCAAGGGACACTGACGATGAGGGCAACGGACACTCAGGCGACGCGGCGCAGGGCGGTGTTCCACAGCCTCACCGTTTCGGAAGTGCGACGTCTCACCAGCGACGCCATCGAGGTCAGCTTTGCGATCCCGGACGAACTTCGTGACGACTACAGCTATGCGCCCGGGCAGTACATCGCGATCCGGACGGATGCTCCGGGAGAGGATGTCCGGCGCAGCTATTCCATCTGCCAGGCGCCGGTCGCGGGCGAGCTCAAGGTCGCGATCAAGCGCGACCTCGGCGGTGTCTTTTCCACCTGGGCTCTCGAGAATCTCGAGGTCGGGATGGCGCTCGAGGTCATGAGCCCCGAGGGCAGTTTCACCTCGCGACTCGTGCTCGACACCGCAGCGCACTACGTTGCCATCGCCGCCGGTTCGGGGATCGCGCCCGTGCTCGCGCTCATCGAGAGCACGCTCGGGGCGAATCCCGACAATCGGTTCTCTCTCGTGTACTCGAACCGAACCGCGATGGACACGATGTTCATCGACGAGCTCGCCGATCTCAAGGATCGCTACCCGACCCGGCTCGCGCTGTATCACCTGCTGACGCGGGAGCACCGCAGCTCTGAGCTCCTCTCCGGCCGCCTTGATGCGAAAAAGTTCCGCGACATCCTCGACCGCCTCATCCCACCGGGCGATGTCGACGAATGGTTCATCTGCGGGCCCTTCGACCTTGTTCAGTTGTGCAGGGACATCCTCGAGGAATTCGGCGTCGAGCGCGCCGCCATCCGCTACGAGCTGTTCACGACGGATCGGCCCGATCGCCCGAAAGGCCAGACGGGGCGTCCGATCGAGGGTGGCGCAGACGGCAGCGACCAGGCGGTTCACACGATCTCCTTCCGCCTGGACGGAACGATGGGCACGGTGACCTCACCCGTCCACAGCAACGAGAGCATCCTCAACGCCGCGCTGCGAGTTCGCGGCGATGTCCCCTTCGCCTGCGCGGGCGGCGTGTGCGGCACCTGTCGCGCGGTCCTGATCAGGGGGACGGTCGACATGGAGGAGAACTACGCGCTCGAACCGGAAGAACTCGAGCGTGGATACGTCCTGACCTGCCAGTCCATCCCGACCAGCGACCTGGTCGAGGTCAATTACGACGCGTGAGGGGCAACGATGCCGATCGAACTGACCATCAATGACGGAGTCGCCGAGATCGTTCTCAACGATCCGGGGAAACTCAACGCGCTTGACGAAGTCGCGCTGGCTGACCTCTCCCGTGCCTACTCCGACGCCGAGGAGGCCGCCGTCCGTGCGCTCGTTCTTCGCGGCGAGGGTCGAGCGTTCTGCGCGGGGCGGGACATTTCGCACGTCGACCCCGCGACGGATGATGCGCACGGCTATCTCGCCGACGTGGTGACTCCGGTACTCCGCCAGATCAGCGGATTTCCCGCTCCGACCTTCGCGATCGCGACCGGAGCCTGCCTTGGTGTCGGACTCGGGCTGCTGATCGCCAGCGACGTCGTGTACGTCGCTGACACCGCAAAGATCGGATCGCCGTTCGCAAACCTCGGCGCGACGCTGGACTCCGGTAGCCACAAGCTGTTCTTCGAGCGTCTCGGCGCCCACCGAACGCTGGACCTGATTTACACCGCCGAGCTCATGTCCGGTACCGAGGCGGTCGCGGCGGGTCTCTTCAGTCGCGTCGTGCCGGAGGCGGACATCCTGGGCTTCACGCGCCAGCGCGCGCAGAGGGTGTCGGCTGGACCCGCGAAAGCCTTCCTCGCCAGCAAGCAGCTGGTTCGCCGCCTCCGTGACGAGCCCACCGGGCTGTGGCAGTCGCTGGAAGACGAGAATGTCGCGCAGGGCACACTGTCCTCGAGCGACGACTACCGCGAGGGCTTCGCCGCGTTCCAGGAGAAGCGCAAACCGGTCTTCGGCTAGATGCTGCCGAGAAGCGTCAGCGGCTCTTCGATGCACCGCGCGACGAAGGTGAGGAAGCCGGATGCGACATCCCCGTCGCAGACCCGGTGGTCGAAAACGAACGACAGGGTGACAACCTTGCGAACCGAGAGTTCTCCCTCGACGACCCAGGGGCGGTCGATGATGCGCCCGACGCCCAGCATCCCGACCTCGGGATAGTTGATTATCGGGGTCGACCCGTCGATGCCGAAGCTCCCGTAATTGTTCAGGGTGAAGGTTCCGCTGTTCAGTTCCTCACGCGTGTAGTCGCCGTTCCCGGCGCGGGCAACGAGAACCTCGACCGCGTCGCGGATACCGCGGGTCGTGAGGGAGCCGGCGTTGTGGATGACGGGAACCATGAGTCCGCGCGCGGTCTGTGCCGCGATGCCGAGCCCGATCGACGAGTGCTGGATGATCTCGCCCGCGGTGTCGTCGATCGACGAGTTGAGAATCGGATACTCCGCGAGGCCGGCGACCACGAATCGGGCGATCAGCGCCGTGATACCGAACTTCTCTCCCGTCGACTTCCGGAGGCGATCCCTCGCGACGAACAGCTCGGTTGCATCGACGTCGAGCCAGATCGTTGCCTCGGGGATGATCGATCGCGATCTGCTGAGGCGAGCCCCGATCAGCTTGCGCATCCCCGTGATCGGGATGTGCACATCGTCGACGGACGTTGAAGTTGACTTTGACGCGGACGTGTCGGGTCCTACAGCTGGCGCAAGAGTGTCCTCGAGCGCCGCGATCGCACGATCCACGTCGCTGCGCAGGACGAGAGAATCGGGACCGCTGCCGGTGAGCTGTGCCGCGTCGATGCCGTGTTCTCGGGCCTGCTTGCGCACCAGAGGCGATACGACGGGTGAGCGCCTCGGATCGGCGGCCGATGGATGAACAGCCGATGCATCACCGACCAGTGGCCGCGTGCTCGCCTCTGCCGGCGCGCGCCCGAACCGTTGGCCGGTCGCTCGACGCGGCTTCTTCGTCGACTCGGCGGTGCCGTAGCCGACCAGGACTGCCCCGGACTCGGCGATCTCGGCTTCGCTGAGCACGGTCAGGAGGGCGGAGCCCGTCCGCACCACCTCACCCTGGGCGGCATGAAGGGATTCGACGCGGCCCGCGTAGGGCGACGGCAGCTCGACAATCGATTTCGCGGATTCCACCTCGACCACCGGCTGGTCAACCGCGATCATGTCGCCTGGGGCGACCAGCCAGGCGACGATCGCCGCTTCGGTGAGGCCTTCGCCGAGATCGGGGAGAAGAAACTCGCTTGCCATCGTCATCACCACTGCCAGCTGTCGAGGGCGGACAGAATGCGCTCCGGGGTGGGCAGGTTGTGCGCTTCGAGCCGGGGAGACGGGTAGGGAATGTCGAATCCCGTGATGCGGAGGATCGGCGCGGCAAGAAAGAAGAACTGGCGCTCGGTCACGCGCGCGGCGACTTCCGCGCCATAGCCGCCGAACTGCGAAGCCTCGTGAACGATCGCGGCCCGCGAGGTCTTGCGAACGGATGCGCCGACCGTCTCGTCGTCGAACGGCGACAGGCTCCGCAGGTCAATGACCTCGATCGACAGGCCCTCGAGGGATGCAAGTTCGGCCGCCTCCAGCGCCGTCCTGACGGTCGGTCCATAGGCCAGGAGGGTGACGTCGCTTCCCTCGCGAAGCACGACGGCGCTCGTCATGGGTGCGGTCTTGATCGGCAGCTCAATCGTGTCCGTGGACCAGTACCGACTCTTCGGCTCGAGAAAAATCACCGGGTCATCGCTCGCGATCGCGTCCCGGAGCATCGAGTACGCATCCGCGGGGTTTGAAGGCGAGACGACAGTGAGACCGGGGGTGTGGATCCAGTACGCCTCTGAGGAGTCGGAGTGATGCTCAACGCCACCGATTCCGCCCGCATAGGGGATGCGGATCACGATTGGAAGCGCCACCCGTCCCTTGGTGCGATTGTGCATCTTCGCCAGGTGGGAGGTGATCTGCTCGAAGGCGGGATAGCTGAAGGCATCGAATTGCATCTCGACGACGGGACGCATGCCGTACATCGCCATTCCGATGGCCGTGCCGACGATGCCGGCCTCGGCCAGTGGTGAATCCCAGATGCGGGTCTCCCCGAACTGAGCGGCGAGCCCGTCCGTCACGCGAAAGACGCCGCCGAGCGGGCCGACGTCTTCTCCGAATACGACGACGCGAGAATCCGCGGTCATCGAATCCCGCAGCGCCGCGGTGAGTGCACCCGCCATCGTTACCTTCGAGGGGGTGATTGCGGTGGCGGTGGCCGCAGTCTTCGCGATGTGCGGGTCGCCGAGGATCGTCACCGTTCGCTCCCGCCGTCCGCTGTCGCCAGCTCGTTCTCCAGGAAGGCGCGCTGCTCGAGGAGCGATGATCGTTGCTCGGCATACACGTGGTCAAACAATTCGAGGGGGTCGAGCACGGGCGACTGGTTCATCGCATCCCGTGTATTCGCGGCCAGCTCCTCTGCCTCGGACGCGATTTTCTCGGAGACCGCGGGAGTGAGTACGTTCGCATTGGCCAGGTACTTTCCGAGGCGTTCGATCGGATCGTGGGCCCGCCACTCGTCCTCCTCGGACTTCTCGCGATAACGGGACGGATCGTCGGAGTTGGTGTGAGCCTCGATGCGGTAGGTCAGGCCCTCGATGAGGGTGGGACCGCCGCCGCTTCGCGCACGATCCATTCCGCTCGAGATGACCGCATACATCGCGGCCGCGTCGTTTCCGTCGACGTAGTAGCCGGGCATCCCGTATCCAATTGCCTTGTCGGCAAGGGTTCGCGCGTGCGACTGCTTCGCATAGGGCACGCTGATGGCGTAGTGGTTGTTCTGGATCACGAAGACGACCGGTGCCTGCCACACCGCGGCGAAATTGAATGCCTCGTGCGCGTCGCCCTCGCTCGTCGAGCCGTCGCCGAGAAACGTCAGCGCAACGGTGTCATCGCCCTGCAACTTCGCGGCGGTCGCGAGCCCCACCGCGTGGAGCGCCTGGGTGGCAAGGGGAGTGGACTGCGGCGCGATCCGATGCTCGTATGGATCGAAACCAGTGTGCCAGTCGCCCCGGAAGAACGCGAGAATCTCCGACACGGTCACACCGCGGGCGAGAAGGGCGATCGTGTCCCGATAGGTCGGAAACAGCCAGTCCTGCTTGTCCAGGGACGCGACGGCGGCGATCTCGCATGCCTCCTGGCCGAGCGCCGAGGGGTAGGTTGCGAGCCTGCCCTGGCGGGTGAGAGCCATCACCTGCGACTCGAACCGGCGCGAGATGACCATCTGGCGATAGAGGCCGAGCAGCGTCGCGGAGTCAGGCAGCGCGAAGCCGGCCGCCGTGCTGTCGGTCACGGCAGCGCCGTCGTTGGAGATCAACGAAATCGGCTGCGCGGTAGGACGCGCGGGCTCCTCGCGTTGCGCCACGTCGTCGTTCATGCCGTAATCGTGCAATACCCGGAGCCGGGTCGCGATGGGGTCGGCGATGTTGATTACAGACGGCGTTGGATCCGTCGAATCCGTGCCATCTGTTCAGTTTCGCCTGCTTATTTGGGCCATTCGTCCGCTGCGACGCCGGGGGCCGTGCCGTCGCGAGAATCCAAAACAATGTGCGAACTGGTGGAGATGACCCCAGGCATCTCATGGATCTGACGCATGATGACCTCGCTGAGGTGTTCCTGGTCGGGCGCGCTCACAGTGAGAACGAAATCGATATCCCCGCTGACGGCCTGCACCGACTCGACGAAGGGCAGGCGCGCCAACCCGCTAGCCACCTCGGGCCACGGCACGTTTCCCACCTTGACGATCACCAGGGCCGTGACATTCAGGCCGATCGCCTTGCGGTCGACCTGGGCGGTGAAGCCCTTGAGCACTCCGCGTTCGATCAGGTTCAGAACGCGTTTGTTCGCGGCGGTCCGAGAGATGTGGACTCGGTCGGCAATCGACCGGATCGACAGTCGTGAGTCGCGTGCCAGCTCGGAAATGATCGCCCGGTCGATACGGTCCACTGCCATCCGATCAGAGTACCTCCGCGCACCAGCGGCAGGCGGGGCGGAATGGACGGGCGCACATCCGCGTTGTGCCCATGTCCCGTGCGTCGAGAAGGTCCCGGGCGGGAGGAGAGACCATGGGTGTGCTGCACTGGCTGTTCACGGCCACGTTCACCATCGGAAACCAGACGGTGCTCTGGCGTGAGGTACTCGGCAACGTCTTCGGCCTCGCGAGCGCGCTCGGCGGAATGCGCAGGAAGGTCTGGGCCTGGCCGGTCGGAATCGTCGGGAACGTGCTCCTCTTCACCGTGTTCCTCGGTGCCGTTTTCGGCAATCCGGACCCGGTGAACCTGCTCGGCCAATCGGGTCGCCAGGTGATGTTCATCGTCGTCTCGATCTACGGCTGGTACCGCTGGAAGCACCGCTCCGACACCGGAGCCGCCGCCGTGCAGCCGCAGTGGGCGAGCTGGCGCACGCGGATCCTGCTGGTGGTCGGACTCATCGGGGGAACGGCGATCCTGACTCCGATTTTCACCGCCCTCGGATCGTATGCACCAGTGTGGTCCGATGCCTGGGTGTTCGTTGGATCGCTGCTTGCGACCTATGGAATGGCGAAGGGCTGGGTCGAGTTCTGGCTCATCTGGGTTGCGGTGGATGTTGTCGGAGTCCCGCTGCTGATTAGCGCCGGCTACTACGCCTCGGCGTCGATGTACGTCTTCTACGGGGTCTTCACGCTCATCGGATTCTTCGTCTGGGCCCGAGAGCGGCGTCGAGCCGGCAGGGTCGCGACTCCGGTGCTCGCCGAAGTCGCCGACGTCGCCGCCTGAGCCTGAGCTCCTCCTACTGGGTAGCGACGTTCGTGACACTTGGTGTCGCGAATGAACGCCGTCGGCTCGACGGCATTTTCATCGAATGCCCTCTAACTGTGGATGTTTGGTCGCCGGCATCCGCAGTTAGAGGGCATTCGATGGAACGCGACTGCGCTGACCGGCTGACAGCGCAGAGACAACAACGCAGCTTGAGCTACTCCTCGCCGCGCAGCGTCGGCACGATCACGAACACGACGAGCAGGACGAAACCGATCGCGGCGACCAGTCCGAAAATCGGCGAGGTCAGGGTCGCGACGACCGACCTGCCCGACAGGACCGTAAGCACGACAAACGACACGAGTTGCGCCGGGACCTGGATGATCAGGTAGGGACGCAACAGGCGACCGACGACGCGCAGCTGGATCGGGCCGCCGACCGGGAGCCAGGACAGCGTCATCCCGAACAGGTGCAGCGCCTGGGCGCCGGCGAGTACGACGAAGAACTTCCACTCCGGTGCCGCGCCGAAGGCCCCGAGCGCGAAGACGGCCAACAGTGCTGCGAGTGCCCAGGCGGCGGGCGTCTTCGGGAATACGAGCGTCGCTACGGAGAGAAAGAGTGCGGCGACGACGAGCGGCTGCCAGCCGATGATCGTGAAGCAGAGCGCGACCATGACGGCCGCCATCACCAGGCGAATGACGGACACGCGAATGGTCCGGCCGACGATCGGCCGGAATCCGGTGTTCACCGCCGGTGTTTCTGTGGGTGGGCTTCCTGCGGTGCTCACCGGGGTCTCCTCGCCCTTCCCGACGCCGCCATCCGGGCGCGGACGCTCAACTGCGACTCTGGCGAAAGCCCGTCGGGGGAGTGCCACTGGATGACGTCGACGCCGACGGAGCCGAGGTCGAGGATGCGCCCGCGGCGCTCGAGCAGGATCATCCGCAGCGCCGCGAGCTGCTCGCGGCGCAGGCCGTCGGTCGGTGTCGGCAGCAGCGTGTCAACCGCGACGACGCGGTGACCGGCGACCTGCCACAGTTCGGCCATTCGCGCGGCCTCGTCATCGAGGAACGTCGAGAGGACATAGACGATCGCGCCAGCCGGGATGATCGGGGCTCGCAGTCGGCGCTTCGACGCGCCGAGCGGTCTGGTCTGCGCGATGGTGGGGAGCAGGCGGTGCAGCTGTGCCATGCCGCCGCCGGGCGCGATCGTGCGCTCGCCGGCCGCGAGATCCCGAAAACCGACCCGGTCGCCGGACTTGATGTAGGCGGAGGCGATCGAGGTCGCCGCATCCCTTGCCACATCGAGGGACGTCGGAACGTCGCGCTCCCTTGAGCTCGCATCGCGATTGGTCACGAGCTCGGCGACCTCGTCGCGACTGTCCATCATGATGAGCGCGGTGGCATCCGCGGTTGAGAAGCTCCGCCGAACGTAGAGGTCGCCGGGTGCCTGTGCGCGCCGCGCCGTTACCTTCCAGTCGATCCGCCGCAGCCTGTCCCCCGGAGCGAACTGGCTCACGTCCCGAAACTCTCCGCCGTCGCCCGGGCGTGCCGAGTCGTGGCCGCCCGTGAGCCCGAACATTCGCAGCGGCAGCGGAAGGCGTCGGAGTGGAAGAGTTCGCGGCGCGATCACTCGGGAACTTCGGGGACCGCGCGTCGGGGAGGTGACGAATCCGCCCTGCGGCCCGATGAGCGCGTAGTCGACGCGGATGATCTCCTGCGGCCCGGAGTGCACGATCCCGATCTGTCCGCGGAGCGCCACTGCGGTCGCCGGATCGACGACGAGCTCGTGGCGGGTGCGACCGCGCTCGTAGAGACGGACGGCGACCGCCTCGGTCTCAGCCGGGACGCGGAACGAAACGCCGTACGGCAGACCCTCGGCCGACCGGGCAGCGATGGTCGTCTCGACCGTGACCGGAGCCTCCCCGCGGGGTCGGCGCTGCAGGGTCCAGACGACGGAGACCAGGATGGGCGCCGCGATGAGGACCAGCTCCGGCCGCGAGAAGAGGAGACCGCCACCGGCGATCAGGATGCTCGCGGCGATACCGAATACGAGGCCGGCGTTCGGCACCCACTTTTCGGTGAAGGATGTCGCATCCCTGCCGCCGCCCGGCGCGATATCCCGCGTCCGGCGAGTACTCACGGCGCATCCACTGGCGTGTCCGTTGCTATGTCTGCGCTCGCCGACTTCGCGGCGCCGACGGCCGGTGGCCCGGCAACCTCATCCGCCACGTCGAGCACGATGGCGACGGGATCGACCCCGTTGGCCCAGGCCTGCGGCGTCAGGGACAGTCGGTGGGCCAGGACCGGTACCGCGATTCGCTTGACGTCTTCCGGCGTGACGTAGTCGCGTCCGCTCATGACGGCGAGTGCTCGCGCCACCAGCATGAGCCCCTGGGCGCCGCGCGGGGAGGCACCGACCTGGACGGCGCCGTGCTCGCGGGTCGCGCCGGCGAGATCGACGCAGTACATCGCGATGTCATCGTCGACGGCGACCGTCTCGACGCCGCGTTGCATCGCCCGAAGTTCGTCGGCGGTGATGACGGCCTCGACGGTGGCGACCTCGCGCTGGCGTGCCACCCGGTTGAGCAGGACTCGCTGCTCGCCGGCGCGCGACGGATAGCCCGCGGCCAGCCGAACCATGAAGCGGTCGAGCTGCGCTTCCGGCAGCGCGTAGGTGCCCTCGTATTCGATAGGGTTCGACGTCGCGATCACGTGGAAGGGGACAGGCAGCGGATAGCTGCTGCCCTCGACCGTGACCTGGCCCTCGGCCATCGCCTCGAGCAGCGCAGACTGCGTCTTCGGCGACGTGCGGTTGATCTCATCCGCGAGCAGTAGGCCGGTGAACACGGGGCCTGGCCGAAAGACGAATTCGCTCGTGCTCGGTGCGTACACGAACGATCCCGTGATGTCCGATGGCAGCAGGTCTGGTGTGCACTGCACGCGGCGGAAGTCGAGCCCGATGGCGGCGGCCAGGCTGCGGGCGGCGAGGGTCTTGCCGAGGCCCGGAACATCCTCGAACAGGACGTGGCCACCGGCAAGGATGCTGGCCAGCGCGAGCTCGATGGACTCCTCCATGCCGACGACGACCGTCGAGACGCGCTCGAGGATCGCGGAGCTGAGCCTGGAGATCGCGACAACATCGAGAGGCGCGACGTCGAGAGGCGCTGCGTCGGGGGATTCGGTTTCCATCTGTGCTTCCATCTGTGTCTGGGTCTGGCCGTGGGGGTCTAGCGGGGGATCGGGGGGTCGACGCGGTCGGGTTTGTCGAGAACGTCGAGTCTTTCAAGGATGTCGAGGGTTGTGACGATCGAGGGCATTTTCACCCGTTGTCGGTTGCCGCTCGCGTTGACGAGTTCGTACACGCCCGCGCCGATGAGTTTCTCGATCGCCCGACGATGCCCCGGATTATCGAGGTCGAGCTGCCGGTGCGCGAGCCGATTCGCGACGATGGCGCGCACGCGGAGGATGATCGCGTCATCCACGATTCCGCCGCGCGTCCGCAACGCCCAGGAGAGTTCGGATGTCTCGCGACGGGCCCCGTCGGTGGGCTGTGGTGGTGCGGCCGGCCACTCGCCGACGGTGGCCGGTGCGGTGAGAACGCGAAGCACGACACCGAGCGAACCGACCACGAGGACCACGACGATTGCGGGCACCAGGCCGAGACCGAAGAACCAACAGCCGGCGCCGGCCAGGATGGCAACGACGATGACCCCGGCGAAACGCTTCATTCCGGGGCCCCGATCGGCCAGGTCGCGCTGAGTTTCGCGACGGCGTCGCGCGCGCCCGTCACGTCGTCCGGTGTCGCTGGACTCGTGCCGAACCGCACCCGAAGGTAGATCGCGAGCAGGGCATCCGCCGCCTCACGGTCGGCTCGCACCGAGGAGAAGACGCGCGACGTGAATTCGGTCGGGGTCTCCGCTGCGCGCCTGCGCACGCCAGAATCCTCGGCGGCCTCCTGGAGTCCGACCCAGGCGCGGACGATCGCGTCCCTCGGTTCCCGATCGGTCTCAAGGATGTCGGTCGCGCGCGCGAGGCCACGCTGCAGTGTTGGAAGGTCGGGTTGGGTCTCCTGCTGCGTGGCAAAGTCACCAACGGACATCTCGTTAAGCAGGTCGACCGCTATTCCCCGCTTGGGGCGGTGGCGACGCCAGAGCCAGATGAGCGAGACGATGACCGCCGCGGACAGGATCGCCAGCACGATGATGATCGGCACCCAGTTGAAGATGACGCCGGTGTTTGCCGCCGGCGCGACCGGTGGTGGCGTCGCATTCGGATGCCCGGTCGGTGGGGGCGTATTCCTGACAGGCGGCGGCTTCGGAGCCCCCGGAGTCCAGAGCGGTCCGGCGAAATTCAGTCGACCCTGCAGCCCGGCACCCACCGCGACGACGACGCAGAACAGCGCCGCGACCAGGGCAATGACCGGGGGTCGACCACCTTCCCGCTTCACTCGAATCAAGCTACTCCGGATTTGTTGTGTGAATTGTCAGAAAAGGGTGCCCATTAGCGACTCATTCACGGCCGCGTTCCGGGCGGCGTGTGTCTGATCTGCCGTGGCGAGGCTGACGCCGGGAGCCCTGCCTGGCCGGCACCCTACTGGTGGACGGCGTGCTCGATGCTCATCACAAGGATGACGCGGTCGGGTGAGTCGGCCGGCGGCTGCTGGTCCGCGTTGCCGTAGCGTTTTCCGAGCGTGACGTAGAAGGATCCTGTCGGGTCGGGGATGACCTCGATCAGCTTGCCCCGCACCTCGAGGTACTTGTATTCGTTCTCCGGGTCGAAGACCGCGAGACTCATCGACGGGTTGCGCTGGAGGTTGCGAAACTTCGCGCGCTTGGTCGTGTGGGTGAAGTGGATGGTGTCGTCGACGCGCTTGAACCACATCGGGCTCACCTGAACCGTGTCATCCGGTCGAATGGTGCCGAGCGCGCCGTAGAACGGCTCCTCGAGAAGACGGACGTAGTCAGTGGGAATCTCAGTCATGCGACAACCCTGCCATGTTTAGCTGCGGACAGTGAGGCACGCGACCTAGGCTTGATGGGATGCGACTTCTGCTGATTCGGCACGGCCAGACCCCCGACAATGTGCGTGGCGCGATCGGCACAGTCTTACCCGGGCCCGGCCTCACCGAGCTCGGCCAGGCCCAGGCGGATGCCGTGGTCGCCGCCCTCGCTGAGGAACCGATCGAGGCGATCTACGTCTCGACGATGCTTCGCACCCGGCTGACGGCGGAGCCGCTGTCGGCCGCCCTCGGACTCGACATCAACGTCGTCGACGGACTCCAGGAGATCGTGGCCGGCGACCTCGAGGGTCACACGGACACCGATGCCATCCACCTCTACATGGGCACGATTTTCTCCTGGTGGCAGGACTTCGACGGGCGCATCCCGGGTGGCGAAGACGGTAATGAGTTCTATGGGCGGTTCACCGGGGCGATCGAGCGCATCGCGGCCGAGCACGCGCCCGGCAGTGACAAAACCATCGCGATCTTCAGCCATGGTGCCGCCATTCGTGCCTGGGCCTCGTGGAGCTCGCGGAACATCGACGCCGAGGCCAGCCGCGGGCACGTCCTGCCCAACACCGGAGTCGTCATTCTCGAGGGCTCCCCGGCCGAGGGGTGGATCGTCGTGGATTGGGCCGGCCAGCCAGTCGGTGGCGCGATCCTCGATGACCCGAGCGCGCCGGATCCCACCGGCGAAAGCAAATAGGCGCGCACAGGCGTAGTAATTAAGTAATTAGGAGAAGAATCCATGGACCTCAAGCTCAGCGGCAAGCACGCCATCATCACGGGCGGCAGTCGGGGCATCGGCCTCGCAACGGCTAAGGCTCTCGCCGCCGAGGGTGTGGATGTCGCCCTCGTCTCCCGCAACCAGGCCGAGCTCGATACGGCTGCGGCCGGCATTCACCCCGCGGGAGCCCGCGTGCTCGCCATCGCGGCCGACACCACGGACGACGCATCCGTTCGTTCCATGGTGGCGGGCGTGGTCCTGGAGTTCGGCGGAGTCGACATCGTCGTGAACGCAGCGGCGACCGTTGCCGGCCCTGGCCCCAAGCCCGGCGTCGAAGACCTCAGGGATGAGGATCTGCGCGTCGAGATCGAGACGAAGGTGCTCGGCTACCTGCGAACCGCACGGGCCGCCGCACCGCACATGAAGCAGAACGGCTGGGGTCGCATCATCAACGTCGCGGGGCTTGCCGCTCGCTCGACGGGATCCACGTACGGCACGATCCGCAACGTGGCCGTCGCGGCCATGACCAAGAACCTGGCCGACGAGCTCGGCGCATCCGGCATCAACGTCACAGTCGTGCACCCCGGCATGACGATCACCGAGCGAATCCCCGCAATGCTCAAGGCGCAGTCCGAGGCCCTCGGCATCACCGAGGAGCAGGTGCTCGCGGGCATGGCGAAGGGCACCACCATCGGTCGCATTGTCACAGCGGAGGAGGTCGCTAACGTCATCACCTTCCTGGCCTCGCCCCTCAGCGTCGCGATCAACGGAGATGCGATCGCTGCCGGTGGCGGGGCGCCGGGCCCGATCTTCTACTGAGCACCACGGTAAGGATCGCCGAGCTCACGAGCGAGCAGACCGGCAAGTCCGGGTCAACGGCCGCGCTGCCCGCAAAACCTAGGCGGCGATCAGCCGCGCACTGGGCTCGATGCTGATGACCTCGTGCGACTGCGCTGCGTACTCGTCGGCGACGTCCTCGAGCAGTTGCTGCTCGGTCAGGTCGAGCACTCGGCACAGCGCCCAGAGGATTTCGGATGACGCCTCCTTTCGGCCGCGCTCGATCTCCGAGAGGTACGGCAGCGAGATCCGCGCCTCCTCGGCCAGCTCGCGCAGAGTCTTGCCGCGCTCGAGCCGACGGCGCCTGAGGACGTATCCGATCGCGTGACGAAGCAGCATTGCGGTTCCTTCCCTGACTGCGTTCAGCCTATTCGCGCCCGGCCGCCGTGGCGCTGGTTACCGCGTGTTCTGCTGACGGCAGAACAGAATTCGCTCCCGCGTGCAATGGGTTGCCGTGTGCGCACGGACTGCGCGAGGGTGAGGGCGTGGCCCAACAGAAACGAAATCCCCGCCGCAGTTCTCGTCGCAACAGTTCGCGCCGACGGATCGGGGTGATGGCAGCGGTCGGAGTGGTCGCGGCGGTCGCGACCGGGCTGCTCGGGTTCTGGCAGTTTGCGGCGATTGGCGGCTGGGCCGCCGCGTGCCTCGTCTATCTCGGCTGGGTCTGGCTCTCGGTCGCACGACTGGATGCGGCGAGTACCAAGGAAAGCGCGACTCGCGAGGATCCGACCCGTGGAGCCGCGGACGTCCTTGCGCTGCTCGCCAGTGTCGCGAGCCTCGCCGTGGTGATCACGCTGCTGGTCCAGGGCCAGAGCGAGCACGGTGCAGCAAAGACGGTCATCCCGATCCTCGCGATTGTCAGCATCCTGCTGTCGTGGTTCCTCGTGCACACGTTGTTCATGCTGCGCTACGCGAAGCTCTACTACGTCGACGACAACGGCGGTGTGAATTTCAATCAGGACGAGCCGCCGCAGTACACCGACTTCGCCTACCTCGCCTTCACCCTCGGCGCGACGTTCCAGGTGTCGGACACCAACATCGAGAAGCACAATATTCGCGTGACGGTTTTGCGACACGCGCTGCTGTCGTACCTGTTCGGGTCGGTCATCCTCGCCGCGACCGTCAACCTGGTTGCGGGTCTCGCACACTAGCTTCTCCGGAACACCCACATGGATTCAGATTGCGGGTTTGTAAATTCTGACCGAATCGGTCTACCCCTCTTGTAGTTACTTTTTGGCCGGATTAGCGTCGGGTGGGTGCGGCATCCCGGTCGCATATACCTCCCCCATGAAGGATGTGACATGACCGCTGCTCCACGCCCCGGCGCGTTCGTCAGACGAACCGTCGCGACCGTTGCCACCACGACGACGATCCTCGCGCTCTCGCTCATCGGCACAGCGCCCGCATCAGCAGCAGACCGAACGACGTTCGACGGATCGAAGCCCACCTGGGCGATCTCCGCGAACGACGCGGGAACACCTGCGGCAGACACCTCGATCGAGGGCGAGATCTACCTCCCGCTTCGCGATGCCAAGGGCGCAGAGGCCCTCGCCACCGCAGTGTCCACTCCCACCTCACCGCTCTATCGACACCCGGTCTCCCCGACGCAGTGGATCGACAAGTTCGCGCCGACGCCGGCCGCATCCGCCGCTGTCGTGAAGTACCTCATCTCCCAGGGCGTGACGATCA
This sequence comes from Glaciihabitans sp., assembly GCA_025465535.1. GTDB lineage: Bacteria > Actinomycetota > Actinomycetes > Actinomycetales > Microbacteriaceae > Galbitalea. The sequence goes on from JAODMY010000073.1 coordinate 26,667, forward strand.
CGGCCGTTCCCAAGAGCCGCGAGTATGTCGTGTTCCGCGGCACGGCCGACCAGCTCGACAAGATCTTCGGAGCAGACCTGCACTCCTACAACTACGGCGGTCGCAAACTGATTGCGCCATCCGTGGCGCCGTCCGTGCCCGCGTCGATCGGCTCACTGATCTCCGGCGTCAGCATCGACCAGTCGAGGATGCTCACGCATCCGGACAACAAGAAGCAGGGAGCCATCGCGTCAGCCACGACGCCGCAGGTCCTGAAGAAGGCGGCGGTGCTGCCGACTCCTCCGGTTCTCGCCCCGTGCTCGAGCTACTACCAGCAGAACAGCGTGACCTACCCGGCGGCGTACGGCAAGACGGTCTTTCCCACCATCGCCTGCGGGTACACCCCTTCGCAGCTGCGTTCGGCCTACGGACTCGCAGGTCTCTCCAAGTCGCACATCGACGGATCGGGCCAGACGGTCGCGATCATCGACGCCTATGCTTCGCCGACCATTGTGAGCGACGTCAACACCTACTCGGCCGCCGAGGGTGAGCCGGGGCTGAAGGCCGGGCAGTACAAACAGATCGTTCCCTCGTTCTCCGCCTTCAAGGACCAGGCTGCGTGCCAGGAGCCGAGCGGATGGCAAACCGAGCAGACCCTCGATGTCGAGTCGGTGCACGGCATCGCTCCCGGAGCAGGCATCCTGTACGTGGGTGGCTACAACTGTGGTGGCGGACTCGACGTTGCGATGTCCACGATCGTGGACAACAAGCTGGCGAACATTGTGAGCAACAGTTACAGCGACGCGACGGAGGCGCTCCCGCAGAACACGCTTTCGGGGGAAAACAACCTGTACATGCAGGCCGCGGCCGAGGGCATCGGCCTCTACTTCTCGAGTGGCGATGACGGCGACCTCACCGATCTCGGTGAACCGGCTCAGCCGACCTTCCCGGCATCCGACCCGTTCGTGACGGGTGTTGGCGGGACGAGCATCGGCGTCGACCAGAAGGGCGCACTCGCGTTCGAGACCGGATGGGGCGACCAGCTCGACCAGGTCGTCGCGGCCACCGATGGCACGCTCAGCTATGTCGATCCACTCCCCGGAAGCATCTTCGGTGGTGGAGCCGGCGGTGGATCGAGCTCGGTATTCAAGGAGCCCGCCTACCAGAAGGGTGTCGTGCCGAACTCGCTCGCCAAGGGCAGCCGCGTCGAGCCGGACATCGCCTCGCTCGCCGATCCGTACACCGGCTTCGTGATCGGCTTCAGCCCGATCACGAATGACACGACGCTGGCAACCGGTCCGTTCGCCAACGCAACGTACGGCGGAACCTCGCTGGCGTCGCCGCTCACCGCCGGCCAGATCGCGATCGTCCAGCAGGCGACCCACTCGACGATCGGGTTCGCGAACCCGACGCTGTACAGGCTCAATCAGATATCGCCGAATTCGTTCCGTGACGTGAAGCACGCCTCGATCGCGCTGGCGTACCAGAGCCACGTGAGCGGGCACAACTTCCTCGTCACGCTCGATCAGGACTCGTCGCTGAAGACCACGAACGGGTTCGACGAGGTGACCGGTCTCGGTGGCCTCACCTACGGCCTGTTGACGCTGCTCGCGCAGGGGAAGCATTGAGTTAGCACCGGCACGAAAGCCAGCTCACGATGAAACGGTGTCGGCCCTCCATGGGGCCGGCACCGTTTCGTCAGTCCATCATTCGCGAACGAGCGGTTAGCTCACGTGCACGAGCGGGCGGCGCTTGACGTCACGCTCCGACTCGCGCAGCACTTCGCGGGTAACCGGCGCGACCTCGCCGCCGCCGGTCACGAGGAAGCGCAGCATGTTTGAGATCGGGTTGCCCTCGGTCCACTCGAAGTAGATGTTGGGCACGACGCCCGTCTCGTCACGGATCTTGAGGAGAACGGCCGCGAGCGTGTTCGGCACGTTGCCGCTGGCGACCTTCAGGATGCGGAAGTGGTGTTTCTCGACACCGCGCACCAGAAGGTCCTCTTCGAAGTCGGACGAGTCCGCAGCGTGAACCTCGAGGAAGATCGTCCGCGATCTCTGAGGGATGTGGCTGTACCGCCGTTCGTCGGTGTTCTTCTTGCGGTACTCGTCGAGGGATCCGTCGTCCGGCTCGTTGGCGATGATGCGAATGGTGCCGTGCTGCGCATCGTCGGTCACAAATCGCAGAGCTGTTTCATCCAGCGTCACGGAGGTCGCCCGCAGTCCGAACGACCGCTGTACCCGCGAGATCAGGGAGACCACGATGATGCCGATGATGAAGAGGGTGGCGATCCGGATGCCCTCGGGCCGCTCGATCACGTTGACGACGGTCGTGTAGACGAAGACCGCTGAGACAACCGCGAACGCGATCGTTCGTTTGTGCTGTTGCTTGCGGCGGGCCGAGAGCGTGACCGCGATCGAAGCCGAGGTGATGAGCACGAGCACGCCGGTTGCGTACGCGCCACCCTGGGCATCCACGTTCGCATTGAAAGCGAGGGTGATGATGAACGCGATCACCGTGAACACGAGCACAAGCGGGCGCACGGCGCGGGCCCAGTTGGGTGCCATTCCGAAGCGTGGAAGATAGCGCGGAACGAGGTTGAGCAGGCCGGCGAGGGCCGATGCACCCGCGAACCAGAGGATGCAGATGGTGCTCAGGTCGTACGCGGTCCCGAATGCCGGCCCAAGGTATTCGTGCGCGAGGAAGGCGAGCGCGCGTCCGTTCGCGGGTCCACCCGGCTGGAAATCCTTCTGCGGAATCAGCAGCGTTGTTGCGAGGCTCGAGGTAATGAGGAAGGCGCTCATGATGATGGCCGCGGTCGTCAACAGGCGCTTCGCCCCGCGGATGCGTCCCGCCGGGTTGTCCGGGGTGTCCCCGTTCTCACCGCGGATTTGGGGCATCACTGCGACGCCCGTCTCGAACCCGGAGAGGCCGAGCGCGAGTCGTGGGAACACGAGCAGCGCTATCCCGACAACGACGAAGGGATTGCCGTGCTCGGCGGTGAGTGCGGCCCACCAGTCGGTGACGACGATCGGATGCCCGACAACGCGGATCGCCGCGACGACCATCACGACGACGTTCAGCCCGAGATAGACGCCGACGAGACCGACCGCAATCCCGATCGCCTCACGGAAACCGCGCAGGAACACCGCGCCGAGGAGGGCGATGAGCACGAGCGTCAGCCAAAGCTGGCCTCCGTGTAGCCAGACCGGCGCAAACGGGTTCTCGATGGCGTGGGCGCTCGCGTCCGCCGCAGAAAGCGTGATCGTGATGATGTAGTCGGTCGCGGCGAAGCCGAGCAGGATGAGCACGAACAGCTTGCCGGCCCACCACGGCAGCAGCTTCTCGAGCATCGCAATCGAACCGGAACCCTTGAAGCTCTCGGCGGCCACGCGCCGATACACGGGCAGGGCGCCGGCTAGCGTAAGGACGATGAGGACAATGGTCGCGAAAGGGGAGAGCAGGCCGGCCGCGAGGGCTGCGATTGCAGGCTGGTAGCCGAGCGTCGAAAAGTAGTCCACGCCGGTCAGGCACATCACGCGCCACCAGGAATTAACTCGTTCGGTTGGCTTTGCGTACGGGCCCTGGTGCGAACCGGACTGTTGGACGAGACCGTCGAGCATCCAGTTGCGGAACCGGCCAGAAGAGCGGGACATGAACGTCCTTGGGGATCGAATCGAAGTGGTGGCGCTCAATTCTCCCTCGGATCGGAAGGTCGCCGAACCGCAAAACCGCCCCGGACGACACGTGGTCGGCCGGGGCGCGGTCAATCAGGGAAGACCTATTCGGTCCGCCATGAACTTGCTTGGTCGTTCATTGATCCGAATGATGAGTCGTTCGTGTAGTAGCCGAGACGCGTGCCGCCGTAGTTGATGTCCTTGTAGATGGCGGTCAGGCACCCGTTGAAGCTCTTGAAGGATGACGCGCGGTCGTTCCAGCCGA
>JAODMY010000140.1 GCA_025465535.1 Glaciihabitans sp.
GGATAGGCGCCAAGGGATTCGAGATACGCGTGGTTCTCCTTACTCGCCGTGGCGACCACGGCCGCTCCGCCCAGTAGTGCAAGCTGTGTCGCGAGGATCCCGACGCCGCCGGCTGCCCCCGCGACAACGACCGTGTCGCCACGACGGATCCGCACGGCATCGACACACGCACGCGCGGTCGTGCCGGCGACGAACAACGCACCGGCCGCATCCCACGACAGGCCATGCGGCTTCGGGATGACGCGGTCGGCCGCAATCGTCACCGATTCAGCTTGCGAGTTACGCGAATCCGAGAAGCCGATGACCTCATCGCCGACGGTGACGCCATCCACCCTGTCGCCTACTTCGACGACCACTCCCGCGAAGTCGCTGCCCTGTCCGGACGGGAACACCGCCGGAAACTTCTCGTGCAGCGCGCCCTCGCGAATAGCGATCTCGCCCGGGTTGGTGCCAGCGGTCACGACGCGAACTCGCACCTCGCCAGCGGCTGGCGGTCGGTCATCCACTTCAACGACATCGAGAACTTCGGTGCCTCCGTACCGACTGAACCTGACCGCTTTAGACATGTGACCTCCGTTGGCTTTAGCCCAGTCTCAACGATAGAGGCGAGGTTATCGAGCCGTTGCGTGTCGGATGCCAACTGCGGCATAGTGGGCCGACGCTACCGGGAAGCGAGCGCACCCTCATACAGGTCGCGACGGCTGAGCCCGGTTGCCTCCGCGACCTCGGTCGAGGCCTCCTTGAGCCGGACGCCCTGCGCGACGAGCGAAAGAACCTGCGCAATCCCGTCGGGCAGGTCGGCCGTCGCCGGTGCCGCGCCCTCGATGACGAGGCAGATCTCGCCGCGGGCGCCATCTGCGAAGTAGGCGGCAACCTCGGCCGCGGTTCCGCGGCGAACCTCCTCGTGCAGCTTGGTCAGCTCGCGACAGACCACGATGCGGCGGTCGGGCCCGAGAGCCGTCACGACATCCGCGAGCGCAGCCGGCAGCCGATTCGGCGACTCGAAGAACACCATGGTGCGCTGTTCGCGAGCGAGCGAGGTGAAGTACGCGACGCGACCCTTGCGAGGCAGGAATCCCTCGAATGAGAAGCGATCGGTCGGCAGTCCGCTCACGGCGAGCGCGGTCAGCACAGCACTCGGCCCGGGGATCACCGTGACGGTGACACCCGCGGATGCCGCCGCCGCGACGAGCGGAAAACCCGGATCGCTGATGGCCGGCATGCCAGCATCGGTGAGGACCAGCACATCCGTCCCCCGTGCCAGTTCGACGATCTCGGCGGCCTTCGCATCCTCGTTGTGTTCGTGCAGTGGGATGAGTCGTGGTCGATTCGTGATGCCGAGGGCGCTTAGCAAATGGATGGTCGTGCGAGTGTCTTCGGCTGCGATCACCTCGACGCTGCCGAGCGCCTCGATCAACCGACGGGACGCATCCCCGAGATTTCCGATCGGGGTGGCAGCGAGGATGATCACGGGCCCATTGTCTCAGGTGGGATTGCCCGGGTCTTCTCTCATGGCGTCCTCTCAGGCTGGATCGGCGGGGTGTCGGTACACCAGTCGTTACGATTGCCGAATGGCAACCGCGGATCACACGGAGTTCGACGACGTCGTGACCGCCACCGATCAAACCGGCGACGGCCCGGCAACCCGGTACCCGGGAGCGCGGGAGCATTCGACGAAGAATCCGGCGATGGAATACCAGTCGATTCCGCCGGCCGAGTCCTTCCTCGATCGGCTGTGGGATGCACTGGCCACGACTCCGCAGCGCGAGCGCTTCCTCCGCTGGATCGGCCCGATCCTCGTCACACTGCTCGCCGCCGGGACTCGGCTCTGGAACCTCGGCAGCCCGAAGTCCCTCGTGTTCGACGAGACCTTCTATGTGAAGGACGCCTACACACTGTCCCACCTCGGCTACGAGGGCAGCTGGCCGGCAAACGCCGATACACAGTTCGCGGCCGGCAACGTCAACATCTATTCCAAGGTCGCATCCTTCGTCGTCCATCCGCCGCTCGGCAAGTGGCTGATCTCGCTCGGGTTCGACGCGTTCGGCGGCGCAACCAACCCGGTCAGCTGGCGGATCTCTACGGCCGTTGTCGGGATCCTCGCGGTGGTTCTGCTCATGGTCATCGCGAAGTACCTGTTCCAGTCGACGCTGGTCGCCACCATCGCTGGTCTGCTGATGGCCATCGACAACAACGCCATCGTCATGAGCCGCGTCGGCCTCCTCGACAACTTCGTGATGTTCTTCGCGCTCCTGGGGTTCGGCGCGATCCTCCTCGACCGGAAGTGGACTCGGGTGCGCCTCGCCGCCTGGATCGCTAACCGCGAAAAGCATGGCAAGAGCACCGACTGGGGGCCGGCGCTCTGGTGGCGCCCGTGGCTGATCCTCGCCGGGCTCGCCTTCGGACTCGACGCCGCGGTCAAATGGAACGGCATCTACTTTCTGGCGGGATTCGCCATCTACACGGTGGTGGTGGACATCGTCGCCCGCAGGCACGCAGGCATCCCGTTCTGGTTGAGCGGCACGATCTTCAAGCAGGGGCCAGTGAGTTTCCTACTCACGGTGCCCATCGCGGTGGCCGCCTACATGACCTCTTGGACCGGCTGGTTCGTGACCAAGGGCGGCTACGACCGTACCTACGCTGACGTCCCAGGCAACGCCTGGAAGGGTGCCTTCGCCTGGGTTCCGCACTCGCTGCAAAGCTTCGTGCAGTTCGAAAAAGAGGTCTACAACTACAACATCAACGACCACACGCCGCATCCGTACGCCGCGAATCCACTCACCTGGCTGCTGATGACCAGGCCGACGAGCATGTACTTCTCGAGCGCGAACAACGGGCAGAACGGCTGCACGTCGAGCACCTGTTGGTCGTCGATCACGGGCATCGCGAATCCGCTGATCTGGTACGCGGGGGTCGCCGCGGTGCTCTACCTCCTGTACCGACTCATCCGGTATCGGGAATGGCGAACCGGGCTGATTCTTGCGGGGGTCGGCGCCGGCTACCTGCCCTGGCTGATGTACACGGACCGCACGGTTTTCCAGTTCTACACGATCGCCTTCGAGCCGTACATGATCCTGGCGATAGCGTTCGTGGCGTCCCAATTGATCGGTGCGCGCGGTGATCCGCCGCTGGCTCGTGCGCGCGGAACCCGCTGGATCGCGGTTTTTCTCGTCCTCTGTGTCGCGATCAGTATCTTCTTCTGGCCGCTCTCGACGGGCATCCAGGAGGACTACCGATTCATCCAGGCGCACTACTGGCTCGCCAGCTGGATGTGACGGGCCGTTACGGTCGCGCTGAAATTGCAAACCGCGCTCGGGTAGCGTTTCTGCCATGGCAGATCGCGACGGTACTGATCGAAATTGGGGCTTCCGAACCAGGTCCATTCACGCGGGGAACATCCCCGACGCGGTGACCGGTGCCCGCGCGCTGCCGATCTACCAGACCAGCGCGTTCGTCTTCGATGACACCGCGGATGCGGCGGCCCGGTTCGCGCTCCAGAAGTACGGCAACGTCTACTCGCGGCTGGCCAACCCGACGGTCGCCGCGTTCGAGGAGCGCGTCGCGAGCCTCGAGGGCGGCATCGGAGCCGTCGCTACGGCGAGTGGCCTGTCCGCCCAGTTCGTGACGTTCGCGTCGTTGGCCGGCGCCGGCGACCACATCGTGGCATCCGCAAACCTCTACGGCGGATCGGTCACCCAACTCGACGTCACGCTACGCCGCTTCGGTGTCGACACGACGTTCGTGAAGAGTTCCGACCCAGCCGACTACGCCGCCGCGATCACGGATAAGACCAAACTCATCTTCGCCGAGACCGTCGCGAACCCCTCCGGCGAGGTCGCCGACATCGAGGGACTCGCCGAGGTCGCGCACGCGCACCACCTTCCGCTGATCATCGACTCGACGATCGCGACCCCGTACCTGAACCGCCCGCTCGAGTGGGGTGCGGATGTCGTTATCCATTCCGCCACGAAGTTCCTCGGCGGGCACGGCACGACGCTCGGCGGAGTCGTCGTTGAGGGCGGCCGGTTCCACTGGGCCAACGAGCACTTCCCGCACTTCGACGAGCCGACCCCGACCTACGGCGGGCTCAACTGGCACGGCATCTTCGGCGAGTACGCGTTCCTGACCCGGCTTCGTGCGGAGCAGTTACGCGACATCGGGCCATCCCTGAGCCCGCACTCCGCCTGGCTGCTCGCGCAGGGGGTCGAGACGCTGCCGTACCGCATCCAGGCGCACGTCGACAACGCCCGCATCGTGGCCGAGTGGCTGGATGCCGACCCGCGCATCGAGTTCGTCAACTGGGCCGGGCTTCCGGCGCATCCACATCACGAACGCGCCAAGAAGTACCTGCCGAAGGGACCCGGATCGGTGTTCAGTTTCGGCGTTCGCGGTTCCCAGACCCGGAGCAGCCGGGAGGTCGGCCAGAAGTTCATCGAGTCGGTGGATCTCGCCAGCCACCTCGCCAACATCGGTGATGCGAAGACGCTCGTCATCCATCCCGCGTCGACGACGCACGCGCAGCTCACCGAGCAGCAGCTGCTCGAGGCGGGCGTGCTGCCGGGGCTCGTTCGGCTCAGCGTAGGCATAGAAGATGCCGACGACATTGTTTATGATCTGGACCAGGCACTCACTGCGGCACTGAAGGACGACTGATGGGTATCGACAACATTTCACCCAGCGCTTCGACAACGTCCGAGACGGTTTCGCTCTCCAACGGACTGACCTGCGAGGTTCCGGCCGACTCACCGCTCGGCAAACTGCTCAAGTCGCAGCGCACCTGGGTCGGGCCGAACGCGAAGGAACGCCTCGGCATTCTCAATCGGGCGAAATCCATCGCTATCGTCGGCGCCTCCCCCAATGCCGCCCGCGCCAGCTACTTCGTTGGCACCTATCTGCTGCAGTCGAGCGACTACCGCGTGTATTTCGTGAACCCGATGGCCGATGAGATCCTCGGCCAGAAGGCCTACCCCGACCTCGCGTCGCTGCCCGAAATCCCGGACATCGTGGATGTCTTCCGCAAGGCGAGCGACATCCCCTCGGTCATCGACGATGTCCTGGCGGTCGGTGCGAAGACGGTCTGGATCCAGCTCGGCATCTGGAACGAGGAAGCCGCACGCTACGGCGAGTCCAAGGGCCTGACGGTCGTCATGGATCGCTGCATCAAGATCGAGCACGCGCGCTTCCACGGCGGGCTGCACCTTCTCGGTTTCGACACCGGTCAGATCTCGGCACGGAAGACGATCCGCTAACTCGCGCGGAAGACGATCCGCAGGTTACGCGAGGTTTCGTCGACTCAGGCGCTGGATAGCAGAGTTGTCTAGCGTGGAATGCATGTCTGGTCCAGTTCTCACCTCGCCCCTCGTCTCGACCCAGTGGCTCGCCGACTACCTCGGCAGCGACCAGCTCGTGATCGTCGACGCCTCCGTGATTCCCTACAAACAGCCCAATGGCCGACCCGGTTTCCTGAGTGGTCACGAGCAATATCTCGCCGCGGGTCACATCCCCGACGCCGTGTTCGCCGATCTGATCTCCCGGTTCTCGGATCCGGAAGCAGAGCTGCCCTTCACCCACTCCAGCGCCGAGGCCTTCGCTGCCGCCGCGGGCGAATTGGGCATCGACAACGAGACCACGGTCATCGTTTACGACGCCGCGGTCGGCCAGTGGGCCTCGCGCCTCTGGTGGCTCTTCCGCACGTTCGGCTACGACCGGGTCGCGGTCCTGGATGGTGGCTACACCAAGTGGATCGCGGAGACGCGCGCGACCGAGGTCGGCCACGTCGAGCCCGCGCCAGCCACGTTCACGGCCATCGAGCACCCCGAATTCTGGGCGTCGCGCGATGACGTCGAATCCATCGTCGCCGGAGACGCGGAAGCTGCGCTCGTCTGTGGCCTGCCGCCCAAGGAATTTGCGGGCGAGGAAGGTCCCCGCGCGCGACTCGGGCACATCCCGGGCAGCATCAGCGCTCCGGCCGGCCGACTCGTCGATCGCGAGACCAACGCGTTTCTGCCGGAGGAGCAGCTGCGTGGCATCCTCGAACCCGCCCTCGACCAGAAGCGCGTGATCGCCTACTGCGCCGCCGGGATCGCCGCCTCCGCAGACGCGCTGGCGCTCACGGTTCTCGGCGCCAGGAACGTCGTCATCTACGACGGATCGCTCAACGAGTGGGCGAAGGACGAATCGCTGCCGCTCGCGACGCTCGCCAGCTGACTTACTGCTCGCATGCTGATTGCTCGCATGCTGATTGCTGAAGCTGTGTCTGCCCCCGGGTGATGCGTCTGCCCCCGTACGTACGGGGGCAGACGCATCACCCGGGGGCACACAGGTATGGAGCGGTTCTGCCCGGCGCTAAATTCGGGGTGGCGCGGGTGCGTGTGGGATTTACTGGAGTCATGACACGCAGGCGCATCCTGGTTCTCGGCGGCACGGCCTGGCTCGGACGGGAGATCGCGCGCGCGGCTGTCTCCCGTGGTCACGAAGTGACGTGTGTCGCCCGAGGCGAATCGGGCGAGGCTCCGGATGGGGTCACGCTCGTGCGCGCCGATCGCGATCACGAGGACGGGCTGGCCGCCGTCGCCACCAGCACCAGCACCGCCACTAGCACCGAGCCCTGGGATGCCGTCATCGATGTCTCGCGCCAGCCGGGACAGGTGCGGCGCGCGGTTCGCGACCTCGCGGCATCCGGTCTCTACATCTTCGTTTCGACCGGCAACGTGTATGCCGACCAGAACGCGTCCGGCGCGGATGAGGATGCGCCGCTGCTTGACCCGCTCGCGGCCGACGTCATGGAATCCATGGCGGACTACGGCCAGGCGAAGGTCGCCTGCGAACGGGCGGTGCTCGACGGGTTCGGCCCCGAGCGCTCCCTGGTCGCGCGGTCGGGCCTGATCGGCGGACCGGGCGACTTGTCCGGGCGGACCGGGTACTGGCCAACGCGATTCGCTCATCCTTCGGGTTCGGACGGCGCGGTTCTGGTTCCGGGAGACCGCGAGCTGTCGACTCAGGTGATCGACGTGCGCGACCTGGCGATGTGGCTGGTGCGCGCCGCGGAAGGGGACGCGGGAAGCGCATCGGACGGTGCCCGAAGCAGCGCCCGCGGCATCATGAACGCGATGGGCGACAGAGTCTCGCTCGGTGATCACCTGGCTACCGCTCGGGCCGTCGCCGGACACACCGGTCCCCTCGTCGCCGCCGAGACCGAGTGGCTGGTGCGGCACGGGGTCGAGGAATTCGCCGGGCCGAAGTCGCTTCCGCTGTGGCTGTCGGATCCGGATTGGCGCGGATTCATGGCGCGGAGCAATGCGCGTGCAAAGGCCTCCGGTCTCACCCTGCGCCCGCTCGCCGAAACGCTCGCCGATGTTCTCGCCTGGGAACTCGGGGCCGGTATGGAACAACCGCACGGCGCCGGGCTATCGGAAGCGGAAGAGCGGGAACTGCTGGCGGAACTCGCCCAAGCCATGTCTGCCCCCGGGTGATGCGTCTGCCCCCGTACGTACGGGGGCAGACGCATCGGGCGGGGGCAGACGAGTAATTCGGGCGGCTCCCTCTATGCCGGCCGCTCAGCCAGCCAGCAGCGCAGCCAGCTCCGCGTCATCCGTGACCGGTAACCGGCAGACGAAGTTCTCGCAGAGGTAGGCGGTCGGAAGTCCGTCGCGGAGTCCGCGCGACTCGAAGAGCTCGAAACCCGCTGCAGCGAACGCGGCCGACTGGGCTTCGGTGACGACGACGACCAGCCCACCCGCCCAGGCCCGGGCAATCGGCGCGAGCGCAGCATCGGCGGCGGTCACGACACCCTTTGTTACCACCACGAGCTGGCGCGCGGGCGATGCGAGAGACGACATCACACCGAGAGTGGCACCGAACGACATGGGACGTTCGACGGCGAGCGGTGCGATCAACCGCATGGCTTTCACCGCGGCATCCCGAAATTTCAGGTTGGCACCGAGCAGGTGCAGCTTGGCCGCGGCACTCGCCATCGCACTGAGACCGCTCGGGTATGCGCCCTCGCTGGGGTCGATGGCGAGCGCGAGTCCGTGCTCGATCAGGACCGGATCGCCCGGAACAGCGAACGGCGCGGCCCCATCCGACAGCGTCGCCTCGACGAGTTCCCTCGCCCGGATCGCGAACCGAGGCTCACCCGTTGCGAGTGCGAGGTCGACGAGGCCGTCGGCCAGCATCCCGAAATCTTCGAGGGTCGCACTCGCGGCAGAGGTGCGATCGCCGATGCGGGCTCGGACCAGCTCACGGGTCGCCTGGTCCGGCGGGAAAACGAGGTCCGCGGCCACGACCGCCGCCTCGATCCAGTCCGGATGCCCAAGCCTGGACCCCGCGGACGCCAGCGCCCCGATCGCGAGGCCGTTCCAACCGGTGAGAATCTTGTCGTCGAGCGCGGGCGGAGTCTGCCTTGCACGGCCGGCGGCATCCAGCGCGTAATAGCCGCCCTCGACGCGCACGCCGTCGACCGTGCTCTCGCTATCTTGTGCGGAGGCAAATCCGCCGCTCGGCAGACGCAGCACCGTGAGGAGGAAGTGCGCGATCCCCTCGGCGACCGCGGTGTTATCCGAGGCGACCGGGCCCACCGAGCCGGCACGCGCGTAGAGGTCCAGCAACAGCGCGTTGTCGTAGAGCATCCGTTCGTAGTGCGGCTCGGACCAGTCCCGCTTGGTCGCATAGCGGAAGAATCCGCCCTCGACCGGATCGCGGAGGTCGGATGCCGCCATCGCCGCGAGCGTGCGCCGGGCCAGCTCCCCGCCCGATTCGTCGCCCGCATCCTCGCGATCGAGCAGGAAGCCGAGCACCGTCGCCACCGGGAACTTCGGCGCGCTCCCGAATCCGCCGAAGTCGCGGTCTTCGTACCGGCCAAGATCGGCCACCACGGCGGGAAATTCGGGCCACGGAGCAGGCCCACCGGTACCGTCGGGAATGACAAGACCACCGACCAGCGCCTCCGCCAACCGTCCAGCAGTGTCTTCGACCTCGCCGCGATGCTCGTTCCAGGCAACCAGGATCGCGTCGAGCACCTCCCGGAAGGAGGGCAGTCCCTGCATCGGTTCCGGCGGAAAGTACGTGCCGGCGTAGAAGGCGCGACCGGCCGGTGTCGCGAAGACGTTGAGCGGCCAACCGAGTTGATCCGTGAACGCTCCGGCGGCGGCGAGATAGCTCGAGTCGACATCCGGATGCTCCTCCCGGTCGACCTTGATGCTCACGAAATTCGCGTTGAGATGGGCGGCCAGCACCGGATCGCTGAACGTCTCGCGGGCCATGACGTGGCACCAGTGGCAGGTCGAGTAGCCGATGGAAATGAGGACCGGAACCTGGCGACGCGCGGCCTCGGCGAACGCCTCGCTTCCCCACGGCCGCCAATCGACCGGGTTGTCGGCGTGCGACCGCAGGTACGGGCTCACAGCATCAGCGAGTTGGTTAGGCATAACCTCAGACTATGTCGACGCTCGCTGTGACCTACGTGGGCGGCCCGACCGCCATTCTCGAATATGCCGGATTGCGCATCCTTCTCGATCCGACCTTCGATCCGCCGCGAGAGTACGCCGACCGCGCCGGTGACACACTCGTCAAGACGGTCGGTCCGGGCGTCTCCCTCGAGGACATCGGCACCGTCGACCTCGTACTGCTCTCACATCACGAACACGAGGACAATCTCGACGTATCCGGGCGTGAACTGGTCAAACGGACGCTGACACTAACCACGGCGAAGGCGGGGGTCGACCTCGGAAAGCCCGCCATCGGCCTGGACTGTTGGGAAATGCATCGTGTCGAGTCGTCGACCACAACCGTGACCGTGACGGCCGCTCCGGCGCTTCACGGTCCTCCCGGAATCGAACGGATCGTCGGCCCGGTCACCGGCTTCGTTCTCGAGGCCCCCGGTGAGCTGACCGTGTATGTGAGCGGCGATAACGCCTCGCTCGACCTCGTGCGGCAGATCGCCGAACGTTTCGAGTCGATCGACGTCGCAGTACTGTTCGCCGGTGCCGCTCGCGTGTCAACCGTCGATGCCGCTCTCACCCTGACCTCACCGGATGCGGCTGCGGCGGCCCGAATCCTCGGTGCGCAGAAGGTGGTTGGCCTGCACACCGAGGACTGGGCTCACTTCAGCGAATCCCGGGCGGACCTTACGGCCGCATTCGCGGGAACCGGGCTGCTCGTCGACACCCCGAGGGGCGTTCGCGTCGAGCTGTAGCTAGTCGAGCTGTAGTTAGTTGACCTCGGCTGGGTCACTGCCGACGCGACGGTTCTCGTCGATGGCGGCGATCGCGGCGAATTCGTCCGCCGTCAGCTCGAAGTCGAACACGTCGAAGTTCTCGGCCATGCGAGTCTTCGAGTTGGACTTCGGGATGACGATGTTCCCGACCTGGAGGTGCCAGCGAATGACCACCTGCGCGGGCGTCTTGCCGTGTGCGGCAGCGGCATCCTGAATCGGCTGCATCCCGAACAGGTCGTACTTGCCCTGTCCGAGCGGGCCCCACGCCTCGATCTTGATGTCGTGCTTCGCCGAGAAGTCGCGAAGCTCAGTCTGCTGGAAGATCGGGTGAAGCTCGACCTGGTTGACGGCCGGGACGATCTCCGTCGCGGCAATCAGCGCCTCGAGGTGCGGCACGAGGAAGTTGCTCACGCCAATCGCCTTCGCGCGACCGTCGGCCTTGAAGCCCTCGAACGCCTTCCACGCGGGAACGAACATCTCGTTCGCCGGCATGGGCCAGTGGATGAGGTACAGGTCGACATAGTCGAGTCCGAGCTTCTGCAGGCTGAGGTTCATCGCCGCCTCGACCTCGCCGGACTTGTGGTCGGGGTTACCGAGCTTGGTGGTGATGAACAGCTCGTCGCGCGAGATGCCGGATGCCTTCAGGGCAGCGCCGACCTCATTCTCGTTGTGGTACAGGGCTGCGGTATCGATGTGGCGGTAGCCGACGGCGAGGGCATCTTCGACTACGCGCTGTGCCTCGGCCGGGTCGACCTTGAAGACGCCGAAACCGAGCTGTGGGATGCTCGTGCCGGAGTTGAGTGTGATCTGGGGAACTTCATTCGTCATGCGACTATTCTTCCACTCTCGTCCTGTGCCCCAGCCGGATCCCGTCGCCCGCGGCCGCCTTCCATCGAATGCCCTCTAACTGCGGGTGCCCGCGACAAGACATCCGCAGATAGAGGGCATTCGATTAAACGAAGCAGGCGGCTAGACCCTCCGGAAAAGGTAGATGCCCGTCACGTTGCCCTCGGTCACCGTGCCTTCGCCGCTGAGAAATACCCGATTCGTCGATGTCGCACCAGTTTCGATAAAGACGAATCCGACGTGCTCGAGATGCCAGCCGACCTCCTCGATCCGCCCGAGGACGTCCGTTGCGGCACCCGAGTGCTCTACCGAGTTCGATGACGATCCAAAGAAGGATGTTGGTCCGGTCAGTTGACTGACCTCCAGCTCAATTTGGAAGAAGCCCGCGTTGGCTTTGAACGCCTCGGTCGCGCGGCCCACCGGGCTGGCGGCGAATTCCGCCGCATCCTGTTGCGCGCGAATTTGGGCGGCCTGCGCGTCCTCTGCATCCTGCTGGGCGCGAGCGCGGGCGTCCCTCTCTGCTCGGTCAGCGGCTTTCTCTTCTTCTGATTTTCCCCATGCCATGGTTGGACTCTATCGTTGAGCAAGACTCATGCCCAGTATTGCCGGCTAGGCCGGGTCGAGGAGCTGGCGCAGCGATTCGGTGTAGTCCTCGAAGGCACGGCGACCGGTGCGGGTCAACGCTAAATAGGTGATCGGGAGTCTGCCCTCGTGGGTTTTCGAGACCTGGACGTAGTCGGCATCCTCGAGTTTGCGCAGGTGGGTTGAGAGGTTGCCCGCGGTCATCTCGAGCAGCTCCTGCAGTCGCGGGAACGCGATGCTCTCCCCCGTTCCTAGGGTCGCGAGCGCCGCCGTTATCCGCAGTCGAGCCTGGGCGTGGATGACCGGGTCGAGCTCAGCCATGC
>JAODMY010000002.1 GCA_025465535.1 Glaciihabitans sp.
ACCTCGAGTGCAAGCACGCGTTGGGCCTCGCGTTTGAACGGCTCGGTTGCCACGGCATCCGCAAGCCGGTCGATCTCCTCGCGAGAAAGGAACGTGAACACCTTGAGCCTGTCGATGACATCCGCGTCGTCGTGGTTGAGCCAGAACTGGTACATCGCGTAGGCGCTCGTGAGCTTTGGATCCAGCCAGATCGCATTGCCCTCGGTCTTGCCGAACTTGCGCCCGTCGGAGTTGGTGATCAGTGGAGTGCCGATCGCGTGGACGCTCGTCCCCTCTGCTCGCTTGATCAGGTCGACACCGCTGGTCAGGTTGCCCCACTGGTCGGAACCACCTGTCTGAAGGACACAGCCGTAGTCGAGGTAGAGCTGGCGGAAGTCGAGACCCTGCAGGATCTGGTAGCTGAACTCCGTGTAGCTGATGCCGTCGTCGGAGTTGAGCCGCGCGCTCACGGCATCCTTCTTCAGCATCGTGCCGACCCGGTAGTGCTTGCCGATCTCGCGCAGGAAGTCGATGGTGCTCATCGGCTCGGTCCAGTCGAGGTTGTTGACGAGCCGAGCGGCGTTGTCCCCCTCGAAGCTCAGGAACTTCTCCACCTGCCCCTGCAGGTAGCCCACCCACTCTGCGACGGTCTCGCGCGGGTTCAACGTTCGCTCTGAGGTTGGGCGCGGATCGCCGATCAGGCCGGTCGATCCGCCGATCAGGCCAAGCGGCTTGTGCCCGGCGAGCTGCAGCCGTCTCATCAGCAGCAGCTGCACCAGGTTGCCGAGATGGAGGCTCGGCGCCGTCGGGTCGAATCCGCAGTAATAGGTGATCGGCTCACCGGCGAGAAGCGCCTTCAACTCATCGGCGTTGGTCGAAACGTGGATGAGTCCGCGCCACTCGAGCTCGGTCCAGAGGTCCGGGAACGTTGTGTCGTTTCGCTGGACACTGAGCGGGTAGGAACGAAGGGAATCTGAGGCTGGGGCTGGCACGATCTACAGGGTAGCCGACGGGTGCTTCGCGTTCAGGCGGATGGCGCTCCGGCCCTCTTTTTCGGGACGCTGGCCTTGTAGGGCGAGACCGTCGGGTCGCCCGGAATCCAGAACCGCCAGGGGTAGGCGTTCGACCCGCCCTCGCCCGAAACCCCGGTGCGAGGACCTTGGGCGAAGGATGCCACGGGCTCGCCGAGTTCGAGCCTGACCGGCCCCTCCTCGAGGTCGTTGCCGTCGTCGCCGAGAACAATGCCGAGTGCTACGACGAGCCGGGCGGGACCCCTCGCGAGATCGCTGTCCTTCCTGCTTGTCGTGCGGCGCGCGCGGGCCAGCTCGACGCCGTCGACGACTTCCCCCGCTCGGAGCAGCACCGCGGTGGCGACGCCGGCCGGCGAGCAGACGATGTTCGCACAAACGTGCATCCCATAGGTGAAGTAGGTATAGAGATGACCCGGCTCGCCGTACATCACTCGATTGCGACGAGTCTCACCGCGGAAGGCGTGAGATCCGGGATCGACCTCACCCAGGTAAGCCTCGACCTCGGTGAGGCGCACGCTGACTCCGCGCGAGGTTACGATCGCACCGAGAAGCAGCGGTGCGATCTCGACGGATGGTCGCTCGAGCATGGCCCGATCGAACACTAGAAGAACTTCGCTCCCGACACGATCGCGACGATGATCGCGGCAATCAGCAGGGCACCCGCGACGGAGTACACCGACCACATCACGATCTTCTGGGTGCGGTTCTGCGGCGGCTTCGGCTGGTCTTTCTGTAGCGTCATGACTCTGCCTTCTCTAGTTCGCGCACTCTGGCGGTGAGTGCGGCAATTTGCTCCCGCACTCGCTCCGGAGCCGTACCACCGGGGCTCGAGCGTGCGGCAAGAGATGCCTCAACGGTAAGGGATGCGCGCACTCCGGCGGACAATCGTGGCGAAACTGCCGCATATTGCTCGTCCGTCGGTTCGTTCAGTTCGAGACCGTTCTCCTCGCAGAATCGAACGAGGGCGCCGCTGATTTCGTGGGCTTCACGGAACGGGACCCCCTCGCGCACGAGCCAATCGGCGACATCCGTTGCGAGCGCAAAGCCAGCTGGCGCGAGCTCCAACATCCGCCCGGTGTCGAATTGGAGGCTCGCGATCATGCCGGTGAAGGCCGGAAGCAGAACCTCGAGGGTTGCGACCGAGTCGAAGACGGGCTCTTTGTCTTCCTGCAGGTCGCGATCGTAGGCGAGCGGGAGACCCTTGAAGGTCGCAAGCAGTCCGGTCAGATTGCCAATCAGCCTTCCCGACTTTCCCCTTGCGAGCTCCGCGATATCCGGATTCTTCTTCTGCGGCATGATCGATGAGCCGGTCGAGAAGGCATCGTGAAGTTTCACGAACCCGAACTCCTTCGTCGCCCAGATAATCACGTCTTCGGAGAATCGCGATAGGTCGATACCCAGTTGGGCCGCGACATACGCAAACTCGGCCACGACGTCTCGACTCGCGGTCGCATCCAGCGAGTTCTCGCTCGGTTCGCTGAGCCCGAGTTCGGTCGCGACGAGTTGAACGTCAAGACCGAAACCGTTGCCGCCGAGCGCTCCCCCGCCGTACGGCGAGAATGATGCGCGCACTCGCCAGTCCCGCAACCGCTCGAGGGCTCGGACGAGCGGCCAGGCGTAGGCGAGCAGATGGTGCGAAAGCAGGATCGGCTGCGCGTGCTGCATGTGGGTGCGGCCGGGCATCGGAGCCTCCCCCGCCGCCTCGGCCTGAGCCACGATCGCGTCGATCAACTGGATCACGAGGTGCGAGATCCTGGCGGAGTGATCCAGGAGATAGAGCCGGATGAGTGTGGCGATCTGATCGTTGCGGCTCCGCCCCGCACGCAGCTTGCCGCCGAGCTCCGGACCGGCGATTTCGACGAGTCCCCGTTCGAGAGCGAAGTGCACGTCCTCGTCCGACTCGAGCGGACCGAAGCCACCGGTTTCGATCCGGGACCTCAGCTCGTCGAGCGCAGCGAGCATCCGCGGAAGCTCCTCCGGCGTCAGGTATCCCCCAGCGGCCAGCGCCTTGGCATGAGCCTTCGAACCGGCGATGTCGTAGGGGTAGAGCTGCCAGTCGAACTGGGTCGATTTGCTCAGCGCGGCAAGCTCCGGCGATGGACCGTCGGCGAATCGGGCTCCCCACAGGGAACCCGTACTCGACTCACCGGCTGACTTCGACAATTTCGATCACCGACCGCCGAGATCCCGACGAGCCGAGATCTTGCTCGGCAGGCTCCAGATCTCGATGAAGCCCTTCGACAGCGACTGGTCGAACGTGTCACCGGTGTCGTAGGTAGCGAGGCTGAAGTCGTACAGGCTCTCATTGCTTTTCTGCCCGGTCACTGTCGCGCGACCGCCCTCGAGCTTCAGACGGATGTCACCGCTCACGTGCTTTTGCGTGTCGTCGATGAAGACATCGAGGCTGCGCTTGAGCCCGGAGAACCAGAGGCCGTCGTAGACGAGATTCGACCACTCGGACTCGACGCCGCGCTTGTAGCGATTCACGTCGCGCTCGAGGGTGAGCGACTCGAGGGCCTCGTGCGCCGCGATGAGCGCCATCGCTGCCGGAGCCTCGTAGACCTCACGGCTCTTGATGCCGACCAGCCGATCCTCGACGACGTCGATGCGGCCGACCCCATGCTTTCCCGCAAGGATATTGAGCTGCTCGACCGCTTCAAGCGGCGTCACCGGCTTGCCATCGATTGCCGTCGGGATGCCCGCGGTGAAGGTGATGACGACCTCGTCAGCCGGCTTGGCGACGGAGGGATCCATCGTGTACTCGTAGAGGTCCTCGATCGGCGCGTTCCACGGATCCTCGAGGAATCCGGTCTCGACCGCGCGACCCCAGACATTCTTGTCGATCGAGTACGGGTTCTTGGCACTCTGGCGGATGGGCAGGTTGTGCTCCTCCGCGTAGACGATGGCCTTGTCGCGGGTGAGCGCGAGATCGCGGACCGGCGCGATGCTGGTGAGCTCCGGCGCGAGCGCGGCAACGGCAGCTTCGAATCGAACCTGGTCGTTGCCCTTGCCAGTGCATCCGTGGGCAACCGAGTCGGCGCCGAGCTCCTTGGCGACCCGAGCGAGGTGCCTCGCAATGACCGGACGGCTGAGGGCGGAGACCAGCGGGTAGCGCTTCTGGTAGAGCGCGTTGGCTTTGAGGGCCGGCATCAGGTAGTCGGAGGCGAACTCGTTCTTCGCGTCGACGACCACGGCATCCACTGCACCGCAGTCGAGCGCGCGCTGGCGGATGTCCTCCATGTCCTCTCCGCCCTGGCCGACGTCGACGGCGAGGGCGACGACATCCTTACCCGTCGCGTCGTGCAGCCAGCCAATGCCAACCGAGGTGTCGAGTCCGCCGGAATAGGCGAGGACAACGCGCTCTGTCATGTTTCTCCTAGAGGTAATTTCGTGGTCAAGTTTACGGGTGGAGCGGTAGTGGAATCGCGGACTAGTTCTGTTGCAGCAGCCAGACCATGAGCGCCTTCTGGGCGTGCAGGCGGTTCTCCGCCTCATCCCAGATCACGCTCTGCGGGCCATCGATGACATCGGCGGCAACCTCGTACCCGCGGTCCGCCGGAAGGCAGTGCAGGAACAGGGCGTCGGCCTTGGCGTGTGCCATCAGTTCGGTCGTCACCTGGTAGTCGCGGAGGGCTGCAACGCGGTGCGCCTTCTCCTCCTCCTTGCCCATCGAGACCCAGGTGTCGGTGACCACGACATCCACTCCCGTCACGGCCTCGACCGGATCTGTGAGGAGGGTGATGGATCCGCCCGTGGTGGCCGCGATCCGCTCCGCATCCACGACGACGCCCGGAAGGGGTTCGAATTCGGACGGGAAGGCGATGCGCACGTGCATTCCCGCGGTCGCACCGGCCAGGAGATAGGAGTGCACCATGTTGTCAGAGCCGTCGCCGAGAAACGCGATCGTCAGCCCCTTCAACGCGCCTCGATGCTCCCGGATCGTCAGGAGATCGGCGAGCAGCTGGCAGGGGTGAAAATCGTCGCTCAGCGCATTGATGACCGGCACCGTGGTGTTCAGCGCCATCTCCTCGAGCCCGGCCTGGCCATAGGTTCGCCAGACGATCGCGGCAACCTGGCGCTCGAGAACGCGGGCGGTGTCAGAGGCCGTCTCCTTACCGCCGAGCTGGCTGTTCGCGGTCGAGATGATGAGTGGATTGCCGCCGAGGTCGGCGATTCCGACCGCAAAGCTGACGCGTGTCCTCGTCGATGACTTGTCGAAGATCACGGCGACCGTCTGCGGGCCGGCGAGGGGCTTCTCCCGGTAGCGATCGGCCTTGAGCTTCTCAGCAAGGTCGAGGATCTCGAGCTGCTCGAGGTGGTTCAGGTCGTCGTCGCGCAGAAAGTGCCTGGTCATACTGATGCCTCCAGTGCCTTGGTGAACTTTGCCGTGAATTCGTCGATCTCAGCGTCCGTGACAATGAGCGGTGGTGCGATTCGGATGCTCGTGCCGTTGGCCGCGTTGACGATGAGTCCGAGCGCGAGGGCCTCCTTCGCGACCCGGCCCGCGACCGGCTCGGTGAGTCCGACACCGATGAGCAGTCCGGCGCCGCGCACCTCGTGAACGAGCGGAGACCCCGCCGCGAGCACGCCAGCGCGGATCCGTTCGCCCTTGGTGACGACCGTGTCGATGAGTCCGGCCCGCTCGATCTCCCCGAGCACGGCATTCGCCGCCGCGGTCGCAAGCGGGTTGCCGCCGAACGTGCTGCCGTGCTGCCCGCGCTGGAACAGGTCCGACGTGTCGCCGAATGTCACGAGCGCGCCGATCGGCACCCCGCCGGCGATGCCCTTCGCGACCGCGATGGCGTCGGGAACGATGCCGCTCTGCTGGAATGCGAACCAGGATCCCGTTCGCCCGACGCCGGTCTGGATCTCGTCGAGGATCAGCAGCGCGCCGTGCTCGGTGGTAAGCTCCCGCGCGCGCTTCAGGAAGCCTTCCGGAAGCTCGACGACGCCGGCCTCGCCCTTGATGGGCTCGATGAAGATCGCCGCAACCGTGTCGTCGATCGCGGCTTCGAGCGCCTCGATCGTCGAGTCGATGTGCTCGACACCGGGGAGCAGCGGCTCGAACGGCTCCCGAAGCGCGACCTGGCCGGTGATCGAAAGCGAGCCGATCGTGCGGCCGTGGAAGGAGTTGTTCAACGCGATGATGCGCTTGCGACCCTTGTTCAGCCGCGAGAGCTTGATCGCGGCCTCGATCGCCTCGGTACCCGAATTGCCAAAGAACACCCGGCCGCGATCCCCCGCACCGGTGATGCGGCGGAGCCTTTCGGCCAGTTCGATCTGGGACGGCGATGCGAAGTAGTTGGAGATGTGCGCGAGGGTGGCGACCTGCCTGCTCACGGCATCCACGAGGACGGGATGCGCGTGGCCGAGCGCGTTGACCGCGATCCCCGCGAGGAAGTCAAGGTACTTGTTGCCCGCGTCGTCCCAGACGTAACAGCCCTCGCCGCGCACGAGCATGGCGAGAGGTGCCGGAGCCGACCCCATCATGGCGTCACGGAAGTGTGTGGGCCATTTCGCATCGACAACCTGCGGGACCGTGTTCATTTGACTACCTCTGTTCCAATTCCCTGCTGGGTGAAGATCTCGAGCAGGATCGAGTGTGGGATGCGGCCGTCGATGATGGCCGACTTGTCGACGCCGCCATCCACCGCTTCGAGACAGGCCGTCATCTTGGGGATCATGCCGGATTCGAGCGTGGGAAGCAGCCCCTCGAGTTCGGCGGCGGTGAGATGCGAGACGAGCGAGTCGCGGTTCGGCCAGTCGCTGTAGAGGCCCGCGACGTCGGTGAGGATGACGAGCTTCGCGGCGCCGAGCGCCACGGCGAGGGATGCGGCAGCCGAATCCGCGTTCACGTTGAGGAACCGGCCCGGCTCGTCGAGGTCGGGTGCGACGGAGGAAACGACAGGGATCATCCCGTCGTCGAGCAGTTCGAGGACGACCGACGGATCCACCTCGACGACGTCACCGACCAGTCCGAGATCGACCTCCTCACCGTCGATGACCGTTCCTCGACGACGCCCACCGAACAGGTCGCCGGATTCACCGGAGAGTCCGACCCCGAATTCGCCGTGCGTGTTGATGAGGTCGACGAGTTCGGTGTTGACCTGCGTTGTCAGTACGTCTTTGACCACCGTCATGACCTCGGGGGTCGTCACCCGCAGCCCGCCGCGAAATTCGCTCGCGATGCCGCGCTCCTTCAGCGCCGCCGAGATCTGCGGGCCGCCACCGTGCACGACCACGGGGCGGATGCCAGCGTGCCGCAGGTAGACCATGTCCTCGGCGAACGCGCGCTTGAGGTCGTCATCCACCATCGCGTTGCCGCCGAACTTGACGACGATGATCTTGCCGGCGAAGCGCTTGAGCCATGGCAGGGATTCGATGAGAACCGCGGCCTTCGCCGCCGCATCCTCCTGGCTGATTGCGTCGCCAGCGATCTCGGCGTTCATGAGCTGTACGCGCTGTTCTCGTGCACGTAGTCGTGCGTGAGATCGTTGGTCAGGATCGTGGCCGCCGCGTCCCCTGTCTTCAGGTCGATGAGCACGTGCACCCGGCGGTCCGTGAGATCGACGAGGTCGCGGGACTCCCCCGGCTCGCCGGACCGGCAGACCATGACGTCGTTCATCGAGACGTCGACGTCGTACGGATCGAAGGCCGCGGTCGTCGTGCCGATAGCGGCAAGCACCCGGCCCCAGTTCGGATCGTTGCCGAACACGGCGGCCTTGAACAGGTTGTTGCGTGCGACGGCGCGACCCACCTCGACGGCATCGTCCTCGCTCGCGGCGTTGACCGTCTCGATGACGATGTCGTGGCTCGCGCCCTCGGCGTCCCCCTGCAGCTGCCTGGCGAGATCCGCGCAGACCTGCTGCACCGCAGCCGCGAACTCTGTCGCGTCGGGCACGACTCCGGATGCGCCGCTCGCGAGCAGTGTCACCTGGTCGTTGGTCGACATGCAGCCGTCGGAGTCGAGCCGGTCGAACGTGACGCGGGTCGCCGCGCGCAGGGCCGCATCGAGCTGGGCGGGCGGCACATCGGCATCGGTCGTGATGACCACGAGCATGGTTGCGAGCCCGGGAGCGAGCATCCCCGCGCCCTTGGCCATGCCGCCGATCGACCAGCCGTCGGCGACCACGATCGAGCGTTTCGGATGCGTGTCGGTCGTCATAATCGCGAACGACGCATCCTCGCCGCCCGTCTCGCTCAGGTTCGCCGTTTCGATTCCGGCGGTGATCAGGTCGAGCGGCAGTTGGTCACCGATGAGCCCCGTCGAGCAGACCAGCACATCCCCCGCGGAGACACCGAGCTTCTGCGCGAGAGCCTCGGCCGTCGAGTGCGTCACCTGGAACCCCCGCGCGCCGGTGTAGCAGTTGGCACCCCCGGAGTTGAGGATGATCGCCTCGACCACCCCGTCGGCGATGACCTGCTGCGACCAGATGATCGGATTCGCTTTCGCGCGATTGCTCGTGAACACGACCGCGGCGGCCTTCGACGGGCCGAGGTTCTGGACGATCGCCAGATCCTTGCCGCCGCTCTTTTTGAGGCCGACCTCAAGACCGGTCGCGATGAATCCCTTGGCGTGGGTGACGCTCATGGCGCGACTCCGTTCGTGGTGAGGCCGAGTCCCTCTGGGAGGCCGAGAGCGATATTGGCGGATTGGACGGCGGCTCCCGCCGTGCCCTTGACCAGGTTGTCGATCGCGGTCACAGTGACGACGCGGCCGGCGACCTCATCGACGGCGATACCGATGAGCGCGGTGTTCGCGCCGACGGTGTCCGCCGTGCGCGGAAACTGGCCGGCCGGAAGGACGTGCACGAATTTCTCCTGCGCGTAGGCGAATTCGAACGCGTCGCGCACGTCGTGTTCGTTGACGCCGGGAGCGAGTTTCGCGGTCGAGGTCGCGAGGATGCCACGGGACATCGGAACGAGCATCGGCGTGAACGAGACGGTCACGCCCACTCCCCCGGCCGCGGTCAGGTTCTGCTGGATCTCCGGGGTGTGCCGATGCGTGCCGCCGACGGCGTACGCGGATGCGGACCCCATCACCTCGCTCGCCAGGAGTTCAGGCTTGAGGGCCTTGCCCGCACCGGAGGTGCCGACCGCGAG
Organism: Glaciihabitans sp.; assembly: GCA_025465535.1. Classification (GTDB taxonomy): domain Bacteria; phylum Actinomycetota; class Actinomycetes; order Actinomycetales; family Microbacteriaceae; genus Galbitalea. Next base: position 9,114 of record JAODMY010000002.1, read on the forward strand.
AATCGCGACCAGGTCATCCGGGAGCAGCACGCCCGCGCGGATGCCGGGCGCGAGCCCCAGCGAAATCGCCGTGACGTTGCAGCCGGGAACCGCGATCCGCTTCGCCCCGACCAGGTTGTCGCGCTGGGTTCCGCCCGCTTCGAGCACGAGCTCGGGGAGGCCGTAGGGCCACGCTCCGAAGTAGTCGCCACCATAGAACTTTGCCCATGCGGCGGGATCGGTGAGCCGGTGATCGGCGCCGCAGTCGATGATGAGCGTGTCATCCGGCAGGGCTGCCGTGATCTCGCCGGACTTGCCGTGCGGCAGCGCAAGGAAGACCACGTCGTGGCCCACGAGATTCTCGGGCGACGTGTCGACGAGGGTCAGGTGCGCGAGCGAGCGCAGGTGCGGCTGGAGGAGACCGAGTGACGCTCCCGCGTTCGCGTGGGCGGTCACCGTCGTGATTTCGAATTCGGGGTGGCCCGCGAGGATCCGCAGGAGCTCACCGCCTGCGTAGCCGCTGGCGCCTGCCACAGCAACGGAGAGAGACATATCTCGTACCTTATTGATCGATTCTGACGGGTGGTCGGAAGCGGCGGCGTAACACGAGCGCTGACTCGATCAGCGGTGTGACGTCGCCTACGATCGGCGCGCGCGGATGTCCGAACGACGAAGGTCGCTGGTCACTGTTCCGCGGATGTCCACGGGAAGACCTTACCCCGGTTCACCGTCGCGCACCAATTCTGCGTGGACGCACGGAATCGACGCTTCAGGACCAGTCGGGGTGCAGCGGGCGGCTCGCGCTGTCTCCACGGTTCGCGGGTGACAGATTGAGGACCTGGCCGACATACGCGACTCGAGGCTTGTATTCGACGAGCCGAATCGGGTTGAGCCAGGTCAGGTCGGCCTCGCTGATCCCAAAGCGCTTCGCGATCTGCGACCAATTGTCGCCCTGGTGCGTCAGGTAGGTGAAGGGTTGGCCATTGCGCATGGTGACCGTCCCCCAGGCGTAGTTCGCGACCCCGCCGTCCCGCACGACCAAATCCGGGTGCGTCTCGGGAATCCGCCACTCGAGGGTTGCCACCGCGATGATCGGCCTCGCACAGGCACTCGTCGATGACCCGTCGCCGTAGCTCGCCACTATGAGCGTCTGCAGGAACGACGGGTCGTTCAACGCGGCATTCGAGGATGTGATCGGCCATGCCTGATTCACGCTCGTCGCGGAGAGCAAATTGTCGAGGACCACCTCCGAAGCGCCGAACGATCCGCACTGTTTGGCACTCACCGCCGAGTCTGCAAGGGAGACGACCAGCCCCGAACGAATGTCGCTGCGGAAGTGCGAGAACGTCAACGAGTAGTGCCCCGAGGCATTCGTGATCTCGAATTGCCCGGATGTCGTGCCGTCGGAGGACCGGAACGAACCGGATGCCATGACTCCATTGGGAACCGCGACAACCGTCTCGGTGGGTGGCGCGGTATTGATGAGCGGCGCCGCGCTGCGCACCGGCTTCGGCTGAGCGATGCATCCGGCCAGCAACACGAGCACGCCGATGCCCGCAAGGAGCAGCCACACACGTCGCACCGATCCACCCCACGTCACTTGCAACTGATCAAGTCTCGAGTCACGCTAACACGACAGCGTGGACCGGTCTGTCGACCCGCGGCGACGCTGCTACTCGCGAGGACGTGCCGCGTGCCGCTCGCCCGCCAGCGCGACCGCTGAATTCTTCGCATCGCTCGCCTCGGCCGCCGTCAACGTGCGATCGGTGGCGCGGAAACGAAGCGCGAACGTCAGTGACTTGGATCCCTCGTCGATGCCTGGTCCGCGGTAGTCGTCCACGAGTGCGGCGTGCTCGAGAAGCACGCCGGCACCCTCGCGAACGGTGGCGAGCACCTCACCCGCGGCGACATCCTCCGCCACGACCAGTGACAAATCCTGGGTCGCGGCTGGCATGGTGACAATCGGAACGGCCTGGATGTCGGATGCGCCAAGCTCGATGAGCGCGTCGAGGTCAAGCTCGACGAGGGCGACAACGCGCGGAAGGTCCAGATCGTCCGCGATCGACGGCAGCAGCTCACCGGCGAAACCGACCGAGCGATCGCCGACCCACACCTCGGCCGTGCGGCCCGGGTGGAACGCCTGGTGCGAACCGGTGCGAACGCCGAAGTCGACGCCGAGGACGCGGCAGATCTGACTGACCGCTGCAAGGGCGTCCGAGAGCCCACTCGGGACCGCAGCGGCGCCCGGCTGCTTTTCGATCGCATCCCCCACGAACAGTGCCGCGACGTGACGCGGCTGTGGCGGGATGCTGGCATTGAGTTCGGCCAGCACCGTTTCGCCTGGGTGGGTGTTGCCCGCCGGCAGCGGGCCGCTGCCGTAGTGCTTGCCAGCCTCCGGGCGGAACACGACACCGGATTCGAACAGGGCGAGATCGGTGAGGCCGCGACCGAGGTTGCGTCGAGCGATATCGAGGATGCCAGGCAGGAGCGAGGTCCGCAGCCATGGTGTCTCTGCGTCGAGCGGGTTCGCGAGTTTCATGGCGGCCACGCCTCCCTCGACGGGAGATCCGAATCGATCGTTGGCCGACTTGGCCAGGAACGGGTAGGAGAGCACCTCGGTCAGCCCGGCAGCGGCGAGGGCTTCCGAAACCGTCCGACGCGAACGCTGCGACCGGGTCAGCCCGCGACCGGGAGGGGCGACGGGAAGAATCGACGGGATCCTGTCGTATCCGACAATGCGCGCGATCTCCTCGACCAGCGTCACGCGGTCGGTCAGGTCGGGTCGCCAGGTCGGAGGCGTGACGAGCAGTTCGCCGACGCCGGCCACAACGGTCGCGCCGATTGCAACGAGAGACTCATCGACCTCGGCGTCCGTGTAGTCGACACCCATGATGCCGGACGCGAATCCGTCCGGGAGCGCGATGGGGGCGGGAGCAATGAAGTCGACGAAGGAGGAACCAAGGGAATCCACGGTGCCACCGGCAAGTTCGACGAGCAGCTGGACGACGCGCGCGGATGCCGGCTCGGTGACCCGGGGATCCACGCCACGCTCGTAGCGCTTCGATGCCTCGCTCGGCAACTTGTGGCGTCGGGCCGTGCGCGCGATCGAGATTGGATCGAAGTTTCCGGCCTCGACGAGAACGGTCGTCGTCGCCGACGTGATTTCGGTCGAGGCTCCGCCCATGACTCCCGCGAGCCCAATCGGGCCAGAGTCGTCGGCGATCACCAGGTCCTCGGTGTTCAGGACGCGCGTCTGGTTGTCGAGTGTCACGAGCTTCTCGCCCGCCGCCGCGCGGCGCACAACGAGACCGCCCGCAACCTTGTCGAAGTCGTAGCCGTGGATCGGCTGGCCGAGCTCCCACATGACGTAGTTCGTGATGTCGACCAGCAGGGAGATCGAACGGATGCCGGCGAGCGTGAGCCGCGCGATCATCCACGGGGGTGTCGGCCGGCTCGCATCCACGTTCCGCACGACACGGGTGGTGAAGGCGAACGCGCCGACGCGACCGCGAATCGGTGCACGGTCGTCGATGACTACGGGGAATTCGGTCGCCGTCGTGGCGTCGTACGAGTACTTTTCCAAACCGGGCGCCAGGGCCGGATCGCGGAATGCCGCACCGGTCGAGTTGGAATACTCGCGCGCGACGCCCCGGATCGAGAAGGCGTATCCGCGATCGGGCGTGACGTTGATCTCGACGGAGAAGTCGTCGAGGCCAAGCAGCTCGATGGCGTCGTCGCCCGGCTCGGGGTCGAGTCC
>JAODMY010000026.1 GCA_025465535.1 Glaciihabitans sp.
GGACTCGGGTGCTCTCGATGCGGCGAAGAAACTCGGCATCTCCACGCAAACCCTCGTGTCCGCCTCTCTTGGCAATGCGGCGGCACAGAAAGCTGTCAACGACGCGCTCGCGAAAGCCAAAGACGGCTGGGACAAGTCGAGCAGTTCCATGGTCAACAACTCCAAGGCTGCCGGCTCGGTTGGGGTCAATTCCGCGATTGTTTCGAAGGCGATCAACACCCAGACGGGCGAGGTAAAGGCGTCGATGCAGGCGTACAACGACCTGGATATAGCGCTGGGCGGCACAGGATCCGCGACGAAGGCGCAGTACGACGCTGTTGTTGCCCTTGCTGACCGGTATGGCATGTCGGTTACGGCATACCAGAACGCGAAAGCAGCGCAGCAGGCCGCATCCGATCAGCTGAAGATCACCACGCAGAACATGTACTTGCAGAATGATGCGGGTGGCCTGTTGCAGCAGACTCTCGACAAGTTGAACGGTAAAGCGATTTCGGCGGCGTCGTCCCAGAACCAGTTCGATTCGCAACTCGCCAACATGTCCACCCATTTGAACGCGGCAGGGAACCAGATACTCAGGGCCAACACGCTCCTGACAGGGAACACTGCCGCCGCTGTGGCGAACCGTGGCGAGCTCATCAACCTCACCTCCGCGGCACTAAGCAACGCTGATGCGTACCGGAATCAGACCGATGCGCAAGGCAACCTCATCCACTCATCCGATCAGACACGTCAGAAACTCATCGACATGCGCACGCAGATCATCAACAACGCTGTCGCACACGGTGAAGACCGGAAGGCTGTTACGGATTTCGTCGATGCGCTCTACCAGATTCCGTCCTCCGTCCCGACAGTGCATGTCGAGGCGGACACGAAAGCGGCCACGGCTGCGGTGAAAGCATTCCTGAATCTCCTCGGGAGCGTCCCGAGTTCCGCGCAGACAGGCGCGGGCGTGCTCAACACTCCTGGCGCGTACGGACTCACGATCCCGAAAAAGGCGGGCGGCGGCACAGTCAATGGCCCCGGGTCGGGCACTTCTGATTCGATTCTGCACTGGCTGTCGAACGGCGAAGAGGTCACCCGCGCGTCACGCGCGAGCGCCTACCAGCCGATGCTCAAAGCGATCAACAACGGCACCCCTGCACAGATTTCAGCCGCAGCATCAAATCTCGCGGGCCCATCGCAGTCGAAAGCTGGCGCGACAATCCACCAGGTGATTAATTCAGCGCTGGGGCAGTCCGAAGCCGAGATTGGCAACATCGCGGCGAACCAACTTAATTTCCTATTTAGGAGCAGATAATGGGCGCAATTGACAACCTCAGCAGCAGCAATCAAGAGATCAGGGCGCTCTTCCACCGACTCGAGCGCCTCGAGCGGGCTGCTCCGGTAGGGTTCTCGACCGTCTCTCGTGGTGCTTTGCACATCACATCCCCTGAGGGCCTGATCGTTGACGGGTCCGAGCTGGTCAACGGGACTTTGACTATTGTGGGTGTCCTCGAGGCTGACGGGACGGTCGCCCTCACCGGCGTACTGACGAACACGGGCACAACGAACCTGAATGGTCCGACCGCGATTGCGGGGACGCTCAGCGTGTCGGGGGCGACCTCGTTGGCGGCGGCGTTGACGATCGGCACGGGCGGCAAGATCGTTGTGAACGGGATGACGATTGGGAAGCTCGCGTCGGGTATTGGTGGGATCTCCTGGGGTACCTCGTTCCCGTCGCTGTATTCGGATGGTTCGCAGGTTGCGATTGGTGCGAGCAGCTCGCAGTACGTCTCGGTGGGGACTGGTGGGCCTGCGATGGTCAACGGGACTCGGAACTTCGCGATCGATGCCACGAGCCACTTCATGTCGATTCCGCAGTCCTCAACGTCGGCAGCGAACGTGTATGTGAACTCGACCACTGGTCGTCTCTACATGTCGACCTCGGCGCGCAGGTTCAAAATCGCCCCGAAGGTGATGAAGCTCGCACCATCGCTACTTGATGTGCCGATGAAGGACTGGATCGACAGAGGCGCCCGCAAACGCGGCGAACCCGAAGTCCGAGTACCGGGCATCATCGCGGAGGAGATCGCCGCGGCGGGTGGTGAGCAGTTCGTCAGCCGAGACGCCAAAAACCAGATCGAAGGTGTCGCCTATGACCGGCTCGCGCTCGCGCGCACGCAGATTCTTGCCGACCAGCTTGCCGCCGCGCTCAAGCGCATTGACGAACTCGAAAAGAAACTCGCCTAGTACGGGTTCGTCGGTAGCACGACGGGCGTGTTCTCGATGTTGTACTCGGTGCAGAACGTCTGTGACGCGATGCTACCAACGGTCGCATTGTTCGATTGCGCAGAGGCTCCGTACTGATTGACGAATGGGTGCGGGTCGTCCTCGATCACTTGCACCTTGTCATAGCTAGTGCCAGCCGCCATCTGAACGCAGGCCGCGTGGCCGTCCGCGATCAGTTCGCCGTCGGCCGGGATCGTGATGCCGTTGAGGAACCCGTCGGCGTGCATGGCTTGGAGGAAGGTCGCGTCAGCGTCGGCGACTTCGGTGTATGGCCACGGGGTTGCGGTCGGGGTGGGTGTCGTGTCGTCTGCGGCCGGGGTGCTGGTGGCTGTCGCTGTCGCGGTAGGTGTGTCTGTGCTCGCGACCGGTGCCAGGCCACCGCTTACCACGGCGACCGCGACACCCGCACCGCCTGTCAACGCAACAGCGGCGACGATCACGGTGATGATGACCTTGGTCTTGAGCATTTCCGAATTTTACTCCTGTTTGGTCCAGCGATGGCTACCCGCTGGGTGGCATCCCGTGTGCGGGACTCTCGTTCGGGTCGACAGGCGCTCCAGAGTGGTTCCGGACGTAGACCATGTGCACGGCCTTCGTGGCGGCCCTGAGCGTGCGGTAGTAGCCCACCAGCTCGAGCGCCGCATCACGTCCGCGGTACCCGATCTCAGCCTCGCGCGGTCGGCTCCATCGGCACCAGATGCTCTGCGCAGTTCGGAGTTTCAATTCCGTCGTCTTCATGCGGCCAGGTCATTCCCTGATGATGCCGATAGTGCCGACGGTGCCGCGCAGATTATCCACAGCCTGTCGACCGTGGGGTATCAACATTGCTTAGACCCCCGCGCCCCGCTCCAGCCAAGGGTGTCGACCGCATGGACGCCCTTGCTCACCCTCTAAGGGTGTGATTCGAATTCACCCCCTCCAGACTCGTCGTCCGACTCGATGGGGTCAGCACTACTTAGGTCATCGCTCGGAGAGGTACGCGTTTTCTGCGTACCCCTCCAGCCGACGTCGGCGAGCCGGCACAGAGACTGTATGGAAGCCCTCTCTGAATCAACCCTCGAGTACATCGCCCGCCTAGTAGCGGTAGCCCCTCCGCTGACGGAGGAACAGAGAACACTCATGACGATGCTGCTCCGCCAAAATGCGACTTGATTACCAAGATAAAGTGCAGTGCGCTACAAGCCGTTCCTGCAATGAGTATCGCCCGCGACGATAGCCGCAACGGCCGCCAGGCCTCCCTCTTTTCGACAAGCGTGTGCAGCTCGCCATTGCGATCATCGGGAGCTTTGGGGGCTCATCTTCGCGGCATTAGTGCAGGGCGCGGCCGTTTCATGAGGAACGTGGAGTGACATTGAGTCTGCGAATAAGGAATTGTAATTACTGCTTGACACCCCTGGTCTTCCTCATCCTCCCGACGACGATCGCAATTGCGATCTTTCCCGGCATCTTCGTGCTGCAGCTGGGTTTCGGATGAAAGGACACACGGTGCAGAACTGGATGATCAAGCTTCGTCATTCGCTATCGGCTGAGCGGGGCGATGTGCCGGGATGGGTCCTGATCACGCTAATGACGGCGGGGTTGGTGATCGTGATTTGGGGATTGGCCGGTCCGGCCCTCAGCAACGTGTTCCAGCAGGCCATTGCGCGCGTCACGAATTTTTAGCGCGCACCTGTCGCACGCCCTGCGTGACGACCGGGGTTCGGCTGTGGTCGAGTTCGTTCTCGTTGGCGCGCTGTTGACGGTGCTCACCCTGTCGGTGATCCAGCTCGGGCTCGCCCTGCTGGTTCGCAACACGGTTCTGGATGCGGCATCCGAGGGTGCGCGGTTCGGTGCGCTCGCCGACAACAGTCCGTCAGACGGCGTCGCGAGAGCCCGCGACCTGATCACGACGGCAGTTGGCCCCGGCTACGCGCGCGACATTTCCGCTTCGGTCGGCAGCTACGGCGGGCATCCGGCCGACGTCATCACGGTCACGACGCCGCTGCCCATCATCGGGCTCATCGGCTTCGATCACGGGCTGGAGGTGCAGGGTCATGCCGCGATGGAGACGCTGGATGGATGACGGGGGCTCGGCTGCGCTCGAATTCATCACCGCCGGACTGCTTCTGCTTGTGCCGCTGGTCTACCTGATCCTCGCGATGGCGGCGATCCAGGGCGGGGCTCTTTCGGTCGAGGGCGCAGCGCGGCAGGCCGCACGAGTGTTCGTCCAGGCGAAGACCGAGGGGAGCGCCCAGTCGCGTGCGCAGACGGCCGTCGACTTCGCGCTCCACGATTTCGGCGTGAGCACCGACGGCGTGACGATCGTTGTGACCTGCTCACCGCATCCGTCCGCCTGCCTGACCCGGCGTGGATTCGTCACGGTGACCGTGACTGCATCCGTTCCGCTGCCGCTCGCGCCGAGCGCGTTGGACGTGAAGACCCCGCTGGCCGTGCCGCTCACGGCGACCTCGACCGAGCAGGTCTCGCGATTCTGGAGCGCGGGATGACCGGGCGCCGCATTCGGGACGAGGACGGATCCACCCTTCCGCTGATCATCTTCTATGCGGCGTTGTCGCTCGCGCTGATCCTGCTGGTCGTCGCGGCGACGTCTCTCTACCTCGAGCGCAAGCGGCTGTTCACGCTCGCCGATGGCGCGTCACTGGTGGGCGCGGAGTCATTCAGTCTCTCTGATGTGAGCCAGACGTCATCCGGTTATCGTCCAGTCCTCCGGTCGGGAGAGGTCGCATCCGCAGTCCGGGGCTACCTGCGCGACAACCCCGTCGAGGAGTTCGCCTCGCTTCAGGTGGATCGCGCCGTCAGCGTGGATGGCCGCAGCGCGACCGTCGAGCTCTCCGCCTACTGGTCACCACCGGTGCTGAGCCTGCTCGTCCCGAACGGGTTCCGCATCCAGGTCACGTCGGTGGCGCGGAGCGTGTTCTCGTGACGCGGGCACCGCATCGGCCCGCGATTCTCTATCGTTGATCTATGACCTACGACTGGCTTGACCTGCAGATCCGTGCGCACGAAGAATTTGGCCGCAGGCTCGAAGCCGTAACCGACTGGCATGCCTCCACGCCGGATACCGAATGGGATGTCAGCGACCTCGCAAGGCACGTCATCCGCGAGCAGCAGTGGGTGCCGCTCTTGCTCGCTGGCCACACCCCGGACGAAGAGGATGCGCTCGATCCGCTCGACGACGCCGACCTCCTCAGGGAGTGGCAGAAGTGGTCGCGCGTCGCCACCGAGGCCTGGGAGAGCGCGCCGTTCGACGCATCCGTGCAGCTCTCCTATGACACCGTCCAGATGCTGGACTACCTCAAGGAGCAGGTCTCCGACGTCACCATCCACAGCTGGGATATGGCCCGCGCCACCCACTCCGACGAGCACCTCGACGACGAACTCGTCGCCGCGACCTGGACCATCTTCGAGCCGCAACGCGAGACGCTGGTTGCGACCGGGCTCTACAGCGATCCCGTAATCGTGGACGGCGAGGCGCCGCTGCAGTTGCGACTCCTCGCGATCACCGGCCGCGACGGCCGGTAGAAGGCTCGACGCTAGATCGCCGGCTTCGGCGCCGGCTTACGTACGGTTCGCGGAATATACCGGGGCACGTAGCGCCACAGCAGCCCGGCACCCACCAGTCCGAGCACTCCGATGACGCCGCTCGCAATCGCGAGCGAGGCGACCGCGGTGAGGAGTGAGACGAGCAGAGGTGCAGCGGCGCTTCCGACGTCGCCCGTGAAGCGCCAGGCTCCGAGAAACGGCGCCGGATTCCGCTTGTCGGCGAGGTCGGATCCGAGAGTCATCAGGATGCCGCTGCCAATTCCGTTCGCGAGCGACAGGAACATGGCGATGCCGATGAACCACACGACATTTCCCGGGAGATCGTGGCTGAAGGAGAGCACGATCAAGCCGAGCCCCAGCCCGATCATCGACGGTAGCGCGCTGGCGAGGCGACCGAAGCGATCCATGATCTGCCCGCTCGAATAGAACAGCGCAAAATCGATGGCGCCCGCGATGCCGATGATGAGCGCGGTGTTCGAGTCGCCGATCCCGATGCTCACCGCCCAGAGCGGAAGGATGACCTGCCGGCTCGCCCGAATCGCCCCGATCAGCCCGGCGCCGGTGCCGAGCCTTCCCAGCACGCCGCGGTTGGCCCAGATGGTCTGGAAGAGCCCGTGCGACTCCGCGGCCACGAACTCGCGTCCGGCATCGAGTTCCGCTGCATCGTTGCGTGCGGACGCGTGATGTGCCGCGCGGGCCGTGTGCACGGCGCGGGCGGCGCCGAGTGCCTCGGAGGGATCCTTGACGACCAGCAGCACGATCGCAGCTCCCAGGCATCCGACGATATCGATCCAGAACACCGAAGAGGCGTGGCCGGTCAGGTTGATGACGCCGGCCGCGATGAATGGACCGACGAAGTAGCCGCAGCGAAATGTTCCGCCGAGAGTCGACAGCGCTCTTGCCCGATAGCGCTGGGGAACGAAACTGGTCATGAACGCGTGGCGGGCGAGGGCGAACACCGCCGTCGAGAGTCCGACGATCAGGATGCCGACGCCGAGCACGAACGTGTTGGGAGCGAAGGTCGACACTGCGAGCCCGATGACGGCAACGAAAGCTGCGCCGATCATGGATGAGCGTTCCCCGATTCGCGCGACCAGCCAGCCGCTCGGAATGTCGCCGAAGGCCTCACCGACCATGATCATCGACGCGATCAGGCCGGCGATGGCCAGCTGTGCGCCCATGCTGTGCGCGATCGTCGGGACGATCGGGATGATGGCGCCCTCACCCGTCGAAAAAAGCAGGGTGGGCAGGAAGGCCGAGAGGGCGATCGAACTCCACTTGAACGGGAGCTCTTCAGTACTCATCGATACCAAACCTTAGCGGTTGCCGGGCACCGAGCTCTCACCGGCCGAGCCTGTCGAGATCACGACGAGGTGCACATGTTGTGCCTCCCGTAGACTGACTGCCGACATGGATGAGCTCGATTTTTCGGCCGAGATTGCCGCCCTCCGCTCGACCTTCGCGGACATCCGCTCCGTCATCGGAGTCGAACGCCTGACCGAAGAGATCGCGAAGCTGAGCGAGCAGGCCGGCGCACCAGACCTGTGGGACGACACCGAGAAGGCGCAGAAGGTCACGAGCGCGCTGAGCCACCGGCAGTCCGAGCTCGCGAAGATCAACAGCATCCAGTCGCGGCTCGACGATCTCGAGATCATGGTCGAGCTGGCCAATGACGAGGCCGACGCCGATGCCGCAGCCGAGGCCCGCACCGAGCTGGTGAGCATCCAGAAGACGCTCGGCGAGCTTGAGGTGCAGACGCTCCTCAACGGCGAGTTCGACGACCATCCCGCTATCATCACGATTCGTGCGGGTGCCGGGGGAGTGGATGCCTCCGACTTCGCCGACATGCTCCTTCGCATGTACCTGCGCTGGGCCGAGCAGCACGACTTTCCGTCGAAGGTGCTCGACACCAGCTATGCGGAAGAGGCGGGCATCAAGTCGGCGACCATCGAGATCGATGCGCCCTACGCGTTTGGAACGCTCAGCGTCGAGGCGGGCACGCATCGCCTGGTCCGGATGAGTCCGTTCAACTCTGCCGGCAAGCGGCAGACCAGTTTTGCCGCGGTCGAGGTCATCCCGCTGATCGAGTCGGCCGGTGAGATCGAGGTTCCGGAGAGCGACATCCGAGTGGATGTCTTCCGCTCGAGTGGACCAGGAGGCCAGTCGGTCAACACGACGGACTCCGCGGTTCGCCTCACGCACATCCCGACCGGACTCGTCGTCTCGATGCAGAACGAGAAGAGCCAGATCCAGAACCGCGCGGCGGCCATGCGTGTACTCCAGTCGCGACTGCTCATCCTGCAGCGCGAACAGGAAGCCGCGCAGAAAAAGGAGCTGGCCGGCAACATCACCGCCAGCTGGGGCGACCAGATGCGAAGCTACGTTCTCGCGCCGTACCAAATGGTCAAGGATCTGCGCACCGACTACGAGGTCAATAACCCGTCGAACGTCTTCGATGGCGACCTCGACGGCTTCATCAACGCCGGCATCAAGTGGCGGAAGTCCGCGAAGGACTAGCCTGCACCAATGGATGCGGGGGCAGACGAGTGGGTGCGATTCAACGCCGAGCGTAGGTGGGTTCGCGTGATCAGTTCCGCTGGCGCACCTACCGGCATATCCAACTGGGGGGAATTCTTCGTCGTCATCCTCGTGGCCATCCTGTTTGGAGTTTTCCGGCTCCTGCTTCCGAGCCCGCAGGTGAATCTCGTACAGCAGCGCATACGTGTGGGCTGGAAATCCTTTGCTTTCGGCGACATTGGCACAGCTCGCCTCGACGTCGTCCGATACTTCAGGTCGCGTGACCTCTGGCTACGATTCGGCCCCCGTCGCGGTCCCCAACTCGTGGTCAAGCTGACCGACCGCGAGGCGCGACTGCTTGACCCGTCCAAGCGGGAACTCCTGATAGAGATACTCACCGCATCCTCGCTTCCACAGGGTCCGCACACGACATCGAGTCTGACGCGGTCGCAAGCGATCGACGTGGTTCGTCGCCCGCCGGGGCCGCGCGAGCGCCTTCCGCGTTGACCCTCCTTCGCAAGCTCAGTCGGCGCTGGGGTCGCAAGTTGCTTCGCAACTTTCTCAGCTCCACCGAACCCTCCTTCGCAAGCTCAGTCGGCGCTGGGGTCGCAAGTTGCTTCGCAACTTTCTCAGCTCCACCGCGCTGAGAGATGCGTTAGAGGGTGAGTCGCGCCTAACCTGAGAGCGATGGCTATCTAGGGTGTAAACGTCATGATTCGGTTTGATTCAGTATCCAAGTCGTACCCGGGGACTTCTCGTCCCGCGTTGAACGGCGTTACCATCGAGGTCCTCAAGGGCGAATTCGTCTTCCTGGTCGGGGCATCCGGCTCCGGGAAGTCGAGTTTTCTGCGTCTCATCCTCAAAGAGGAGAGGCCGACCAAGGGCAACATCCACGTTCTCGGGCAGCACATCAACACGCTGCCGAATCGTAAAGTGCCGTACTTCCGACGCAACCTCGGCGTCGTATTCCAGGATTTCCGCCTGCTTCCACAGAAGACGGTCTTCGACAATGTCGCCTTCACCCTCCAGGTGATAGGCAAGAGCAAGGGCTTCATCCAGGAAGCTGTTCCGGATGTGCTGAAGATGGTAGGACTCGGCGGCAAGTCCGGCAGGTTCCCGCACGAGCTCTCGGGTGGTGAGCAGCAGCGCGTCGCGATCGCTCGGGCCATCGTGAACAAGCCGGCCGTTCTCCTCGCGGACGAGCCCACCGGAAACCTGGATCCCGCGACATCCGCCGGCATCATGAACCTGCTCGAGCGCATCAACCTTGGCGGAACGACGATTCTCATGGCAACGCACGAGGCCGGCATCGTCGACAAAATGCAGCGTCGAGTCATCGAGCTGATCAGCGGCCAGATCGTGCGCGACGAGCGCGGCGGCGGCTACCAGACCACGACTGTCCCGGTCCAGACGTTTGGCATGGCGAACGTGGACGGGCTGAACGCATGAGGCTCGGGCTTGTTTTGGGTGAGGCCGGACAGGGGCTTCGCCGCAACGTGGCGATGGTCATCTCCGTCATTCTCGTCACCTTTATTTCGCTGACGTTCGTTGGTACCGCGATCCTGCTCCAGATGCAGATCGGGCAGATGAAGGGCTACTGGTACGACAAGGCCCAGGTCGCCATCTACTTCTGCACAAGCAGCGACAACACCGGAAACTGCACCTCGGCCGAGGCGACGGCCAGCCAGATCGCGGCGGTCAAGGCACAGCTCCAGTCGCCGACCCTGAAGCCGTACATCAAGAAGATCTCACTGGAGACGCACGAAGAGGCGTACCAGAACTTCAAGCAGCAGTTCGCGGGCAGCCCGCTGGTCGCCTTCACGACTCCGGCCATGCTCAACGAGAGCTACCGGGTGAACCTCGTCAACCCGAGCAGGGATGCCGCGATCGTCATCGAAGATACCAAGGGCCTTGCCGGTGTCCAGGATGTGGAAGACCAGCGCGCCTACCTCGATCAGATCTTCGCTGTGCTCAACGCGGCAAGCTTCACGGCCATCGGCCTTGCGACTCTCATGCTCATTGCTGCCGTTCTGCTGATTGCGACGACCATTCGTCTCAGCGCGTTCAGCCGGCGGCGGGAGATCGGGATCATGCGACTCGTCGGCGCATCCAATCGATATATCCAGACGCCGTTCATCCTCGAGGGCATCTTCGCCGCGCTGATCGGCTCGGTTCTCGCCGGGGGAGCGATCGTCGGGATCGTGCAGTACTTCGTGAAGGGTTACCTCGGCAGCCCCGCTGTACTCGGTTCGACTACGACTCTGGTGGGGACAGGGGATGCATGGATCGTGTTCCCGATTCTCGTCGTGCTCGGTGCGCTGCTGGCTTCGCTCTCGGCGGGTGCGGCAATCAGTCGATACCTGAAGGTCTAGATCCCTCACAAACGCAAGCGCGCTATGCTGGTTGGCTGCCCTGCACCGCGCTGGGCGCTCTAAACAGGAGTTCATCGTGCCAAGGGAACAGGGCGAAAAGGTTGTCGCGACCAATCGCAAAGCCCGTCACGACTACACCATCGAAGACACCTACGAGGCCGGACTTGTCCTCACGGGAACCGAGGTGAAGTCGCTGCGAGCCGGACGCGCGTCTCTCGTCGACGGCTACGCCTTCGTCGAATTCGGCGAGGCGTGGCTCGATGCCGTGCACATTCCTGAGTACAACCAGGGCACCTGGAACAACCACCCGCCGCGACGCAAGCGGAAGCTCCTCCTGCACAAGCAGCAGATCCTGAAGATCCACCAGAAGGTCAAGGAGGGTGGTTACACGATCGTGCCGCTGCGCCTGTACTTCCTGGATGGGCGCGCCAAGGTCGAGCTCGCGGTCGCCAAGGGCAAGAAGGAATACGACAAGCGCCAGACTCTGCGCGAACGCCAGGACAAGCGCGAGGCCGACCGCGCGATCGGCACCAAGCGCAACCTCGGCGACTAATTTTCCTGTCTGCCCCCGGGTGATGCGTCTGCCCCCGTACGTACGGGGGCCGACGCATCACCCGGGGGCAGACGCGAGGGGCTCCGTTCTGGTGTGAGAATTAAGGCATGACCTACATCGCAGACGACGCCCGGTACGAATCGATGCCCTACCGACGCGTGGGCCAAAGCGGTCTCAAGCTGCCGGCGATCTCTCTCGGCCTTTGGCAGAACTTCGGCGACGACCGCGCGTTCGAGACCCAGCGGGCGATTCTTCGCCGCGCGTTCGACCTCGGCGTCACACACTTCGACCTCGCGAACAATTACGGCCCGCCCTACGGGTCGGCGGAGACCAATTTCGGGCGTCACCTGAGCGAGGATTTCGCACCGTACCGCGACGAGCTCGTGATCTCCACGAAGGCGGGCTGGGACATGTGGCCCGGGCCGTACGGCGATCTCGGATCTCGCAAGTACCTGCTCGCGAGTCTCGACCAGTCGCTTGAGCGCATGGGCCTTGACTACGTCGACATTTTCTACAGCCACCGGCCGGATCCCGAGACCCCGCTCGAGGAGACCATGGGCGCCCTTCACACGGCCGTCGTCTCGGGGCGCGCGCTCTACGCCGGAATCTCCTCCTACTCGCCGGCCAAGACCATAGAGGCCGCGGCGATCCTGCGTGATCTCGGCACGCCGCTGTTCATCCACCAACCGTCGTACTCGATGATCAACCGCTGGACCGAGCAAGGCGAGCCCAATCTGTACCAGGCGCTCGAGCAGGTGGGCGCGGGTTCGATCGCCTTCAGCCCGCTCGCCCAGGGTATGCTCACCGATCGTTACCTGAACGGCGTTCCCGCGGGGTCGCGGGCCACCCTCGACGGATCGCTCGCGCAGTCCCACCTCTCGGAGGAGAACCTCGAGCGCGTGCGCGGGCTCAACGGAATCGCTCTTGACCGAGGCCAGACGCTCGCGCAAATGGCGATCGCCTGGGTTCTGCGGGAGAGGGCCGATGCGCCCGGCGTGACATCCGCACTCATCGGGGCGTCGAGCGTGCGGCAGCTCGAAGACAGCCTCGGGGCGCTCGGTAATCTCGATTTCACGGCGGACGAGCTCAAGCACATCGACGAGTTCGCGGTCGAATCCGGTGTCAACCTGTGGGCGGCGCAGTCCGCGCTGTAGACGAATTGCTCCGAGTGGGCATGCGGCGCGGCAGTTCCGTGTTGTAGTCTTTAGGGCTGCGTGCGAGTCACGTGGTGTTTGACAATTCAACAGCGTGCGATAGCGACCCACTCAATCTGAGTGAACTGCATGGGGATGATCGGTTTCGACATTGCCTGCAAAACTGTGAGAAGCGGGTCGAGGATGCAGGGTTATCTCGTTAACGCCTCCTGCAAACAATAAGTGCCAATAAATCACGCACTGACTTCGCCCTCGCTGCCTAAGCGAGCGCACTAAGAAGTCTGTCGGTCCGGGAATGCTCTCTACCCGGGTTCCGGCAT
>JAODMY010000040.1 GCA_025465535.1 Glaciihabitans sp.
TTCGGCCAACCAGAACTCGGGCTGATTGCCAGCACTGGGGGCTTCGCCGCGATGTACCTGTCGAATCGAACGCGTCGCGAGCGGGCCATGCTGCTGTCGTTCGTCGTGCTCGGCTTGGTCGCGTCGAGCGCAATCGGAGTCGCTGTGTCCGGCTCAATTCCACTGGGCCTTTTCACTCTTTTCGCGCTAACCGTTGTCGGCTCGATCGTCTTGCTCGGTATCGGGGCGGGGCCGCCAGGCAGCATGTTCTTCATGCTCATCTCGGGCGCATCCATTCGGTTGGCCGCACCGCCGCGCCTCGAGGGGGTTGGCCTCAACGGGGGACTGGTGATCGGGATGGTCGCGGTCGGCGCGGTGATCTCCTACGCGATCGTGTTGATTCCGCTATTGGATCCGTCGGTGCGCCAGGACGACTTTGATGCCCATCGCGCGCGCGAGCCTTTGCGGTTCAGCCTGCATGGCGACGCGCGCGCCATCGTGATCAACCTTGTCGTGGGGTCGGCCATCGCGGTGCTCATTTCTGCACCGGTCGGGGTGCAACGCACGTACTGGGTGCTTTTGACGGTGATCGCGATCCTGCAGAACGGTCGCGAGCTGCGTCTGACCGCTCTGCGTGCCATCCATCGAGTGCTCGGGACGTTCGTGGGCCTCGGGCTGTTCGCGCTGCTATTGCCGTTGCGTTTGACCGGCCTGTTGCTGGCGCTGCTGCTCGCGATCCTGATGTTCTTCGTGCAGCTGGTGGTGATTCGCAACTACGGACTCGCACTGGTGTTCATCACGCCGCTTGCCCTGTTGATCGCATCGAGCGGAGATCCCCGGGACGTGGGAACCATTACCGTCACCAGGGTCATCGACACGCTGCTGGGCGCGGGCATCGCGATGATCGTGCTGCTCGCGGCGTGGCTGGGGAGTCGGGTTCTGCCGAATCTGTACAAGCGCGTCGAGGGTTAGTTATCGGCATCCCCAGATGCATTGAAGATGTCCACATCGGCTCGCCACACGCCATCCTCTTCACGGCGGAAGATGCAGACGGAGTTTCCGTGCAGGTCGATGCTCGAACCGTCAGCAGCTCGCACGCGAGTGATGCTGTGGCCGATCTCGCAAGCAACTCCGTCGCCAAGCGACGTGACTTCTACGCTCTCCAGCACCAGGTCGTAGACGCCCCGATCAAAACCACTCTGCCAGAAGGCCTGGACCGCCGCGCGACCGACGATCATTTCCCGCCCCGGAGGCAGGAAGCGAGTGTTTTCTGTCCACAGGGAGGCTTTAGCCGAAGCATCCTGGCTACGGGAGGCTGCCATTGCGGCCTCGTTGAATTTCCTCACTCCCTCCTTGGCGGCGACGTCACGGTCGGCGGATGTTGCAATGCCGCTTTGGTCGTTTGCGGGGTTCGGCGATTCCATTGGTCGATCAAGCTCCTTGTGCTGCAGTTGCTATCACAACGCGGTGGATCCTCCTCGGATTCCCATCGACCTCCCTAATGGATGAGCACCTTCAGCGCGTCGTGCTGCGACGCGTTGCCAAAGACGTCGTACGCCTCAAGGATCTGGTCAAATGAGAACTCGTGGGTGACGAATTTCTCTGCAGGCAGCTTGTGCTCTGCTACCAGCTTCAGCAGCATCCCGAGAGTGTTGGTGTTCACGAGCCCCATTGAAATGTTGATGTTCTTGATCCACAGCTCGTTCAGGGCGAGCTCCACCGGCTTGCCGTGCACGCCGATGTTGGCGACGTTGCCGCCGGGACGAACGAGGAGCGTCGCCATCGTGAACGTCTGGGGTATCCCGACGGCCTCGATCGCCACGTCGACCCCGAGACCATCGGTGAGCGCGATCACCTGCTCCAGCCAATCGGCGTCTCCCGACTTGACGGTATCGGTTGCTCCGAATTCAGCGGCGCGCGCGAGACGAGCGTCGTCGAGGTCGATCGCGACTATTTTCGACGGCCCATGAAGGCGCGCGGTCATCATCGCGGCAAGTCCGACCGGGCCCGAGCCGATGACGGCAACGACATCTCCCGGCATGATGTGCCCGTACTGAACACCGATCTCGAAGCCGGTAGGCAGGATGTCCGAAAGCAGAATCCCTTCGGCATCCGTGAGCCCATCCGGCATCTTGTAGACGGAATTCTCGGCGAACGGAACTCGAACGTACTCGGCTTGAGTGCCGTCGATCAGGTGCCCGAATATCCAGCCGATGCCCTCAGCGCCTTCTGGATTGAGGCAGTGGCTGTATAGGCCCCTTCGGCAGTTTGAACACTGTCCGCACGAGCTGACGCAGGCGAGAATGACGCGATCGCCAACGGCGAGCTGGGTGACCCCGCTCCCGATCTCGGTGATCACGCCGATACCTTCGTGCCCCAGTATTCGACCGGTGTCGACTGCGGGAACATCACCCTTGAGGATGTGAAGATCGGTGCCGCAGATTGTCGTGGCGATCATTTTGACGATCACGTCTGTCGGTCTTTGGATCCCTGGCTCAGGGACCTCTTCCCAGCTCTTCTCTCCCGGACCTTTGTAAACCAGCGCCTTCATGACAGACCTCCCAGGGTCACACAATCCAGCTAACAACAATCGAAATCCTGGCGCTAGAGGCAATGGCCGGCTATTCGGAAAGATCCTTGCGGTAGACCGCAAAGTCGCACGGCGTCGCGAGCAGCGGAGCCAAAGCGGGATATGTCTCCTCGAGGGCTCCGGTGCGGATGTGCCGGTATCCGATGCGTTCGTACCACTGCGTGAGGAACACTTTCGACGGGTGCGTCCAGTCGCGCGGCATGAGCACTTCGAGCTGCATACTTGCCAGTCCGCTGCGCCGTGCCCAGTCTTCGGCGAAGGCGACGAGTGCTCGGCCTATGCCCAGCCCTCGGCGTGCTGGGGCAGCAGCCAGCATCCCGAATTCTCCGACCTGGGCATCGAGTCGATGAGTGCGCACAGAGCCGACGATGACGCCCTCCGAGGTAGCAGCCGCAAGCTCACCGTGCCGAATGAGGGTGGCGACTTCGGCCTCGGTAGTGCGGAGGGAGCCCTCGATCCAGAGGCCATCTTCGCTGGTTTTGTAGACGCCGTTGATGAGGTCGGTGACAGTCGCGACAACCCCGGCGTCGACTGCAGTTGCGGGCGGCAGAAACTCGATTTCGGGCACGGAACGAGCATTTGCAGCGCTCACGCGCACCTCCGGATCAGTCCCACAATTCACGCCCACCAATGTAACGCGCGCGTTAACTCTGTAACGAGCAAGTTAACTCTGACCCGTTTTCGTAGAAATTCGAGACACATTAATTTCACACTAGGTGAACATGAATTTTACCTGATGAAATAATTGAAAGGACGATCGGTGAAGAAAACAAAAGGATTTGCCGCGGCCCTGGTCGCTGTGGTTGCCCTCATCTTGACCGCCTGCTCTCCTACGGGGTCAACGAGCTCCGGTAGCACAGCCTCGACATTCACCATCGGTGGGGCCTCCGGCTTTCCTCAACTCAATCCCGCGATCGCGGGAACGGCGTTCGAATTGACCCTGTACAGCCTGATGTGGGACGGCTTGGTCAAGATCGACCAAAGCGGCAAGCTGCAGCCTGACCTGGCATCGTCCTGGTCTTCATCCGCCGATCTTAAGACCTGGAAATTCGAGCTTGTGTCTGGAAAGAAATTCTCCAACGGCAAGGCCCTCACCGCGACCGACGTGGTTTCGAGTTTCGACTATTACAAGAAACCAACAACGACCACGCAGTTCAAGAACAACCTGGCGCCGATCACCTCCGTCGTCGCGACGACTCCTTCTGAAGTCACGTTCACCCTCTCATCCGCGAACTCCCTCTTCCCGTCGACGATCGAACCAATAAAGATTCTCGATATCGCCGCAATGAAGTCGATCGACAAGTCCCCGGTGGTGACGGGTCCGTACAAGGTGAAGTCGTTCACCGCGAATAACTCGCTGATCCTCGAGCGCAATCCCGAGTACACGGGGAAGAAGCAGGGCACCAATGAAATCGACTTCGAAACGGCGTCGGATTCATCCGCAGCGGTCACCTCGTTGCAGTCGGGAGACCTGGATGCGGATTGGTCCGTCCCGCTTTCACAGGCGAAATCGATCAAGGCCAATTCCAACCTTCAACTCGTCTCTCCGCGGGTCATCGGCCAGTACGTCAGCTGGGAAGTCGACACAACGAGCGCTCCTTTCAACAATGTGAAGGCTCGTCAGGCACTCGCCTTTGCGATAGACCGCAAGGCGATCCTTGACAACGCCTACTACGGGCAGGGGAGCGTATCGGATACCAACAACCCGATCGCCAACAACAGCACATACTTCGGTGGCAAACTCACCGATTACTCGTACAACCTGGCCACGGCGAAGAAACTGTTCGCTGAAGCCGGCGTGAAGACTGGCTCGAAACTGACCTGGTACGGAACGTCCAACGCATATCCGGAATGGAACACGAGCGCGCAGATACTGCAGGCAAGCCTGAAGCAAATCGGCATCAACCTCGTCATCAAGAATGTCGACCTTGCGTCGTGGCCGGCGCTGTTCTATCCCGCCGGTAAATCGTTCCCGGCGACAATCATTCCGAACTTCCAGTCGTACCAGCCGGTGCCCTCCGACCTGTTCCAGTTCGTTCGAACGGGACGCTGCGAGTGCAACTGGAACAACTCGACCTTCGAGGCCGACTACGCCTCCGCTTTGGCCACTCCGGCAGGTGAGGAGCAGAACTCTATCTGGGCGAAGATGCAGGAACTCGTGAACCAACAGGTGCCGATCTACGTGCCTGTTCAGTTCGCCACGATCACGGCGGCCTCTCGCAACGTGAGCGGCCTGTGGGTGGATGGCACAGGGACGCCCCACCTGGAGGCAGCCACCGTCAAGCAGTAACGCTCACGAGAATGAATCGATACTTGACGGGAGAACTAGCGCGATGAAGTTTGTTGCCAGGCGGGTCGCGGTGAGCGTAGTGATGCTCATTGCCATCTCGATTCTGATCTTCATTGTCCTGCGGGCGTTGCCGGGTGACCCCGTGATCGCACGGCTCGGCACTGCACCAGGAATTACGTCAGCGACTCTCGCCCGCTTGCGGGCAGAGGCTGGACTTGACCAGCCTCTGTTCGCACAGTATTGGACCTGGGTCAGCGGAATATTTCATGGCAATTTGGGTGACTCCTATTTCACCCAGACCTCGGTCAGTTCTCTTATCCAGCAGAGTTTTCCACCGACGCTGGAGGTGACGATTCTGAGCATCGCTTTGGCGGTGGCGGTGGCCGTGCCCGCGGCAGCAACGGCTGCGCGTCGCCCAGGGGGCTGGGTCGATCGAATTGTGACGGCGCTCTCATCGGCCGGGATGGCATTCCCGCCGTTCATCGCCGGGATACTGCTGCTCCTGATTTTGTCCGTTCGGCTTCACCTCCTGCCCGCGCGGGGCTATACCCCGCTATTGGAGAATCCGGGCGAAAATCTCATCCAGATGGTTCAGCCGGCAATTGCGTTGGCCATCTCCGTCGCTCCACTTCTACTGCGACACCTTCGCAATGGTCTTGGCGACGCGCTTGCCACAAGTTACGCGCGCACTGCTGAGGGGAAAGGAGCATCGCTTTCCCGCGTGGTGTGGGTTCACGCGCTCCGTAATGCGTCGCTCCCAAGCTTCACAATGTTGGGTTTGGTGTTTGGCTACACGCTCGGCGGCAGCGTCATCATCGAGTACATGTTCGGGATATCCGGGCTTGGTTCCCTCGCGATAAACGCGGCTTTTCATCGCGACTACGCCGTTCTGCAATCCGTCGTGCTTCTGGTGAGCGCGCTATTCATTCTCGTGAATCTCGTTATTGACCTGCTGGTCTGGCGATTGGACCCGCGTATGAGGAGTTCGAATGTCTGAGCTGATTTTGCGCGGCGCGACAACGACAACGGCGCCACGACCATGGGCTCGGTGGCGGGTATCCGTGAGCGCGGTCGTGCTCGCCCTGATCGTGCTCTTGTGCTTCGTCGGACCATTCCTGTCGCCCTACGGCGCAGACCAACTCGACAACGGAGATGCCCTGGCCCAGCCGTCGGCAGCGCATTGGCTTGGAACTGACGAAATCGGTCGCGACATGGCAACCCGAATCTTGACGGGCGGACAACTCACGCTCACGATCGCATTCGGAAGTGTGCTCATCGCACTCATTCTCGGAACGATCTGGGGCATGGTTGCGGCCGTACGCGGCGGCATCGTGGATGAGATCCTGATGCGTTTGGCGGACATCAGCATGGCCATTCCGCAGGTGCTGTTTGGATTGCTCTGCGTGGCGGCCGTTGGTCCGTCTCTCGCCTCTCTCATCATCATCACCGGCCTTCTTCTCACCCCGTCGTCTGCCCGAATGGCGCGCGCATCAGTGCTGCAGGAAATCAGTCAGGACTATTACGCGGCCGGAGTGGCATACGGCGCGGGTCAGGTGCGGCTCATGGCGACAGAGGTTCTTCCCAACGCCGCACCCGGCATCGCCAGCCAGGCCGTGATCAATGCGGCAAGCGCGATCATCCTCGAAGCGAGTCTGAGTTTCGTCGGGCTTGGGGTGCAATCGCCGCAGGCATCGTGGGGATCGCTGCTTCAGCAGGGCTACGGCCAGATTTACTCGACGCCCATGTACGCGATCGCTCCAGCTGTTGCGATCCTGGTCACCGTGCTGACCGTGAACCTCATGGCCGACCGCGTCGGGCAACGTAAGGGAATTCGGGGCGACCGATGAACAACGAACCAACTTCACCAGCCCTCGACGTGCGAGACCTGCGCGTCTCGGCCGGCCCGCTGGAAATCCTCCGCGGAGTTTCATTTGAGTTGAAGCCAGGCGAAAGACTCGGGGTCGTCGGAGAATCGGGATCGGGAAAATCGATTACCGCCCTGTCCATAATGGGCCTACTCGATCCGCCAGCTCGAGTCACGTCAGGCAGCGTCATGCTTGGCGACACCGACCTCCTCGGATTGAGCAGGCGAGATCTCAATCGAGTGCGTGGTCGACGACTCGCGATGATTTACCAGGACCCGGGTTCGGCACTTAACCCGTTGATGACAATCGGCAATCAAATCGTCGAAGCGATTCGACTTCACGAGCCTGTCTCGGTCGCGGAGGCGCGCTTGCGTGCCGCAGACCTGCTCGGAGAAGTCGGCATCGCCAACCCGAAGTCGCGATTGAACGACTATCCGCACGAGTTTTCCGGCGGGATGCGGCAGCGTGTCATGATCGCCATGGCGTTGTCGTGCAACCCAGAAGTGCTCATCTGTGACGAGCCGACTACCGCGCTCGATGTCACGACCCAGGCTCGTGTCATCAGTCTGATCGACAGGGTCTGCAGTGAGCGCGGGGTTGCCGCAATTCTGATCACCCACGACATGGGTGTTGCCGCGGGGTTCTGCGACTCGATAGCGGTGATGTACGCCGGCCAATTGGTTGAAAAGGCCTCAACGGAAGTCTTCTACGCGACACCGCGGCACCCCTACAGCCGTGCACTACTCGGTGCGACGCTCGACCTTCAATCGGAGATTACCGGTGAGCTGCCCGTGATACCGGGGAGTCCGCCGTCTCCCCAGGAATTCGATTTTGCATGCTCGTTTCGACACCGCTGCAGCTTCGCTCGCCCGGAGTGCGCTGCTCAGAGCATCGAACTGCGCCCCTTCATGGAGTCCGAAGTGAGGTGCATCCGCGCCGAGGATGTGGAACGAGAAGTGGTTGCCGCTGCGTCTGTGCAAGTTGAGCCTGTGCGGGTCTCTGCGTCTGCGCCAGTTTCGGAGGAGAGGTCGTGAACAGCATGCCGCTATTGGAAGTGCGGGATCTTGTCAAAGAATTTCCCACGCGCGCGGGTGAATCCAAACGCGCTGTGGATGGAGTGTCGTTCTCCATCAACCGAGGTGAAACGTTCGGCCTGGTCGGCGAGTCAGGATCGGGAAAGTCCACGATCGGTCGTTGTATTTTGCGGCTCATCGAGGCCACCAGCGGAACAACTGTGATCGACGGGGTGGACCTCTCGACGTTGGACCGTCGCGAGATGCGACAGTTTCGTTCTCGCATGCAGGTGGTATTTCAGGATCCGTACACATCCTTGAATCGGCGCCATTCCGTAGCCACGCTGATTGCGGCGCCGCTCAGGGCTCATGGCATCGGAAATGCCAAAGAGAGGCGAGCGCGAGTGGTAGAGCTGCTCGAGCTGGTGCAATTGCCGGCGTCGTTTGCGAGCCGCATGCCAAGAGAACTTTCGGGCGGACAATCACAACGGGTTGCGATCGCCCGCGCACTGGCGCTGAACCCGGAATTCGTCGTTCTGGACGAAGCCGTCTCCGCTCTCGACATGTCTGTTCGGGCTCAGATCCTCAATCTTCTCGGCTCGTTGCAACGCGAACTTGGGCTGACCTACCTCTTCATTTCCCACGATCTCAGCGTCGTGCGCTACATCTGCCACACCGTAGCGGTGCTGCGGAACGGAACAGTCGTCGAGCAGGCATCCAGGGATGAGTTGTTCGAGCATCCAAGGCATCCCTACACTCAGCAACTACTAGCGGCGGTGCCTGTCCCGGACCCTGCAGTTCAACGCAGCCGAACAAAAAGGTTCGGTACCGACTTGGAGTCAACAGGTGAAATCCCAGAGTTCTGACCGACTGATGTCAATCATTGAGTCGTTTCTCGTCCTGCCGCATCAGACACTTTCTGAGGTGGCCAGTGCGTGCGAGCTCGAGCCGCCGACGGCAATCCGGTACCTGCGACAGCTGGTCGATCGTGGCTGGCTGGAACGGGACGAGCGCTCGAAGAGCTACACGTTGGGTGTCGCGCTCGTCACCCTCGGAGAGGCAGCACAGGCTGCCCAACCGATCAGGATTCGCGCGCTTCCCTACATGCGCGAGGTCCTCCGACAGTTTGACGAGACAGTGAATATCGCGATTCGGCATCGCGGTGAGGTGGTCGTAGTCGAAGCGCTCGAAGGGCGCCAGTCGATTCGGCGGGGCGCGATGGTCGGTGAGAAGGACGAATGGTTCGTCTCGAGCCTTGGCAAGGCGATTCTTGCCCACTCACCCGAAAAGGAGGTTCTCGAACTGCTCGAGCTCCATCCTCCGATCCGTCGAACGAAAAACACGCTCATGTCCAAGGAGGAAATATTTGCCGACCTCGCGAACATTCGGCAATGTGGTTACGCCCTCGATGATGAGGAAGCAGAGATCGGGCTCAAGTGCGTCGGAGTTCCCATCTGGGGAGGGACGAATCATGTCAGTTACGCGCTCAGCGTGAGCGGCCCGACCCAAAGAATCGAGAGCCGACTCTCGGAGATAATCCTCACCCTGAAGGAAGCGGCAGCGGCGATCAGTCTCGCAAACAAGGGGGCGCAATGACACTCGCCAAGGTCGACGTACACACCCACCTCGGAAAACACGGCACTCACGTCCATGCCCCGCTGGCGACCGACGAACTGCGTGCGTGGGGAAAGGTCAGTTGGGACGTGGAGCCGGAGTCGCTGTTCGATGCTGCGAGATCCGCGGAAACGTCAATCGTTCTCGCTTTCGACGCCGAACCGGTCGGTGTCGTCGTCTCGAACGAGTATGTCGCGGAGACGATCGAAGGCCACGATCATCTGATCGGATTCGCGAGCGTCAACCCCAATCGGCCGAACGCTCCGCAGATCCTGGCAAATGCTGTCGAAAAACTCGGGCTGCGCGGGCTGAAACTCGGCCCGACCTACCAGCACTTTCATGCCCATGACAAAGCGGCGCTCGACCTCCTCGAGGTGGCGAATCACTACCGGCTTCCGGTCCTGTGGCACCAGGGAACGACGTTTACCTCCTCAGCGATCGCAGAATACTCACGGCCGCTCGACCTTGACCTGGTTGCTCGACGCTTTCCCGACCTGCCCATGTGGATCGCACATTTCGGCCATCCCTGGATGGAGGAGGCCATCAGCGTCGTCAGGCGTCACGAGCACATGTTCATCGACACATCCGCGATGGACACCCGACCTTGGCAATTGGCCCAGGCGCTGGCGTGCGCATACGAATATCGCGTACTCGACCGCATCCTCTTTGGAACCGATTTTCCGTTTTCCACGGTGGAACGAACCATCGACGGCCTGAACGCCGCGGTCGAACTCTGCACGCGCCTGGGGATCGCCCAGATGACGGATGAAACGGTCCAGCAGATTTGTCAACGCGACGCACTGTCGCTGCTCGGCTTGAAAAGGCCGGACGCTCTTGAGCAAACAGCGCCCGCTGGATAACTCGACAATTTTCACGAACACGACAGGAGAAGAAATGAACTCGAATCGCGAGCTGGCTGGCGTCCAGGCGGTCTTCCAGACGCCATTCAAGGAGGATGGCGCAGTCGACTATGACACGTTGGAGAACGAAATCGACTGGCTCTTCACCGAGGGCGCTGACGGGGTCGTGTTTGCCATGGTGTCGGAAATCCTCAGGCTCTCCTCCGAGGAGCGGGACCAGGTGGCGGCGGTCGCGAGTCGCGTGTCCCAGTCGAGGGGCGACTGCGTGATTAGCGTGGGCGCGGAATCCACAGCTACGGCCGTGCGCCACGCGAGGGCCGCCGAAGAAGCTGGCGCAACGGGTCTCATGGCTGCACCGCCGTCACTCTTTCGAGTCAGCGATGATGCCTTGTTCGGCTATTACTCGGATATCGCGGCCGCCGTTTCACTTCCGCTGGTGGTTCAGGATGCGAGTGGCTATGTCGGCGCGCCTCTTTCCATCGAACTTCAGGCGCGATTGCAGGACTCCCTCGGTGATCGGGTCTATTTCAAACCGGAAGCGCCTCCGATTGGCCCGCGAGTGTCACAGCTTCGCGAACGCACTGGCGATCGCGCTCGGATCTTCGAGGGAACGGGCGGCCTGTACCTCATTGAAAGTTTTCGGCGGGGAGCCGTCGGGACAATGCCTGCCGGGGACCTCGTCTGGGCATTGGTACCCATGTGGCACGCCCTCGTCGAGGACGACTTCGAACGCGCCTATCGGATCGCTGGTCCTCTCGCACAGATCGTCGCGCTTCAAACGAGCCTGGACAGCTATGTCGCGATCGAAAAGAGCAACCTCAAGCGACTGGGGATCTTTGCCAATACGGTCATGCGGGAGCCGACCGGCCAGGTCATCGACGGCCCGCTGATTTCAGAGGTCGATCACCTGGTGGATCTTCTGCGAGCGGCGGTCGAAAATGGCTGAGGTCGCGATCGTCATCGGCGCCGGCGGTGAGATTGGCGGTGCCTGCGCTCGCACGCTTGGCGGGCCGGGGGTCGTCGTGCTTTGCGTGGATCGCAATGAAGATGCAGCACGAGAAACCGCTTCGAGAATTAGGGGCGCGGGTGGTGAGGCCGAGCCCTTCGTCGCGGACGCGAGTGACTCGTCTTTCGCTGCTGCCGTCGTCACGAGGGCAATGCAGCTTGGCCCGGTGACTGCTGCGATTCACGCGGTCGCTCACGAAGAACACGTCGAAGCCATGGCGATCAGCCTCGAGAGCATTGACCGCAGCTTCGCCCTGGGCCCGATAGCCGCATTCTCTTTGTTCCGTGAACTTGCCAGCCGGGCAGCGCTTGCGAACGGGGCGGGCTTGACCGTGATTGGTTCACTCCACGCCACACACGCCTTTGAGGATGCTCTCGGATACAACCTGGCTCACGCCGCTCTCGCTCAGCTGGTTTCCACGCTCGCTCACGAGTGGGCCGGCGATGGTATTCGTGTGAACGCCGTCGTTCCCGGCTGGATTCGAACTCGCGGCGAGGCCGCGTTCTATGAGGATGGCTACCTGGACGAAGCGGGTTTGAAGCTCCCAATGCGACGCTTTGGAACCCCGGACGACATTGCCGGGGCCGTCCACTATCTGTCTTCACGCCAGGCCGCCTACGTTTCTGGTTCCTTCTTGACCGTAGATGGCGCGCTCGGTGCGTCTCTTGCCACACTTCCGGGAGCCAGCCAATCATGAAGATAGTCACCGTTCTCGCGCATCAGGATGACGAAATGTTTTGTCTTGGCACGTTGCTTCGACTGCGTGACGCTGGGCACACCATTGCGTTGGTCTGCACCTCAAGCGGCAACAAGGGTCTTCCCTTCGCGGACGCCGATCCATCCGTTGCAGGTGCGACTCGGGATTCGGAAATACGGGCGGTCGCGGCTGAGCTTGGTGCTGAATATCGCTGTCTCGGCCGAGATGATGGAATGGTTTGGGAAGACACCGAGCTCCGTCGCGAACTGATCACCGTCATCCGCGAGCTTGGCGCGGAGCTGATCTTCACCCACTGGATCGACGATTACAACTCGGATCATTCCGTGACAGGTCGCGCCGTGGTGAACGCTGCGCTGTGGGCCAACCTGCCATCATTCGAGCCCGCGGTTCCGGCGTTGGCGGACACTCCGCGTATTTTTCACGTCAATCCAGGTGATGGATATGGATTCGAGCCGACTCATTTTGTCGAGTTGGACGATGACACAGCCGCCGAAAAGGCACGGATCGGACGCTTGCACGCGAGCCAGATGGGCGTGATGAAGCAGATGAGTGGCCGCGACTACGCCGACCAACAACAAGACAAGGACAGGCTTCAGGGAGAGCGAATGATGGTTCGGTACGCGGAGGCTTTCCGACCCTGTTTGTCGGAGCGTCGCATTCCCTGGCAGGACGTCCTCCCGGGCCGACTCGATCGAGTTTCCCCATGAGAATTCGGGACGTCACACCGTTCCTCCTGCGCGGGGATGAAACGTACGGCGCGCACGAGGGTTCGCTGGAGGCCACTGACCAGGGCGACTTTCTTTTCCTCGTCCGAGTTCGCACCGACGAAGGACTCGAGGCGTGGGCCGATGTCGAGACCCTCGGACCGGTCGCGGCCGCGGTGATCTCGGGGGACAGCATGGGAGCGATGGGGTTTCGTACGCTCAGCGAAGTGTTGGTCGGTCAGGATCCATTGAACATCGCAGAGCGATGGGAGGACATGTATCTTGCGAGTGCCTACTACGGCAGGCGTGGAGTCGTCATTCAATGCATCTCAGCGATCGACAATTGCCTGTGGTCCATTGCCGCGCAGGCCAGGAATGTTCCGCTCTCGGATTTGTTTGGCGTTCGCCGTCGCGACAAGCTTCCCGCCTACGCATCCACCCTGTTCCGGGGGACTCCCGAGGCGAATGCCGATGCCGCGCGCTGGTACATGGATAAGGGTTTCACGGGTGTCAAGTTCGGCTGGGGCGGATTCGGCATCGATCCGGCCCATGACCGGGATTGCCTACAGGCGATTCGCGAAACGATGGGGAACGATCGGGCGCTGATGGTTGATCCCGGCTGGTATGTCGAGGTCGATGGCCGACCACGAACCCGCTCCCGCTCCCAAACGCAGGCCATGTTGGAAAGCATCGCGTCATTTGATCCCTATTGGGTCGAAGACTTTGTGCATCCTGACCGTCTCGAAGATTTTCGCCTCCTCAAGGACGAATTTCAGTTCCTGCGGTTTGCAGCGGGGGAGCAGCAGGCCACGAAGTGGGATTTCGACAGGCTTCTGGCCACGGACTCGATCAGCGTCCTCCAACCGGACCTCTCGCGATGCGGGGGGCTCAGCACCGCGCTCGCCGTGGCTCCAGAAGCCATCCGCTCAGGCATCGAGATCGTTACCCACTCGTGGCTCACGGATCTCCTGCACGCGTACAGCCTGCATTTTCTCAGCGTGTTGCCCGACGCGACGTGGGTCGAGTTCAACGTGGCGCAGAGCCACTTGAGCCGTGGGGTGACCCAGAGCAGGATGGTGCTCGATGAGGACGGATGTGTGCGAGTTCCGACTGGCGCGGGGCTCGGCACTGTGCTCGACGAGGAGTTCATCGTCAGGAGCAGCATCTAGGCACGAAGCGGCCGACGATCACCTGATCCTGTCAGCTCCTTCGCGGGACATCCAGCATGCTTCCGAGGGCGATTGCCGCGAGCGCGTGACCGCGCTCGATCGCGAGGTGAGATCCGGTTTCGGAAAGCAAAGCCGAGAGGTAGCCGGCGGCGAAAGCGTCGCCCGCGCCGACAGGCTCGATAACGGCGACCTCGGCCGAGGCGACGAAGGTTTCATCGGTCCCGAAGAATTCGGTCGCTCCCACCTCGGCGTCCTTGACGATGAGTCTGGCGGGACCGGGCAACAGCCGACGGATGTCCGTTGCGGTCTGCGCGCCCCAGAGCTGCTCGGCCTCATCCCGACCGACAAAGACAATGTCCGACTGCTCGGCCAGCTCGCGTAGCACCGGAGCGGCCGTCGCCACCGACCAGAGCGGTGCGCGGTAATTGACGTCGAAGGACACCAGGACCCCGTTCGCGTGTGCGGTCGAAAGGATCGTGCCAAGCAGCAGCGCGCAACTCTCGGACAGCGCGGGCGTGATCCCGCTCAGGTGCACGATTCGGGCGGAGGCGATGCGCACGCCGGTGAGCCAGTCGACGTTCATTGCCGAGGCAGCAGAGTTCGCACGGTAGTAAAAAACCTGCGTCCCGGTTTCCGCCGGGTCTTTGAAGTACAGCCCCGTCGCCGCGTCGGGGTCGACCGTCACCATCGACACGTCCACTTCGGCGGCACTGATGGACTGGAGGATGCGGTGGCCGAACGGATCGTCGCCGACCCTGCTCGCCCAGGCAACAGTGTGCCCGAGGCCCGCCAGATGCATTGCGACGTTCGACTCCGCGCCGCCGATGTCGAGCCGCAGCTCGGTCGCCCCTGCGAGCGGCCCGGGCAGCGCAGGGGCGATCATCGCCATCGTCTCGCCGATCGCGAGGACTTCGAATTCGGCGGACGAGGTCACGGGTACCGGAGTCCGCCGTCCGGACCACGAACCCCTGCGGCCCACGCATCGTGGCCGGACACGCCAGCCGGATAAAGTGCGGCCTGCTTCTCGTCGAGATCGATTCCCCAGCCCGGCTCCTCATTCGGGCGAATCCAGCCGTTGACGATCGGGAGCGTGCCGGGGAACACATCGTGCGTCGCCTCGTTGAACACGTGGCCCTCCTGGATGCCGAACGCCGGGGAGGTGACGTCGAGCGCCACGTTGGCCGCTGACGCGATGGGGGATGTGTCGCCCGGCGCGTGCCAGGCGGTCTGCACGCCGAAGAACTCCGCGAGCGCCGCGAGCTTTCGTGCGGGCGTGAATCCGCCGATTGCCGAGATGTGGCAACGGATGAAGTCGACACCACCCGTCGTGATCAGGCTCGCTGCGGCGGTGACCGAGGTCGCCAGCTCACCAACGGCAATCGGAACGGGCGACTGCTCGCGCACACCCGGCAGTTGTGCCCAGTGCTCTGGTGCGAGTACGTCCTCGAGAAAGAAAAGACCGAACGGCTCGAGCGATCGTGCGAGCGTCACGGCCTGCTTCGGAGTGAGTCGCGAGTGCACGTCGTGCAGAAGCTCGATGTTCGGGTCCAGTTGCCCGCGCGCGTACTCGAACAGCGTCGGCGTATTGCGCAGGTATTCCTCGACGCGCCAGCCATCCGGGTATGGGGCGTCCGGATACCCTCCACCGGTTCCCCTGCTGCCATAGGAGCCGATGCCGGGTTGGCCGGCCTGGAGTCTCACGTGGCGCGACCCCTCCGCGATGAGACGATGCGCGTGATCCACCGCGGCCTCTTTCGTGTCCCCACCAGCGTGCAGGTAGGTGTCCGCCGCCGCCCGGACTTTTCCGCCGATGAGCTCGTGCACAGGCATGCCAGCGCGTTTGCCCGCGATGTCCCAAAGAGCCATGTCGAGGCCGGACAGGGCATTGTTCGACACCGGACCCTCGCGCCAGTACGACGACAGTTTTGCGAGCCGGACCAGATCCTCGATGTCGCCGGGGTACCGTCCGACCACCAGTCGCTCGAGGTGATCCTCGATGAACGAGACGACGGCGTGCCAGCGCTGGGTGAAGGTGGCGCAGCCAAGCCCGTACAGCCCAGGTTGATTGGTATCGACACGCACCACGACGAGAGGGATGCCTTCCGGCGCGGTCACGATGGCGCGCACCGACGTGATGCGAGTGTCGTCGCGAGCGTCCCAGGGCTGATCGAACGTCGGAATGGCTGACTCAGTGGTCACGGCTACGCACTCTCTGTTTCTGTCAGGATTTCGTGGATCGAATGAGCGGGCACGAATCCGAGAATTGATTCCGCGCGGCTGGTGTCGATGGCGGAAGACCGGCCGACGATTTCTGCGCCCACGGGCACGCCCGGCGCGAACTCTGCGAGCGCGTCAGCGGTGGGAACGTCGAGGAAGGTGTCCTGGGCGCTCAGCCCGATCACCTCGCATCCCTTCACGGGCGCGAGAAGCGAGAGAAGCACGGCGCGGGTCGCATCGCGAAGATCGAGATATGCCCACCCTTCTGCGACGTAGTCGGCCGGCTTACTTCTCACGTGGCGGCCTCGCTCGAGCAATCGTTCGCCCTGTCCGACGAACGGAAACCGCAGCGCGACGACATCCATGCCCCACCGTCGGGCCGCCATCCGCGCGGTCGTCTCGTCGACGATCTTCGACAGCGAGTACGCGTCTTCTGCATCCGGTGGCATGGCCTCGTCGAGCGGGAAGTATGCCGGTTTCGGATGGTGGCGATTGAACGGATACCCGATCGCGTTGATGCTGCTTGCGATGACGGCTCGACTGATGTTCAGCTCACCGGCTTGCGCAAGCACAGTGAAAGTCGAGACGACATTCGTCGAGAACACCTTCTGCGGTGTGCCGAGGTTGGGATGTGGGATGGCCGCGAGGTGCACAACGGCGTCAACGTCATCGAATGCTCGCGCGACATCCTCCATTGAGGTGGTATCGCCCTCGAAGACCCGATCGGCGCCCGGGGGAAAGGGCCCAGCGAGTGACAAAGCGGTGACAGCGATCCCGTTCGCGACGAGATATTCGGTGGTTGCCGATCCGATGGCTCCGGAGGCGCCTGTCACGAGCACCCGGGCAGGGCGCGGGTACGGATCTTCGCTCATCCAGTCCATCCCTTCGCCCGACGCTGGGCTGCGCAAACTAATTGCCAATAATCCGTTGAAAATTATCGTGCTTTTGATCGGTTCTTACGCTGGCTCGATGCTAGACCCGGCTGCCGACCGAAGGGAAATCGACCGTGCCCGCGCGCGACAACTGGTTTCGTGACGAAAGACTATGCAGTAACGAATCACGACCAGTCTGGCGCTCGTCAAGACGACCGAGCCCCGTTCTCACCTCTTGATTCTGGCCAGGAACGGTGCTAAAACAGTTGCAAAAATCGGGATCGGCTGAATCGACGGCCTTCTTCGGGCGATCCTGATCGATCCTTGTCAGGGAGGAGTGCCCACCATGTCGATCTCCGCCGAACTGAACACGCTGCTGAAGAGCATCGATTATCCGGCGCACAAGAGCGATCTCGTCCGCGAGGCTGTCCGAGACAGGATCAATGAGTCGGAGCTCGCCCGCCTGCAAGGCATGATGCCACGCAGTTACAGCGGGCGATACGACGTGATCCGGGAATTGAAGTTGCAGCGCACGCTGCAATCGCCCATGGTCGCCCCATTCGTTCCCGCGATGGACTAGTGATTTTCAACCGCAGGAAGCGCCCGCGGATCGTCCTGCTGCGCCTTCAGTCGTGAAGCCGACTGGGGTGCGCCGAACAGGAATCCCTGTCCGAGGCTGATTCCGAACTCGAGCGCGCGGGTTGCACGAATCTCGGTCTCGAGCGCGCTCGCAAGGACGGAGGCGTCGGAGTCGTTGGCCATCGAGACGAAGGACTCGATCAGTGACTTGTCGGATGCGACAGAGTCCAGCCGCGCGGTCAACGATGCCGACAGCTTGATCACGTTCGGCTCCAATAAGCGGATGTGGTCGAGGGTCGAATAGCCTGCGCCGCCCCCGTCGACGAGGACTTTCCACGGGGAAAGGTTCTCGATGAGCGCACGCAACCGTGGGTAATTCGTCACTCGATGATGTTCGGTGATTTCGATCCCGACCGGTCTGTCGGCGGCCTCGAGTATTTGCTTGAGACGAGGCGTCTCAAGACTGAGTGGAGATATGTTTACGGTGATCGGAACCCCGACGGGCAGGAACCGGGCAGCGTCGACCGCTTTTTCCACCGCGATGATTTCCAGGTCGACGTCTCCGCCCTGGCGGCCGGGATCGGCGAAGTGGGCGAGAGGTGATGAGCCACTGGGGAACCGGCTCAACGCCTCGTACGCAACGGCCGTTCGATCAAGAAGGTCAACGATCGGCTGGAAAACTACCTCGAAATCGCCTGGATATACCACTGGTGCCCCCGGACCGGTGAATCAAAGCTCGCCGTAATAGCGCTTTGCGCTGCGCGTCGGTGCGTCCCGCTTTGCGTGCGGCAAGCATACGCCCGGTGCAGATTTTTGCTAGGTCAAGGTTCAGATCAGTGACGTCCGGACCGTGGACGTTTGGCGCGGACCGGCCTACTATCACGAATGTGGGGTGACCTCTTCGAGGACATCCGCGACGGAGGGGGATCGTCGTGGTTGCAAGTACGAGTCCGACTTCTTTCAGCAGCGCGCGCGGGCGCGCGAATCCAGTCTGGATAGTGTGTGCGGCCGTGTTCGCGGCGCTTGTCCTCGCCGGTGTGCTCGTTCTTGGCTCGGGGTCCACTAATGCCCAGTCCTTCGGTGATTTTGCAGTGTTGGTGCCTGCGGTAATCGCTTGTGCCGGTTGTTTCCGCGCGTCGCGCCGACAGGGGCCGGATGCGCGAGCGTGGCTGTTCATGGGCGTGGCTTGCGCAGTGTGGGCAACCGCACAGGGCGCATTGTCGATCGTTGGAATTCTTTCGGACCATCAATATCCTTTCCCGTCGTTGGTGGACGTTGGTTTCCTCGGCTACTCCATTCCCGCAGTCATTGCACTGTTCTCCTTCCAGGGCGGCCGTTCGTCGGGCGTTACTCTGCTGCGGACGGTGCTTGATGCTTCCGTCATCGCGAGTGCGACCCTGTTCGTGAGTTGGATTACCGTATTGGGACCGCTCTACCGAACTGACTCGCAAAGCACGCTTGCCAGGATCACCGGGTTGGCTTACCCGATCGTGGACGTCGTGATCACCTCATTGGTGCTTGTGCTGGCCATGCGCAGGATCCCGGGGCAGCGACAGTCGTGGCTCATCCTGGGTTCCGGGTTGCTCGTTTTGACGGTTACCGACAGCGTGTTCGTGCGATTGACATTCGATGGGATGCCCGGCCTCACCGGCACTCCACTCGCGGTCGGCTGGGCGGTAGCATTCCTGCTCATTGCTCTCGCCACCCGGACGCCCAAGACTGGTCGATCGCGGGCCGACGGACGCGTTTACACGCTCGTACTCGAACTACTGCCGTATGTTCCAGCAGCCGCGGCCGTCGTGCTTGCCTTCGTTAATACCCTGATCGACCCATTCATCGTGTACAGCGGGATAGTTGTGTTGACGCTCCTTCTCGTGCGGCAGGTGTTGATCGTGTACGAAAATGTGATGCTCACGCGCGAACTTGAGCAGAAAGTCGCCA
>JAODMY010000061.1 GCA_025465535.1 Glaciihabitans sp.
CTCGTTGCTCTCGCGATCGGCGACGACGGCATTGAACGGCCGGATCGCCTCCGCGATGACCGTCGTGTACGACCAGAATTCGAGATCCAGAACCGACGTGTGGATGATGCGCAGCTTGCTCGGCGGCACCCGCGCCTCCTCCTTCGCCTCCCGAAGAGCTCCCATCTCGGCGGTCTCGCCCTTCTTGCGCGCGCCGCCCGGGATGCCCCAGGTGTCACCGAAATGGCTCCAGCTGACGCGATGCTGCATCAGGACGCCGACATTGCGATCCCAGACCAGCAGCCCCGCGGCACCGAAGCGCCCCCAGTAACGCTCACCATCCGGACCCTCGACCCAGGCATCCCCCGGATCGCGCTTACCGAACGGAGGCAGCGGGGGCGGAGTGAGCGACACGCGTTCTAGTCTGCACCGTTTCGCGGCGGCAGCAGTCTTACGCTGTGCCGTCCGCGGCGGCCTTCATCGCGGCGAGGTCGATCTTGACCATCGACAGCATGGCCTGCATTGCACGCGACGACCGCCCGGGATCCGGATCCATGAGCAGCGCGCCCATCTCGGCCGGAATGATCTGCCAGGACACCCCGAACTTGTCAGCCAACCAGCCACAGGCGACGCCGTGACCACCGTCGGCGGTGAGCTTGTCCCAAATCTCGTCGACCTCGGCCTGGTCTTTCGCGTCGACATAGAGGGAGAACGAATCGGCGAACGGATGCCCCGGGCCGCCGTTGAACGCCTGGTATTCGTGCCCATCCAGGGTGAAGGCAACGGACATGAGAGAACCCTCGGGCGCCGGAGCGCCAGCCCCCCAGTGCAGCTTCTCGCCGATGCTTCCGCCGAAGATGGAGACATAGAGTTCGGCGGCCTCTTCGGCCTGGTCATCGAACCAGAGGAACGTGCTGATCTTTGTCATGGAAGCTCCTTTGCTTCCAGCCAGCCTATTCACACCGGGTCAGGCAGGCGCAAGGAATCCGGTGATCGCCCTCGACAGGTTTTCCGGGTCGGATGCTCCGGCCAGTTCGCGCGCGGAGTGCATCGAGAGCAAGGCGAGGCCCACATCCACCGTCCGGATGCCGAGGCGCGTCGCGGTCAGCGGTCCGATGGTGCTGCCGCAGGGCACGGCATTGCTCGAGACGAACTCCTGGTATTCGACGCCGGCCCGCTGGCAGGCGCGCGCCCACTCCGCCGCGCCGAGCGCATCCGTCGCATAGCGCTGGTTCGCGTTGATCTTCAACATCGGGCCACCGCCGGCAATCGGACGGTTCGCCGGATCGTGCCTTTCGGCGTAGTTCGGATGCACGGAGTGTCCGGCATCCGACGACAGGCACCACGACGACGCGTAGGCCTGCAAGCGCTGGGATTCCGACGCGCCGAGGCCGGCACCGATGCGGGTCAGGATGTCGGAGAGGATCGGCCCGCTCGCACCCGAACGTGTCTCGGAACCCAGCTCCTCGTGGTCGAACGCGGCAAAGACCGCGATCTCGCTCAGGTCGCTGGTCAGGTCGAGCATCGCCTGGAGCGACGCGTGCACCGACGACAGGTTGTCGAGCCTTCCGCTGGCAAAGAGGGCATCGTCGACGCCGAACACTCCGGGGGCTTGTGTGTCCGCCACGACGATGTCGTAACCGGCGACATTCTTCCCTGCGCGCTTCGCGAGGCCTGCGAGATGGCCAACCAGGTCGGTGTGATCCACCTCTCCGAGCCCGATGACGGGGTTCAGATGACGCTGCGGGTCGAGCTTCAGACCCTCCGCGTTGACGCCGCGATCGAGGTGGACGGCGAGTTGCGGGATGCGCAGGAACGGGCCGGTGCGCACGAGTTCTACCGAGCCATCCGCGAAGGCGAGCCGACCGGCAAACTCGAGTTCACGGTCGAGCCACGAGTTGAACAGCGGTCCGCCGTAGACCTCGACGCCGGCCTGCAGCCAGCCGAGGGTTCCCGTCGTCGGCTTTGGCTTGAGCTTGAAACCCGGAGAGTCGGTGTGCGATCCAACGATGCGGAACGGCGTGGTCGGCCCGGCGCCCACCGGCTGCAGCCACGCCACAATCGCCCCGTCGCGGAGGATGAAGTGCTTGCCGGCGCCCGCATCCCAGGCATCCGACTCGGCTAGCTCGGTGTATCCGGCGGCGGTCAGCTGTCGTGCCGCCTCCGCAACAGCGTGATACGACGACGGGGACGCCTGGACGAATTCGGACAGCGACTGCAGGTACGGGGTGAGTGGCACGTGACCATTCTTGTCGATACCGCAGGGCGAATTGCTGGTTGAGTGCGCCGAGCTGTCGCAAGTTGCTTCCCAACCTGGTCATCGCGTGAGGGCAGAGAGCGACGTGCTCGTGATTAGCAGGAACGGGTTCCTGATCAGGAGTCGTTCCTGCTAATCACGAACGCATCCGACTGCTCACTGCTGCGAGCTCGCGGATCCTCCGTCGCAACTTCCCAACTCCACCGGAACCAACCACCGCGCAACTCAACCAGCAACGCAAGTGCGAAAGTAGGAATTTTCGCAGTGCGGATGTCAATATGTCCTACCGAGTGGGCCATCCACCCGAATAGTCCTACTTTGCGCGCGGCCCGTCGACCCTGTTGTTGGTTAAGTGCGCCGAGCGAGGGACGAGCACGACGCGTATCGAAACCGGTTTGCTCAACCAGCAAAACTAGCGCTTGCGCTTCTCTCGCACCCGCATGTTGACGTTGATGGGCGTGCCCTCGAAGCCGAAAAT
>JAODMY010000065.1 GCA_025465535.1 Glaciihabitans sp.
GACGCGGAGGGCTTCCGTGAGGATGTTCTCGAGCTCGTCCGCGAACTCGGCGTCTCGGCCATCCGCTATCCAGGTGGCAACTTCGTCTCAGGCTTCCGCTGGGAGGATGCGATCGGCCCGAAGGAGGACCGGCCGAAGCGCGTCGACCTCGCCTGGCACTCGACCGAACCCAACGAGGTCGGCATTGACGAGTTCGCCGGCTGGCTCGAGAAGGCGGGCAGCGAGCTGATGTACGCGGTCAACCTCGGAACCCGCGGCGTGCAGGAGGCCCTCGACGTACTCGAGTACACCAACATCCGCTCCGGCACGAAACTCTCCGACGCCCGCATTGCCAACGGCCGCACCGAGCCGTACAACGTGAAGATGTGGTGCCTCGGAAACGAGATGGACGGGCCGTGGCAGCTCGGCCACATGAGCGCGGATGATTACGGCAAGCTCGCATCCCGGGTTGCCAAAGGCATGCGCCAGCTCGACGAGTCGCTTGAGCTCGTCGTCTGTGGCAGCTCGAACGCGCAGATGCCGACGTTCGGCGCCTGGGAGCACACCGTTCTCGAGCACACCTACGAGGATGTCGACTACATCTCCTGCCACGCCTACTACGAGGAGAAAGACGGCGACGCCGCGAGCTTCCTCGCGTCGGCCGTGAACATGGATCACTTCATCGAGTCCATCGTGGCAACCGCGGATGCCGTTGGCGCGTCGCTGAAGAGCAAGAAGAAAATCAACGTCTCCTTCGACGAGTGGAACGTCTGGTACGTCAGCCGGTACCACAACGTCGACCGGATCACCGATATCGAGACCTGGCCGATCGCCCCACGGTTGCTCGAAGACAGCTACTCCGTCATCGACGCCGTCGTGGTCGGCAACCTGCTGATCTCGCTGCTCAAGCACGCCGACCGCGTCACCGCCGCCTCGCTTGCCCAGCTCGTCAACGTGATCGCGCCGATCATGACCGAGCCCGGGGGAGCCACCTGGCGCCAGACCACGTTCTTTCCGTTCGCGGTCACCTCGCGCCTCGCGAAGGGTGTCGCGCTCGAGGTCAAGCTCGACTCGGACAGCTACGACACCAAGGTCTACGGTGAGGTCGCAACGGTGGATGCCGTCGCAACCTTCGATGAGGAGTCCGGCTCGACCGCGATCTTCCTCGTCAACCGCAGCCTGGACGCGCCGACGACCGTGACGATCGACGTGAGTCACCTCGGTGACGTGTCGATCGCCGAGACCCACACCCTCGCCGACGACGACATCTACGCGCAGAACACCCTGGCCGACCAGAATCGCGTAGGGCTCAAGCCGAACGAGACCGCGAAGATCACCGACGGCAAGCTCACCATCGAGCTTCCCGCCGTTTCGTGGACGGCAATCGCGCTGTCATAATCGTCGCCATGAACGAAGAAACTGGCGGCCCGCGGGTCGTCCTAAACAATGGTGTCGAGATTCCGCAGGTCGGATTCGGCGTGTTTCAGATCCCGGAGGAGGGTGCCCAGAGCGCCGTCGAGTCGGCGCTCGCAGCGGGCTACCGTCACATCGACACGGCGGCAGCGTACAACAACGAGGCCGGCGTCGGGGCAGCGATCAAGGCATCCGGAATCCCGCGCGACGAGATCTTCGTCACGACAAAACTGCGCAATGGCAACCAGGGAACGGACAGCGTTCGCCGGGAGTACGACGGCAGCAGGCAGGCCCTCGGCCTCGACGTGATCGACCTGTACCTGATCCACTGGCCCTCTCCCGCTCGCAACCTGTACGTCGATAGCTGGAAGACCATGGAGCAGCTGTACGCGAATGGGCAGATTCGCGCGATCGGTGTGTCCAACTTCCTCCAGCCGCACCTCGATCGGTTGCTCGCCGAGACGGATGTCGTCCCCGCGGTCAACCAGGTCGAGATCCATCCGAGGTTCCAGCAACGGGATGTCGTGGCT
The DNA here is from genome assembly GCA_025465535.1 of Glaciihabitans sp. GTDB lineage: Bacteria > Actinomycetota > Actinomycetes > Actinomycetales > Microbacteriaceae > Galbitalea. The sequence continues at coordinate 1,923 of JAODMY010000065.1, forward strand.
CACGGCCGAAAGTCTGGGATCGCCGAGGAGGCGTACAGCCCCCTCGGGCAGGGCACGTATCTCGACAACCCGGCGGTCACGCTGATCGCCGACCGGCTCGGGGTCACACCCGCGCAGGTCGTGCTTCGCTGGCACCTGCAGAACGGGACGATCCTCATCCCGAAGTCCGAGAACCCGGAGCGCATGCGCACCAACCTCGACATCTTTGGGTTCACACTCACGGATGCCGACATCAGCGCGATCGACGCGCTCGAGTCCAACGGGCGCATCGGTGGAGACCCGATGAACGCGGAATGGACGCAGATCAGATAGGACAACCCGGATGCGTCGCACGTTCGACGCGGCGTCGACGCATCCGGCCCCGGGTCTCACCTCCGTGCGCCCGATAGTGCGCCCGACAGTGCGCCCGTTTGTCATCGATGCCGGTGCTGCAGCGGCCGCCCCGTTAACTGCGGGGTGCACTGTCGGCGCGTGCGGTGTGAGGGCTAGCTTTGTGCAATGAGAATCCTGCTGGTTGGCGCCGGCGGCGTCGGTAACGCAATTGCCAAGATCGCGGCCCGCCGCGACTTCTTCGAACTCATGGTCGTGAGCGATTACGACATCGCACGCGCGGAGCGAACCATCGAGTGGATCGAGGCGAACACACCGAGCGGCCCGGGGGTTGCCGGTCTCGAGAACGGTCGATTCGTGGCCGCGAGGATCGACGCATCCGATCCGGAAAACGTGGCCGAGGTCGCGCGCGAACACAGTGTCACTCACGTCATGAACGCGGTGGAGCCGAAGTTCGTGCCGACGATTTTCGCGGGCGCACTCGCGGCGGGCGCCGACTATCTCGACATGGCCATGAGCCTGTCGGAGCCGCATCCGACCAATCCGCATGAGGAGACGGGCGTCAAACTCGGTGACGACCAGTTCGCGCAGGCCCCGGATTGGGAGACCGCCGGTCGCCTCGCGCTCGTCGGCATGGGGGTCGAGCCCGGCCTCTCGGATGTCTTCGCCCGCTACGCCGCCGACCACCTGTTCAGCGAAATCGACGAGCTCGGGACTCGGGATGGCGCCAATCTTGTCGTGCGCGACGAGGCCGGCAATGAGATCTTCGCGCCATCCTTCAGCATCTGGACCACGATCGAGGAGTGCCTGAATCCCCCCGTGATCTGGGAGAAGGATCGCGGCTGGTACACGACAGCACCGTTCAGCGAGCCCGAGATTTTCGAGTTCCCGGAAGGCATCGGGCCGGTCGAATGCGTCAACGTCGAGCACGAGGAGGTGCTGCTCATGCCGCGCTGGATCGATGCGAGGCGCGTGACGTTCAAGTACGGGCTCGGCGCCGAGTTCATCGCCATTCTGAAGACTCTGAACCAGCTCGGTCTCGACAAGACGGAACCCGTGCGGGTGCGATCGGCCGATGGCCCCGTCATGGTCGCACCCAGGGATGTCGTCGCGGCAGGCCTGCCCGATCCGGCAACCCTTGGACCCCGGATGACGGGCAAGACCTGCGCGGGACTCTGGGTCACGGGTACGGGAACCGACGGCAAGCCGCGCGAGGTGTACCTCTATCACGTGAGCGACAACGAGTGGACGATGGCCGAGTACGAGAGCCAGTGCGTCGTCTGGCAGACCGCGCTCAATCCGGTCATCGCGCTCGAACTGCT
>JAODMY010000083.1 GCA_025465535.1 Glaciihabitans sp.
TCAGGCGCGAGATGGTCTCGACATCGGTCACCAGCTCGTCGTGAGCCGCGGAACCCGGACGCTTCGTGGTCTCGAAACCATCGCCGACCTCTACACCCTTGATTGCGTGGATGCTCATCAACGCGGCTGCGAGCTGAGAGTCGATTCGGCGATCCCAGTGGGTGTACGAACCGAGCCCGGGCGGAACCCCGTAGGCGAGGACCTCGACGACACCGCCGAGCGTGTCACCCTCCTTTTGGGCCTTGTCAACGGCCTCGACCATGAGCGCGGATGTCGTCCCGTCGAAACAGCGCAGCGGGTCGGCATCCAGGGCGTCGACATCGCTCGGCGCGGGGAGTACCGATCCGTCTGGCACGCGAATCGTGCCGACGGACAGCGTGTGAGCGACCAGCTTGATACCGAGTTCATCGAGGAACGCGCGGGCAACGGCACCGAGGGCAACTCTCGCCGCGGTCTCGCGGGCACTCGCACGCTCGAGGACGTTGCGCGCCTCCTCGAAGCCGTACTTCTGCATGCCGACAAGGTCGGCGTGACCCGGACGAGGGCGGGTCAGCGGGGCGCCCCGTCCCTTGGGAAGGCTTTCGATGTCGACGGGTTCGGCGCTCATGACGTCGACCCAGCGCGGCCACTCCGTGTTGCCGATTCGCACGGCGATGGGGCTGCCCATGCTCAGCCCGAACCGGACCCCACTGGAGATGGTGAGTTCGTCTTCCTCGAACTTCATGCGCGCGCCGCGCCCGTACCCTAGTTTGCGGCGGGCCAGATCTGCACGGATTCCGGTCAGGCTCACGGGCACGCCCGCGGGCAGACCCTCCAGAATCGCGACGAGTTCCGGGCCGTGGGATTCACCTGCGGTCAACCAACGAAGCATGGGATCAATCCTCCCATGGCAAGAGCCCGCCAGATGTTCAGGCAGCCACATGATCAAGCGTGCGTGCCAGAGACCTGCGTGTCAGAGACCAACTTGTCAGAGACCAACGTGTCAGAGACCGGCCGCCGCGAGCATGGCCGCCAGCACCTCATCCTCGCGATCGAGCGTGCCGTGCGGATGGCCATTCACGAAGATCCGCACCTGGGCGAGCGCCTGCAACACGAGCATCTCGAGGCCGCTGATGACCGAGTCGCCGCGCCACGCGCTCGCGAGCGGGGACGGCCACGGGTGGTACGCGACATCGAACAGCACGGCGCGATCGATCGTGTCCGGGTCGAAATCAACACTCACGGTTGCCCCGTTCGGCAGCGTGCTGATCACGGCGCCGAGCCGCTCATCGATCTGGTCGACATCCTCGAGTCGGCGAACGAACACGTCGACGCCGCGCGCGCGACCGATGTCGATGAGGTCCTGGGCTCGCTCCGGCGATCGAACGGCGACAAAAACCCGAGTGGCCTCGAGCATGGTCGCGGCCACGATCGCGGACGACGCGGTCGCTCCCCCGCCGAGCACCAGCACCGCGCCGAGTGAGGAGTGCCCGTGGCGCGCGAACGCCTGTGTGATCCCGTATACATCGGTGTTGAAGCCCGAGGTGCGGCCGTGTGAGAACAGAACGGTGTTCGCGGATCCCGTCTGCCGCACGACCTCTGACACGGAACCCAGCAGCGGAAGGATGTCCCGCTTCAGCGGCATCGTCAGCGACAGGCCTCGCCAGGTCTCATCGCGCGAGGTCACGAAATCCCGAAGCGACTCGGTCGTGACCTCGATCGCCTCGTAGGACCAGTCGAGCCCGAGCACGTCATAGGCAGCACGATGCAACGCCGGCGACAGCGAGTGCGCGATGGGCGAACCGAGAACTGCGAGGCGCATGGACACCTACTTGCCGAAGGTCGGATGCGCCCGTGCCCACGCCTGCCACTGCAGGACGGCGACGTTGTGTTCGGCGAGCGTGTCCGAGAACACCGTCTCGCCCGTGTACCCATTCACGAGGACGAAGTACAGCCAGTTTCCCGCGACCGGGTGCAGTGCGGCATCGATCGCCGCATCCCCCGGCGCCGCAATGGGGCCAATGGGCAGCCCGGGGTGCACGTAGGTGTTGTACGGATTGTTCGCGTCGGCCCGCTGGGCGTTGGTCGTATCGATGGTCTTGCTGCCGGCGCCATAGCTGACGGTCGCGTCGGACTGAAGGTCCATTCCCTGTGCCAGCCGGTTGGTGAACACCCGGGAGACCTTGTAGAAGTCCTTGGTGCTACCCCCCTCCTTCTGGATGATGGAGGCCAGCGTCAGCACCTTCAACTCGTCCGCCGCAGACACGCCGTGGCTCGCCAGTGACTGGTTCATGCGGTTGACCATCTCCTGCAGGATCGCCTTGGCCGACAGCCCAGGATCGAACTGGTAGGTCGCGGGGAACAGGAATCCCTCGAGGCTCGGCGCCTGCTTCGGAACGCCGAGGGCCGTGTAATCCTTGGCCGCGGCCTGGAAGTCCGCGAGCGGAACCCCCGTGCCCTTGACGAGGACTGCGAAGACCTGCGACAGGGTGTATCCCTCAGGAATCACGACGTTCGATTCGACCCGGTTCTTAGGGTCGAGCAGGGCAGCCAGCGCGGACTTCGCGCTCATCTGCTTCTGCATCTTGTACGTTCCGGGCTGGAAATCGGGCTGCTTCGTCTCCTTCACGAGGAGATCGTAGAAGGCAGCCGTCGTCTTGGTGACTCCCGCCTTCACGAGGCTCTTGGCAATATCGCCGCCGATCTGGCCGGAGAGAATAGTGACAGACGCGGGCTTGCCGTCGCCGGTGCCCGTGTAGTCGATGGGTCCGTGGATGCCGAGAACACTGCGAATCTGCGCGCCGTAGGTTTCGTATCCGTAGGTGCCAATACCGGCAACCACGAGGATGAAGGCGAGCACCACCCACAACCACACGAAACGGTGCCTGCGCTTCGGCCTTCGCGGGTCGTTGCCGCCGAGATCCCCGTTATCTCCCCGCGTCGGTGGCGTCTTGCGCTTGCGACCCTCACGCTCACGAAGCGCTCGACGCGACGCCGGCCTGTCGAGGGTTGGTATCGTCGGCTGACCAGCAACACGCGGCGCCGAAGGTACCTGCGATTGCTCGGGTTGGCCGAAAAGGTCTTCCCAACTCGGTTCAGCCATGGTCATGCCCTTCGTCCGGGTGGGCGATCTCGCCCGGCGGAGTTCCCGTACTTCTCTCGAAATCGAGAGCGTGCTGCACAATGATAACGGCGGCGACCTGATCGATTACGGAACGCGACTGCCGGGACGAGCGACCGGATGACCGAAGCGCCGCCTGTGCGGACACCGTCGTGAGCCGCTCATCCACCAACCGAACCTCGAGAGCAGTCCGACCGGCAAGGCGAGCGGCAAACCCCGTCGCGTCATCGGTGGATGCCGTCGCGGTTCCCGCAAGGGACAACGGAAGCCCGACGATCAGCTCGATGGCGTCGACCTCGGCCGCGATCGCGAGGATCCGCTCGAGGTCACCGTCGCCGCGAGGGACAGTCTCAACCGGCGTCGCGAGGATGCCGTGAAAATCACTTCTCGCGATGCCGATTCGCACCTTGCCGACGTCGACGCCGATCCGGACTCCCGCGCGCACGTGCTGCCTAGTTCACCAGCGACTCGCGGATGGCGTCGAGCGCCGTCCCGATCGCTGAAACGTCCGAGCCGCCACCCTGGGCGAGGTCATCCTTGCCGCCACCGCCACCGCCGAGAACCCCGGCGGCGAGTTTCGCGAGCTTCCCCGCGGATGCTCCGGTTGCGCGCGCCGCCTCGTTGGTCGCCACGATGACCGCCGGCTTGCCGTCGACATCCGACGCAAGGGCGACCACTGATGCCTCGACACCGAGCCGTTCGCGAACGCTTGTTGCCAGCGATCGAAGGTCATCGGTCGATTGCAGTCCACCCACGTTTTCCGCGACGAGCAGAACCTTTCCGACCCGAGTCGCCGACTGCGCAATCGCGGGGACTCTCGCGCTGCGCTCGCTCGCCTCGTAGGCTGCGATCCGCTTCTCGGCCGCTCTGAGGTTCGCCACCAGCTCCGTGATGCGATCCGGGAGCTGCTCGCGCGGCGTCTTGAGTGACGACGTGAGCGCAGAGACGATTGCTCGTTCGGTCGCAAGGTCCTTGAAGGCATCGAGCCCGACGAGCGACTCGATGCGCCGATTACTCGAACCGACCGACGACTCACTGACCAGGTTGATGAGCCCGACCTCGGACGAACGCACGACGTGCGTGCCCGCGCACAGCTCGAGCGACCAGGGGCTGCCGATTTGAACGACGCGCACCTCGTTGCCGTACTTCTCCCCGAAAAGCGCCATCGCGCCGAGGCCCCGCGCCTCCTCCAGCGGGAGGATGCGGGTCGTCACCTCGAGATTGTCGCGAACGGCGTTGTTCGCGATGTTCTCGATCTCGCTGCGGGTCGCGGGCGACAGCGGCTGGTTCCAGTTGAAGTCGAGCCGCATGTAGCCGGCCTTGTTGTACGAGCCGGACTGGTGAGCCTCGTCGCCGAGCGTCTGCCGAAGGGCAGCGTGGATGAGGTGGGTAGCCGAGTGCGCCTGGGCCGCGGCGTGCCGCCAGACCGGGTCGACGACCGTGGTCGCCGCATCCCCGACCCCGACCTCACCGCTGCGAACCTGGACACGGTGGCTGATGAGCCCCTTAACCGGCTTCTGCACGTCGAGGACTTCGAGGTCGAATCCCGCCCCGACGATCGAGCCGGCGTCCGCCTCCTGGCCACCGGATTCCGCGTAGAGCGCGGTCTCGGCGAGGATGACCTCCGCCGTGTCGCCGACGATCGCGCGGTCCACGGATTCGCCGTTGACGATAATTCCGAGAATGGTGCTTTCTGTGGACAGCAGGTCGTAGCCCGTGAATACCGTCTCGCCGAGCGCGCGGAAGTCGCCGTAGACCGAGAGATCCGCAAGCGCGGTCTTCTTCGCCTTCGCATCAGCCTTCGCCGTGGTGCGCTGCTCGAGCATGAGCTTGTCGAACGCGTCGCGGTCGACGGTGAGTCCCGCCTCCTCCGCAACCTCGAGGGTCAGGTCGATCGGGAAACCGAACGTGTCGTGGAGCAGGAACGCGGTGTCACCGGCCAGCTCCTTCGCGCCGCTCTTCGTGGTCTTCTCGACCGCGACGTCCAGGATGCTCGTCCCGGATGCCAGGGTGCGAAGGAAGGTCTCCTCCTCGCCGAGGGCGAGGCGGGAGATCCTGTCGTAGTTGGTCGCGACCTCCGGATACGCGGCCTTCATCGCGTCGCGGGAAGCGGGGAACAGCTCGGCAAAGCTCGGGTCTTCGAACCCCAGAAGTCGCATGGCACGGACGCTGCGACGCATCAGACGACGCAGGATGTAGCCGCGACCCTCGTTGCTCGGGGTCACGCCATCCGACATCAGCATCAGGCTCGAGCGCACGTGATCGGCGATGACGCGCATCCGCACATCGTCGTCGTGAACCGCGCCGTAGCGACGACCGGAGAGTTCGGCCGCCTTGTCGAGGACGGGACGCACCTGGTCGATCTCGTACATGTTCTCGACGCCCTGGGTCAGGAACGCGACGCGCTCCATACCCATGCCGGTGTCGATGTTCTTCTTCGGAAGCTCACCGAGGATCGGGAACGACTTTCCGCTGCCCTCACCGCGGAGGAACTGCATGAAGACCAGGTTCCAGATCTCGACGTAGCGGTCGTCATCCGTCGCCGGTCCCCCGTCGCGCCCGTAGGCCGGTCCACGGTCGAAGAAGATCTCCGAGCACGGGCCAGCGGGGCCCGGCTGGCCGGTCGACCAGTAATTGGTGTCCATGTCGAGGCGCTGGATTCGATCATCCGGAAGCCCCGCGATCTTCTTCCAGAGCGCGATCGCCTCGTCGTCATCCTTGTAGACGGTGACCCAGAGATCCTTCGGCTGGAACCCGAAGCCCCCCTCGGACTGGGATGAGGTCAGCAGCTCCCACGCGTACGCGATCGCCTGCTCCTTGAAGTAGTCGCCGAACGAGAAGTTGCCATTCATTTGGAAGAAGGTGCCGTGACGCGGGGTCTTTCCGACCTCCTCGATGTCGAGGGTCCGGATGCACTTCTGCACGCTCGTCGCGCGCGGATACGGCGCGGGCACCAGTCCGGTCAGGTACGGGACAAACGGCACCATGCCGGCGACCGTGAACAGCAGCGTCGGGTCGTCGCTGACGAGCGAGGCGGACGGCACGATGGTGTGCCCGCGGTCGCCGAAGAAGTTGAGCCAGCGGCTCTGGATGTCTGCAGTCTGCATGGTGGTGTCTCTGAGTTCCTACGGAACCGATGGTCGAGTAGCGAGCGAGGAACGAGCCCGCGTATCGAGACCGGCTAAAGCGTTGGGTGGGGTTAACGGTTGCGGAGGTCGTCGAGCGCGTCTTCGGCGTCGGCGACCGCGTCGCGCAGTTCGGCCTCGCGAGCCTTGTACCCATCGATGACCGCCGAGCTGAACTCGCGCGCCTTCGAATCCACGTCGTCGAAGAACTGCTTTCCCTGCGGCGTCTTCGAGAACTGGTGGGCGGCAAAGAAACCGACGCCGACGCCGACGAGGAGAAACAGGAATTTCTTCATGAGGGGCTCCCGAGGTTCGAGTGAAGTAGAGGTCTCCAAGCCTATCGGCGTATTAACGCGAGAAGGCGGGCACCGCATGGGTGCCCGCCTCCGCGCTTACGCTAAATGAAATCAGCGAGCCACGTAGCTGTGTTACCGAGCCGCGTAGTACTCGACGACGAGCTGGACTTCACAGGTCACGGGGACCTCGGCGCGCTTCGGGCGACGCACGAGGCGGGCC
>JAODMY010000116.1 GCA_025465535.1 Glaciihabitans sp.
GGCGACGAGTTCGGGCGGGTCGGGATGACGGCGAGCACTCTCGAACGCCCATCCCCTGGGACCAGGTGGATGCCGCATCCGACCGCATCGCCCTCTACTCGACGCTGATTCACCTGCGACGCGATCACGAGGTGCTGAACACGGGCGGCGTGCGCTGGCTCCATGCATCGGATGACGTGCTCGTCTATGTGCGGGAGAGTGCGGCCGAGAGCATCCTGCTGGTGGCCGCGCGTGACGATTACGAGCTGACCCTGGCGGCCAACGCTGTCGCGGGGGTACCGTCGCTGCTGTTCGGGCCGGGCGAGGCGGAGTTCGACCCGGCCATCGGCCTCGTGCTGCGCGGGAGTGGGCCGTCGTTCACGGCCTGGTCGATGCCGGGGGTCACGCTGCCACCGTTCTCGCCCGAAGGCACAGTGTTGGAGCTTGAGTAGTCGCTGCGGGTGGCGGCATGACGGTGCACGGGTGTTGGGTGGAGGGATGGCATCCAAGCTGGGAAACATCACCTTTGACTGTGCAGACCCGACCGCGCTCGCAACGTTCTGGGCCGACGTGTTTGGCTACCCGCGCCCGGAGTGGCCGGAGGAGTTGCGGGCGCAGCTGTTGGCATCCGGCCTGACTGAGGAAGACCTGGCGAATCGGAGCGCCGTTGAGGATCCGGATGGCGTCGGCCCGCGCTTCTACTTCAACCGAGTTCCCGAGGGCAAGACGGCGAAAAACCGGATGCACATCGACATCCAGGCGGTGCCAGGCAGGCACCCGACGACTGAGGAGCTCGAGACCGAGAAGGATCGCATCGTCGCGCTGGGTGCGACGGTGATCGTCGATTATGACCGGCCCTGGGGCCCGGTTCAGGAACACCACTTTGTCATGCAGGACCCCGAGGGCAACGAGTTCTGCCTGCAATAGCGCGCGCGTAACCGCGCCGTCGCGGATGCTAGTCTCTTACGGTGCCAAAACGGCGCCGCGTTCAGGCGCGGGCTGGTTTGTGCGCCCCCTTAGCTCATTGGTAGAGCACTTCCTTGGTAAGGAAGAGGTAGTGGGTCCGATTCCCACAGGGGGCTCCAGCATCCCTCACTCGGATGCGCCCGGCGGGGTAGCTCAGGTGGTTAGAGCACACGGCTCATAATCGTGGTGTCGCGGGTTCGAGTCCCGCCCTCGCTACCGGAGAAAAAGGACGGCCCACGCTTTTCGGGTCGTCTTTTTTGTTCGATACAGCTGGTGGATCGAGAAGCCGCTCTGGCGTGGGGCCCCGGATGCGCAGTCCGGTGGGCTACCGAGCGTGCGAGGCAGCCTGGCGGCGGCTCATCTGGGGAGTCGAGTCCCGCCCTCGCTACCTAATTGACGCGGTCGCAGTACTCCGCGCGGGCAACGCGCGCATCTACGGTTGACAGCTGCCGGGCGTCGGCTAGCGTGTGCCCGTGACGCATTCTCAGTTCAGATGGCCAAGGACGGCGTTCCGGCAAGTCGTCTCCGCTGGTGTCGCCGTTGTGCTCGTGGGTGTGTTGTCCGCGTGCACGCCCTTGGGGGTCGCCGGTCCCCACGATTACGACGCGGTGAACCAGGCGGCAAAGTCGCTGCATCTGAGCAAATACGGCCACGTCGTCTATACCGGCCATTATGGATCGGCTCACCGAATCGAAGGCAATCCGCCCACTGTGATCAAGGACGTCCTCGGTGATGAGACAACCTACCCTTCCCTCTTGGCGGAGCTGCCTCGAGCGGGCTACAAGCATCTCGGTGGGAACGCATGGTCCCGCAAGTCGGGCAAAACGACACTCTTGGTCGCATTTACGGAGCTGAAGTCGGGTGACAGCTACATCGACGCCGACGGAAAACGCCACGTGGTCCCCGCGCCGGGCGCCGACATATCGATAGCTTCAGTTGGTTGAGACAGAGTGGATTAGGCCAGCTCGCAACGCCCCCGCTTCTCTAACGCCCCCCACTGCGCGTTCCGCCGCGTCGCTCCGCGAGGTAATCGGCGGGCATACCGGGGCCGATGCCAACCGCGATCTCCTCGGTGGGCACAATGCCGCAAGCCTCGCATTCAAGGACTGCGTGCACAGCGCCGTCATCACAGGCGGTGTGTCGGTACAGAATCGGCGGTTCGACGAGAGAGGCCCACGCGTCGCCCCACTCGGTGAGGGCGATGAGCGCGACAGCGAGTGCGCGACCCTTGGTCGTGAGGAGGTAGTCGGCTGAGCCTTCGCGCTCCATGATGTCGCTCGCCACGAACGATTCCAGCCGCGATGTGAGCACATTGGTCGCGATCCCGAGATTGTGCTGAAAGTCACCGAAGCGCGTCACCCGAGCGAACAGGGCATCGCGGATGATGAGCAGACTCCACCGCTCGCCGACGAGTTCGAGTGATCGCGCGATTGAGCACACCTGGGTGTCGTAAGCCTTGCCCAACATGGCTCGATGCTATCACTTGCATGATGCAAGTTGATTGCGCTACATTGACTTGCATCACGCAGGTACACAGGTCTCCTCTTCGAGAGAGGCGTGCAAAGGAGCAGAAGATGACCGCGAACTTCACGGCGACGATCACCACGCATGCCACGCCGCGAGAAGCATTCGATGCGATCAACGACGTCGCCGGGTGGTGGGGGCGGATCACAGGTTCGACCACTGCGGTAGGCGACGAGTTCGTCTATGTCGTCCCCGGGTTGCACTACAGCGGATTCCGAGTCACCGAGTTCGCTCCGGAGAGACGTATTGCGTGGCTCGTCACCGGCAGTTACCTCGACTTCATCACCGACAAGCAGGAGTGGAACGGCACTACCGTCCGGTTCGACATCGATGAGGCCGACGAGGGAACGCGGATCACCTTTACCCACGAGGGCCTCGAGCCCGAGGATGAGTGCTACGACGTGTGCTCGAACGCGTGGAGCATGTTCGTAAACGGCAGTCTCAAGGCGTTCATCGAAACCGGAGAGGGCACGCCGTACTCATTTGATGGCGACGAGGTACTCACCGCCGCCGATCATGCAGAGCTGCACCATCAGGCGGCCGAAGCAACCGGACTCGCAAAAAACGAAAGCTGATCGCCACGATAGGCATGCGGCCTCTTGCGCGTCAATGAAGCGCCCCGCGCTACGAGGCCCAGAGCCCTCCGATGGCGACTGCACGTGCGCCTGCCGAGATGTAATCGTGCATCGTGGCGGGGCTCATTCCACCGGTGCACACCAGCTTTACCTGGGGAAATGGGCCCTTCATCGCTTTGATCCAGTCCGCGCCGAGGACTGAAGCCGGGAAGGCCTTGAGCCAGGTGTGGCCGTGAGAGAGCGCACGGGTGATTTCGCTCGCGGTCGCGACTCCCGGCAGGTGAAAGACTCCTGCGTCCTCGCAAGCTTCGCTCACGGCAATGTCTAATCCCGGCGAAACACAGAAGCGTGCGCCAAGATCGGCCGCGGCGCGAACGTGCTCGGGGTTCATGATGGTGCCGGCACCCACGAGCTTGCCGCGCGACTTGCCCTCGGCAATCACAGCGGCGAGGGTCTCACGGGATTCGGCGGATTGCATCGGGATCTCGACGAGATCCACTCCCTGGTCCCAGGCGAGTTTGCAGAGGCGCAAGGTCTCGTCCGTCGGCAGGCCCCGAAAGATTCCCATCATGTTCGATCCGGAGAGGCCTCTTTCGAAGAACTCGTCCGCGTCCTTTGCAAAAGATTCGTTCATCATCAGGTGTTGTCTCCAGTCCAGCTCAGGGTCCGCGAAATGGCACGTGTTCGACGTCATCATAGATGGCCGAAACGAGTGGGAGGCGACCGTCCAGCCCAACCTGACAGCCTGCCGAGCGAATCGATTCTAATTTTGAGTCGTTCACGATTGATGGCATAGTTGGGACATGACAGCGACGGGGGCGGACCAATTACGGGCCGCCGGGCTCAAGGCGACCGCCGGTCGCGTTGCGCTTCTCGAGGTTCTCGATGAGTTCCCTCATTCCAAGGCGGAGACGCTGTGCCTGGCGATCCAGGGATCCCGTCCAACAATGTCGGTGCAGTCGGTGCACAACATGCTCGGTGACCTCACGGCTGCGGGGCTCATCCGCCGGATTGAGCCCGCGGGATTCGCCGCAATGTACGAGCGCCGGGTCGATGACAATCATCACCACCTTGTGTGCTTGAGCTGCGGCGCGCTGACCGATGTCGACAGGGTGTTCGGGCCGGCGCCATGCCTCGACCCGGCCAATTCAAGCGGCTTCATCATCGATGACGCCGAAGTGACTTTCTGGGGCTTCTGCTCCTCTTGCGAAATACAATGAAAAATCAAGGAGAAAAAAATGACGGAAAACACCACAAGCCAGACAGGTACGCCCGTTTCGAGCGACAGCCATTCCCTCACGTCGGGACCGGATGGTGTCGCCGCGCTGCACGACCGCTACCTCGTCGAGAAGCTGGCGCAGTTCGCCCGTGAGCGCATCCCGGAGCGAATCGTGCACGCGAAGGGCGGCGGAGCGTTCGGTACCTTCACGGTGACCGGCGATGTGTCGGCCTACACAAAGGCGGCGCTGTTCCAGCCGGGAGCAACCACCGAGACCGTCCAGCGCTTCTCGAGCGTTGCCGGTGAACAGGGCAGCCCCGACACCTGGCGCGACGTGCGCGGCTTCTCGGTCAAGTTCTACACGACCGAGGGCAACTACGACATCGTCGGGAACAACACTCCGGTGTTCTTCATCCGCGACGGGATCAAGTTCCCCGACTTCATCCACTCCCAGAAGCGCCTGCCAGGCTCAGGCCTTCGCGACGCCGACATGCAGTGGGACTTCTGGACCCTGTCCCCTGAGTCCGCCCACCAGGTGACCTACCTAATGGGTGACCGCGGTCTGCCGAGGTCGTGGCGCGAGATGCCAGGATTCGGATCGCACACCTACCAGTGGATCAATGCCGCTGGTGAGCGCTTCTGGGTGAAGTACCACTTCGCGACCAACCAGGGCAACGTCCAGATGGAGGGGGCCGAGGCCGAGCTCATCGCCGGTGCTGACGCCGACTACTACCGCCGCGACCTGTACGAGGCGATCGAGGCCGGAAACTTCCCGTCGTGGGATGTCTCGGTGCAGATCATGCCGTACGAGGATGCCAAGACGTACCGCTTCAACCCCTTCGACCTCACGAAGGTGTGGCCGCACGCCGACTACCCGCTGATCAAGGTCGGAACGCACACGCTCAACCGCAACCCGGAGAACTTCTTCGCGCAGATCGAGCAGGCCGCGTTCTCGCCGGCGAACACCGTTCCCGGCATCTCGATCAGCCCCGACAAGATGCTGATGGCGCGCGTGTTCTCCTACCCGGATGCCCAGCGCTACCGCGTGGGAACCAACTACAACGAGATCCCCGTCAACGCTCCGATCGCACCCGTTCACAGCTACACGCGGGATGGCGCGGCTCGCCACGGCTTCTCGCCTGCCGGCACTCCGAACTACGCGCCCAACTCGTTCGGTGGACCCGTGGCGGATGCCGCGGCCGCCGGTGAGGGCAGCTGGGAGAGCGACGGCGAACTGGTGCGCACTGCGGCAACGCTGCACTCCGAGGACAGTGACTTCGGCCAGGCCGGAACGCTTTACCGCGACGTCTTTGACGACGCGGCGAAGCAGCGCTTCCTCGAAACCATCACCGGTGCCGTCGGTGGCGTGGTGAACGAGGGAATTCGCGAGCGCGCCATCCAGTACTGGGCGAACGTCGACGCCGAACTCGGAGCCAAGCTGCGCGCCGAGCTTTCGAAGGGCACGGAGACGTCGAACGAGTCCGCCGAGTACGTTGGCGTCGCCGAGTAGTCGATACCAAATTGTCGACGTAACTACCTAGTCGACATCACACAAGCGCCCGGTCACTTCGGTGGCCGGGCGCTTTTGCGTGCCCGGATAATGGGCGCACGATGCTGGATGCCAGCCGCACAATGTAGGTCATCCTTACTTTGTGTTCCAGTTCGTGATTTACTGAATCTTGTGTCCCCGATAACACCCATTGAAGACGAGTTGCGGCTTTCCGGCCTGCGTGCAACCGTCGGCCGCCTCGAAGTGCTCAAAGCGCTCGAGGAACACCCACACTCAGACGCCGATCGGCTGCACGGATTGGTCGCGCCGGGGCTTCCCCGTCTCTCGATTCAGTCTGTGCACAACGTGCTCTCCGACCTCACTCGAGCCGGACTGGTTCGTCGGATCGAGCCCGCACGCTCGGCTGCGCTGTATGAGCGCCGCATCGATGATAATCACCACCACGTCGTTTGCACCGAATGCGGCGCGGTAGCCGACGTCGACTGTGTGGTCGGCAGCGCACCGTGCCTTCATCCCTCCGACTCGGCGGGCTACCGGATCGAAGAAGCCGAAGTGACATTCTGGGGACGATGCGCAAAGTGCGTTGCTCTCGAGTCGGGATCCTTCGACTCAGCGAGCGTTGTTGTAGGCATGGCCGACGGCAAGATCGCCATGGTTGCCGCCGCGGCATCCCACTGATCTGTTTTCGCGCGACTGTTTATAGCGCGACTGTTCATAGCGCGACAAAGCCCCCGTCCAATGTGGACGGGGGCTTTGTTATTGCCGGGTTGGGTCAGCTGGCCGAGGCGAGCTTGCGTGCGCGCGAGAACAGCGGCTTCCAGGTGAGGCCGGCGATCAGGCCGCCGACGAGCGGAGCGAGGATGAACACCCAGAGCTGGCCCTGCGCGGCCGGGCCGCCGTAGATCGCGGTCGCGATGGAACGGGCTGGGTTGACCGAGGAGTTGCTTACTGGAATCGCGACGAGATGGACCATGGTCAGCGCGAGGCCGATGGCGAGCGGTGCGAAGGCGCCAACGGCCGATCCTGGGGCAGTGACGCTGAGGATGACGTAGAGGAAGGCCGCCGACAGCACAACCTCGACGATGATCACGGAAGCGAGGTCAAATCCGCCGGGAGAGTGTGCGCCGTACCCGTTCGAGGCGAAGCCACTGGCCTGTGCTGCTTTCAGGTAGCCCTTCGGTCCACCTGCTGCGATCAGGAACAGGATCGTGGATGCGATTGCGCCGCCGACGATCTGTGCAATGAAGTACGGCACCACATACTTCCAGGGAAGTCGACCGGCCGCCGCAGCCCCGATCGTTACCGCCGGGTTGAAGTGGCCGCCCGAGATGTGACCGACCGCGAACACGGACGCCATGACCGCGAGCCCGACTGCGAGCGCCACGCCGAGGTAGCCGGTATTCGACGACGCGAACAGCGCCGTGCCGGCGACGCCAAATACGAGGACGAAGGTACCGAATATCTCTGCGAGAAGCCGGGCTCCTAGACCAAAAGTCGGCTGACTATTGCTCTGAACGGGGGTTCCCGCCTCGGTTGTGGTGTTGTTCGTCATTCGTGTCTCCTTGTATCTGTGTTGTTCGGAAGGAAGGGCAGAAGCCCCGGAAGGTCTTTTTGGCGTCGTCAATGAAGGCGTGCAGCAAGGCACGGCGAGGCTCGAAGGAGCGGTAAGGGCGCTTCACTGGCTGCGCTCAGGTTGGGGAAGTGTACTAATGGTCGTCGTCGCGGCGCTCATGGCGTCGCGCTAAACCGCCAGCTTGACTCGCGCCCCGTCTTTTCGGGTCGCCAGCCGAGTCATACACAGACTGGTTGGTGCCCGCGTTGCTGTGCCTCCACTCTGCCACCAATCGTGAACTACTCAAAACTGGGACGGGTTCGCACAGAAGGTTGACAGGACCTGTACAGAAATCAGAGATCGCGGTGAAGCCCCCGTACAGAGGAAAAGGCCGGGACCGCGGTAGCGGCCCGGCCTCTCAGGACGGTGGTTCGAGGGAAGTTGGTTCTCAGTACGCTGTGCGCTGTTGCTCGATCGGGATGGCCGCCTTATGCGCGGAGGCCGAGCCGACCTCTACCCTGCGTGGTTTGGCCTTCTCGCTCACTGGGATGGTGACGCTGAGCACGCCGTTCTCGTAGTTTGCGGTGATGCGGTCGGCATCGATCCCGTCGCCGAGGTTCAGCTGGCGCATGAACGACCCGGCGGGACGTTCCTGGGTGAGCCAGTTCATCCCGTCCTGCCGCTCTGGTCGGTCCTGTCTGTCGAGGTTGTCCTGCCTTTCGTCCTGCCTGTCCTGCCCACCACCCTGCCTGTCTTGACCGCGCAGGGTGCGCTGGGCGCGGATGGTCAGCAGCTGCCCATCGACTTCGATGTCGATCGATCCCGGATCAACCCCGGGAAGGTCGGCGTCGAGGATGTAGTGGTCGCTTTCCTTGTGTAGATCCATCGGTACAGCCCGAAGGCCTTGTCTTCCGCCGAAAAGGCCCGCCGTGAAGCGGTCCAGATCACGGAATGGGTCGAAATACATAGCCATTTCCATCGTTCCTTCATGTCCGGCCATCAATGGATGGCAACCGGACCGGATGGCCCGGTACACAAAAAAGCCTACGCTCGGCTCTGGCATCGAGCCAGAGTATTCACGGAGAAACCATCCACCACGAATGAATTAATCGACCACCGGGGAGTGGGTCTCGAGGAACCGGAATACGTCGGTGCTGTCCACGCCCGGGAACACGCCCGTCGGCATCGCGGCGAGCAACGAACTGTTGAGCCTGGCGCTCGGGAGGGACTGCTGCGCCCACTTCTGCGCGAGGTCCGCGGGTGGCCTGCGGCAGCATCCCTCGTCCGGACAGGATGAGGCGAACCGGTTGGCCGTGTCCCGACCGCGGAACCACTTGACGTGCGCAAACGGCGTACCGACGCTGACCGAGAAGGCTCCGCGACTCGTCGCCTGGATGTGGGAGGTGCACCAGTAGGTTCCCGTCGGCTTGTCCGTGTACTGGTGGTACGGGCTGAAGCGGTCGGCAACGTCGAACACGCGGCGCGCGCTCCAATACCGACAGACGAGCTGGCCCTCGACCGCGCCGAGGGCGTCAGCGGGGAACTGCACATTGTCGTTCTCGTACGCCTTAGAGAGCGTGCCACTCTCGTGCACCTTGAGGAAGTGCACGGGGATGCCGAGGTGCTCTGTCGCGAGATTCGTGAAGCGGTGCGCCGCCGTCTCATAGGTGACGGCGAACGCGTCGCGGAGGTCCTCGACGGAGAGCTCACGCTTGGCCTTCGCCCCCTCGAGGAACGCGACGGCGGAGGCCTCCGGGATCATGAGCGCGCCCGCGAGGTAGTTGGTCTCGACGCGCTGCCGGAGGAAGTCGGCGTAGTCGCTCGGACCCTGCATTCCGAGCACGTGACTGGCGAGCGCCTGCAGGAGTGCGGAGCGCTGATCGGTGCCACCGACATCCGTCATCGGGAGGTAGATGCGTCCGTTCTTCTGGTCGGTCACGCTCCGGGTCGAGGTGGGAAGGTCGGGCACGTAGTGCAGCGTGAAGCCGAGGTGGGTTGCAAGATCGGATGCGACACGCTGGGAGAGCGGGCCGCCATCGTGACCGACGGCCTTGAGCAGGTCGCGGGCAGTCTTCTCGAGTTCTGGGAAATAGTTGTTGCGCGCACGCATGGCTCGGCGCAGCTCGGTGTTGGCGCGCCGCGCCTCCTCCGGAGTCAGCGCGCGCTCGCCGTGCAGGCGCTGGAGTTCCGCGTGCAGGCCGAGGATGGTTTCGATCGCCTCATCGCTGAGCGACCTGCGGACCGGAAGCGGGGACAGCCCGAGGGCCGCGAACATCGGACCGTGTTGCGCTCGCTCGAGAGCAATCTCGAGCGCATCGCGCTTCGACGGCGCCTCGGTACTCAGGAGCTCGTCGACCGTCACATCCAGTGCGTGGGCGAGCTTCTGGATCTCGCCGATCTTCAGCTCGCGCTTGCCATTCTCGATGATCGAGAGCTGCGACGGCGCCCGACCGATCGCCGCGCTCAGGTCGTCGAGGGTCATGCGCCTTCCGGAGCGCAGCTGGCGGATGCGGCGGCCGAGCGTCAGGGAATCGAGCATGTTGCCATCCTGCGCGTCGAACGGAACTGCCGTGTCCATCCATCCACTCTGTCATTCCCCGTTCTTTTGGGAAATAGAAGAACGGGCAATCTTCTGGCAATCGATCCGGAAATAACGGGGACAGGCGGGCGGAGAGTCGAGGCAGGAACGAAAAGACGAGGGAGCTCAAGATGACCAGCCGACCAGGTGACCAGACGCAGACCGCAGCGCAGCTCGAGATTCAGTGGAAGACCAACTCGCGGTGGGATGGCGTGCAGCGCGACTACTCGGCCGAGGACGTCGTCGCTCTCCGCGGCACCGTGCAGGAGGACCACACGCTGGCACGCCGCGGCGCCGAAAACCTGTGGGAACTCATCAGGTCAGAAGGCACAGGGGAGTGGGTTGCGGCGCTCGGCGCGCTGACCGGCAACCAGGCCGTGCAGCAGGTGCGCGCGGGGCTGAAGGCCATCTACCTCTCCGGCTGGCAGGTCGCGGCCGACGCCAACCTCTCGGGGCAGACCTACCCCGACCAGAGCCTGTATCCGGCCAACTCGGTGCCGTCGGTCGTGCGGCGCATCAACAACGCGCTGCTGCGAGCCGACCAGATCGAGCGTACCGATGCCACGGGAGCCAACATCGACTGGCTCGCGCCGATCGTCGCGGACGCCGAGGCCGGTTTTGGCGGTCCACTGAACGCCTACGAGTTGATGACCTCGATGATCACCGCGGGAGCCGCGGGCGTCCACTGGGAAGACCAGCTTGCGTCGGAGAAGAAATGCGGACACATGGGCGGCAAGGTCCTCGTGCCGACGTCGCAGCACATCCGGACCCTGAACGCTGCGCGACTTGCGGCGGATGTCGCCGGGGTCTCGACTCTCGTCATCGGCCGCACGGATTCCCTGGCCGCGAACCTCGTGACGAGCGATGTGGACGACCGCGACAAGCCGTTCCTGACCGGGACGCGAACGGCCGAGGGCTTCTACGAGACGACCCCCGGCATCCAGACGGTACTCGCTCGCGGTCACGCCTACGCTCCGTACGCCGATCTGCTCTGGGTCGAGTCGTCCACCCCCGACCTCGAGCTGGCGCGCACCTTTGCGGAGAGCATCCACAGCGAGTACCCCGGCAAGAAGCTCGCCTACAACTGTTCGCCGTCGTTCAACTGGAAGAGCCACCTCGACGACGACCAGATTGCGACGTTCCAGCGCGAGCTCGCGGCGATGGGATACGCGTTCCAGTTCATCACCCTCGCCGGCTTCCACGCGCTCAACCACTCGATGTTCACGCTCGCGAAGGACTACAGCCAGCGCCACATGAGCGCGTACGTCGAGTTGCAAGAGGCCGAGTTCGCCTCCGAGTCGAATGGCTACACCGCCACGAAGCACCAGCGCGAGGTCGGCACGGGCTACTTCGACCGCGTCTCGACCGTGCTGAACCCGGAGAGCGCGACGCTCGCGCTCGTCGGCTCAACCGAATCCGCCCAGTTCCACTAAAGACCGCTACACAGATTCCGCTTCAACACAGACAAGGACACAGATCATGACAACAACGCTTCACCCAACGGCCAGCCGGATCGAGGTTCTCGCCTCGGGCGATGACCGGTTCGACGACATCCTGACTCCGGAGGCGCTTCGCTTCCTGACCCGACTTCACGACGCGTTCGCCGGGCGACGACACGATCGCCTCGCGGCTCGGATGCAGCAGCGGAGCGCCATCGACAACGGCCGGGACCTGAGATTCCTGGCGGAGACTCGCGCGGTTCGCGAGGAGCCGACCTGGCGCGTTGCCGGGGCGGGGCCGGGCCTTGAGGATCGTCGAGTGGAGATCACCGGGCCGACCGACCGCAAGATGACCGTCAACGCAATGAACTCCGGCGCGAAGGTCTGGCTCGCCGACCAGGAGGATGCGACCAGTCCGACCTGGGCGAACGTCATCGGGGGTCAGGTGTCGCTGTTCGACGCCATTCGCCGGCAGATCGACTTCACCTCTGGCGAGGGCAAGCGCTACGAGTTGGGTGAAACCACGCCGACCATCGTCATGCGTCCGCGCGGCTGGCACCTCGCCGAAAAGCACCTGCGCTATGTCGACAAGTCGGGGATCGCGTCGCCGACCTCGGGTTCCCTCGTCGACTTCGGGCTGTACTTCTTCCACAACGCCGAAGAGCTCATTGCTCGAGGCGCGGGTCCGTACTTCTACCTGCCAAAGCTCGAGAGCCACCTAGAGGCGCGGCTGTGGGATGACGTCTTCACCTTCTCGGAGAATGCGCTCGGGATTGCGCACGGCACGATCCGCGCGACCGTGCTGATCGAGACCATCCCGGCCGCCTTCGAGATGGAGGAGATCCTGTACGAGCTGCGAGAGCACTGCGCCGGCCTCAACGCCGGGCGCTGGGACTACATCTTCTCGATCATCAAGAACTTCCGAGGGCGAGCGGGCTTCACTCTTCCCGACCGCTCGGCGATCACGATGACGGTGCCGTTCATGCGGGCCTACACGGAGCTGCTCGTCGCAACCTGCCATAAGCGGGGCGCCTATGCAATAGGGGGAATGAGCGCGTTCATCCCGAACAGGCGCGATCCCGAGGTGACGGCCCGCGCGCTCGACCAGGTGCGCGCGGACAAGAGTCGCGAGGCCGCCGACGGATTCGACGGAACCTGGGTGGCGCATCCCGACCTCGTCCCGACGGCTCGCGCCGAATTCGATGCCGTTCTCGGGGACCGACCGAACCAGGTCGATCG
>JAODMY010000096.1 GCA_025465535.1 Glaciihabitans sp.
ATCCCGGCGCGACGCTCGTTGAGCGCCTTGTGGAACTTTGTGAACATGTTGTTTTCCTGTCAGTCGAATGAGATGTGGACAGGGCCCCCAAAAACTTTTTGACCCCCGTGTAAATAGTGCGGGAGGCTCGGAAGTTGCGTAATCCCGCAAAGGGGGCACATCCGGGATTTACAGCACCCCAGTTGAGGGGTGGTCAGCTGCCCTGGTTTTGGATGACGGTGGTGAGCTGGAAGATCGGCAGGTACAGCGCGACGATCATTCCACCGACGACGACGCCGAGAACGGCGACCATGAGCGGCTCGATCATGGCCGTGAGCTGCTCCGTCGCCGCCTCGACCTCGGCGTCGTAGAAGTCGCCGATCTTGCTGAGCATCTGCTGGAGCGATCCGGAATCCTCACCGACGGAGATCATCTGCGTCACCATGGGCGGAAAGACCGGCGACTGCGCCAGCGGCTCCGCGATCGACTTGCCCTGCCGCACGGAATCCGCCACGCTGTGCAGCGCGCGTTCGATGACCCAGTTGCCGGAGGTCTCCCCCACGATGTGGAGCGCCTGCAGGATCGGAACGCCGGCGCCGATCATCGACGAGAAGTTGCGGCAGAAGCGCGCGACGGCGATCTTCTTCATCAGCATCCCGAAAACCGGAAGCTTGAGCTTGAACGGATCGACCGTTCGCCGCACCCGCTCGGTGTTCTTATTCGCTCGCCACCAGATCGCAAAGACGATGCCGACCACGATGAGCACCGGCGCCAGCCACACCATGACGCTTGACATCCAGACCAGCATCAGGGTGGGGACGGGCAGGGTTCCGCCCAGGCTGTCGAACATGGACTTGAAGGTCGGCACGATGAAGATCAGCATCGCGGCGACGGCCACGGCGGCCATGATGAGCACGATGACCGGGTAGGTCAGCGCGGCCTTGATGCTGCCGCGGAGCTTGACCTCGTTCTCGAAGTTCTTGGCGATCGTCTCGAGGGAGTCCTCGAGGAATCCGCCGGTCTCCCCCGCGCGCACCAGGTTGATCATGATGGGCGGGAAGTCGACCGGGTGCTTGTACATCGCGTCGGAGAGTGAGGTGCCGCCCTCGACATCCCGCACGATGTTCAGGAGCACCGCGGTGAGCGGCTTGCTCTCGGTCTGCTCGCTCAGGATGGTGAGCGTGCGCAGGAGCGTCAGGCCCGCCCCGATCATGGTCGCCATCTGGCGGCTCATGACGGCGAGGTCCTTGAGGCCAACGCCCTTGCTGAGACCCGGGATCTTGATCTCTTTACTCAGGCCGGTGCCGTTGGCCGATTCGACGATCTCGATGGGCGAGAGGCCCATGGTTCGCATCCGGCCGGCAACGGCCGCCTCGCTCGAGCCGTCGAGGTGGCCCTTGACGATCTTGCCCGCGCCGTCACGGCCCTTGTACGCGTAGGCCAGGGTTGCCATTACGGGGTCATTCCCGAGTACGCGTCGAAGTTGATCTCGGATGCGCTCATTGCCGCTTCCTCCGTGCTGTCGACGCGGTGGATGAGCTGCTTGATGCTCTCGACGTCCTGGGCCTTGTCGAGCGCCGCACGCTGCGTGATCATGCCGGCGTTGACGAGGTCTGCGAGGTGGCGGTCCATGGTGTGCATGCCGAGCTCACCACCGGCCTGCATGGCCGAAGCGATCTGGTAGGTCTTGCCCTCACGGATGAGGTTGGCGACCGCCGGGGTCGCGATCAGGACCTCGGTGGCGACGACTCGGCCGCGGCCGCTCGCCTTCTTGACGAGGGTCTGGCAGACGACGCCCTGCAGGGTCGCGGCGAGCTGCGAGCGCACCTGTCCCTGCTGGTGCGGCGGGAAGACGTCGATGATGCGGTCGATGGTCTGGGCGGCATCCTGCGTGTGCAGCGTCGCGAACACGAGGTGCCCGGTTTCGGCCGCGGTCAGGGCCACCGAGATCGTCTCGAGGTCCCGGAGCTCACCGATGAGGATGACGTCAGGGTCCTGCCGCAGCACGTGCTTGAGTGCGGCACCGAAGCTGTGAGTGTCGTTGCCGACCTCGCGCTGGTTGACGAGCGACTTGTGGTTACCGTGCAGGAACTCGATCGGATCCTCGACGGTCATGATGTGGTCCGCGCGCGTGCGGTTGACGAGGTCGACAAGGGCAGCCAGCGTCGTCGACTTTCCCGAACCGGTCGGGCCGGTGACGAGGACGAGCCCGCGGGCGAGCGTTGCGAATCGCGCGATCGAGTCCGGCACGCCGAGGTCGGCAAGCTGCTTGATCTCGGTCGGGATGAGACGGAACGCGGCCCCCATCGCCTCGCGCTGCTGGTAGAAGTTCACACGGAAACGGGCGTTGGCCGAAACCGTGTATGCGAAGTCGAGCTCGAGGTCGCGGTCGAAGATCTCTGCCTGCGCCGGCGTCATGATGCTGCGGAGCGCGTGGCGCACCTTCTCGGCATCCCACGCCTGCGTGAACGAACTCGGCGTGAGCCCACCGTCGACGCGGACCATGGGCGGCATGTTGGCCGTCACGTGGAGGTCGGACGCGTTCATCATCAGAACGTCGCGGAGCGCGGTGATCAGGTCGGGATCTGCGTTCTCGTTGGTGACATCCTCACCGAAGTCGACGACGCGCTCCGGGAGCCCCGCGGTGGCCGCCGCGATGTCGTCGGTGTGCCTGGCCGGGATGCTCGTGGACGGCGGTGGGAAGTTCAGGTGTTCCGCGCTCGGCGCCGACGGTACGGAGTTCGGCAACGGATACAGGGGTGCCGCGACCGGGGCCGAAGGCGCGGAGACCGGGAGCTCATACACGACCGGAGCAGTCGGGATGGAGGGCGAGGGCACAACGGGCACTTCGTACACGGGAGCGGCCGTCGGCACCGGGTACGCGGCGGCGGCGCTCGGCGCCGGCCAGCCGGCATCCGGAACCGACGGGACCTGGAACGTCATGGGCGCGGGCGCGGGAAAACCCTGCGGCGGAAGCGGCGACGACTGCACCGGCGGAAGCGGCCAGCCGGTTGGCGCGGGCGCGCTTGCCATGGTGGGCGGGGCCGGCGAGAAGCTCGCGGGGCCCGCCGCCATCGACGGCGGCGGAAAGTTCAGCCCGGGAGCCGAATCATCGTTGACAGGAATTTCGTAGATTGGATTGCTCATTTTGGTCCCCCTGGGCCGGTTAGGCCACGACCCTCAAGATTTCCTCGATGGATGTGTCTCCCAGCTGGGCCTTCGCCCAGCCGTCTTCGCGAAGTGTGATCATTCCCTGCGAGCGGGCGACGCGCATGATTTCCGCACTCGACGAACGAGCGACAGCCATGCGTTCGATCTCCTCGCTCACAGTCATGACCTCGTGGACGGCGATCCGCCCGCGATAGCCGGTGTTCGAGCAACTCGTGCAGCCGACCGGCTTGAACAGTACCGGCACCGCCATCGTGCCCGGATCGAATCCGACCCGCAGGTGAACGAGATCCTGTGCATCGGGCTGGTACGGCGTCTTGCAGCGATCGCAGAGTCGGCGCGCGAGGCGCTGGGCGACCACGCAGTCGAGCGCGGATCCGACCAGGAAGGGTTCGATGTCCATCTCGGTCAGACGAGTGATGGCACTCGGGGCGTCGTTGGTGTGAAGCGTTGAGAGCACGAGGTGGCCGGTGAGCGCGGCTTCGATGGCGATCTGCGCGGTCTCCTGGTCGCGGATCTCACCGAGAAGGACGACATCCGGGTCGGACCGGAGGATGGAGCGCAGGGCACTGGCGAACGTGAGCCCGGCCTTCGGGTTCACCTGGACCTGGTTGATGCCCTTCATCCGGAACTCGACAGGGTCCTCGACCGTGATGACGTTGATCTCCGGCCGCGCGACTGCGTTGAGCGTCGTGTACAGGGTGGTCGACTTTCCGGAACCCGTCGGGCCGGTGACCAGGATCATTCCGTAGGGCTTCGTGTACGAGGCCTTGTATGCCGCGGCGTTGCGCTCGAGCAGGTGCAGCCCGCCCATCTCCATGTTCGAGCCGTTGTTGTCGAGGATTCGCATGACGACTTTTTCGCCGAACACGGTCGGCAGCGTTGCGACTCTGAGGTCGATCTTGCGGCCGGCGTGACTGACCGACATGCGGCCATCCTGAGGCTTGCGACGCTCGGAGATGTCGATGTCGGACATGATCTTGAGGCGGGAGATGACGCCGTTCTGGATCGCCTTCGGGGCGGTCTGCATCTCGTGCAGCACTCCGTCGATGCGGTACCGCACGCGCAGCTCGAATTCGCCTGGCTCGATGTGGATGTCCGAGGCCTTGTCCTGGATGCCCTGGCTGATCAGGAGGTTGACGAATCGCACGATGGGCGCGTCATCCTCCATCGCGGTCTGCTGGTCGGCGAGAACGACGTCGGCCGATCCGCTCTCCTGTTCGAGCGCGCTGGTCAGCGAGTTGATCTCGCTGTCCGCGCGGTGGAAGCGGTCGATCGCGGCACGAAGATCACTGCGCTCTGCGACGACCGCGCGAACCTGCATGCGGGACGCGGCACGAACGTCGTCGATGGCGAAAACATCACCAGGATCGACCATCGCGAGCATCATGTAGTCGCCGGCGACCCCAATCGGGAGCACCTCGTGCCTCCGGCACATCGCCGAGGGAACCAGCCCGACGGCGGCGCGGTCGACCGGGTATTCGAGCAGTTCCACGTAGGGAAGGCCCGCCTGGGCGGCACGCGCGGACGCGAGTTGGGACTGGGTGACGACACCCTCGTCGAGGAGCGCCAGGATCGCCTGGTCGTCCTTTTCGCGCTCGCCCGAAATTGTGTCGAGCTTCTCAATCGGGACGATTCCCCGCAAAATGAGGATCTCAGTGAGAGATGCCACGCGACTTCACCCCCCAGAGTGTCTGCCTAGTACGTTGCAATGCCAGACCGTAAACGTAACCTCGGCGTGGCTCCCGCACCATACCCGCGATCGGGGGTAGGAGGGTTGGGAATACTCCATTCCGGGGTCTGCGGATGCCCCGATTGCGTCCCTGCGCCACCTGCCGTGAGCTGACAGTTGTTGTCGTCGCAGCTCCTCTGACGTGACGACGACTGTCAGCTCGGTGCGGTGAACCACCGCGGCCGCTGCACCGCCACGCCGCTGCCGCACCGCCGCTGCCGCACCGCCGCTGCGTAACCTACTCGGCAGCGGAAGCTTTCGGCTGAGCCGCTGGCTGGGCCTGCGTGAGCAGTTCGGCGAGCTGCTCGCCGGAGGACGCACCCGTCTCCGTCGCGGCGATGTTCGCCTCGGCGAGCGCGGCGATTACCTCGTGACGCTGAATCCGCACGCCAGAGGGAGCGTCCACCCCGATGCGAATGCTGTCACCCTTGATCTCAAGAATGGTGACGACAATGTCGTCCCCGATGAGGATCCGCTCTCCCCGCTTACGTGTCAGGACAAGCACGTGTTCAGCCTAACCCACCGTGTCGGACCAGCCGACGGGTAGTCCAAGGCCGTGGACTGAATCCGGGGTCGCGGTTTCGACGCCGTGCACAACGGCGATGGCCTGCACGGGGAAAGCCGCACGGAGCATTCCGACCCACGCAGCGGTGTCGGCCGGTTTGCGCGAGGCATCGACGACGACCCAGATCTGGTCGGCGATCACGAAACGGAGCCTCTCGATGCTGTCGGCGACGCCGGTGATCCCCATGCCGAGCCCCCAGGCCACGAGGGCGACCGAATCGTTTTCCACTCCCTTGGCGCGGGCGGCGGATGCGCTGCGGCGATCGTCGACGCGGCGCATGTCGTCGAAGATTATTTGGCCTCCGACCCGCAGCTCGGATCTACGAACCGTGCGGGCGAGGGAGCGGGCGACGACCAGGGCATCGTCGCCGAGTCCGACGAAGACCACGAGACCGCCAGCCTCGTCGATCATCGCCGGGGCCGGGTGGACGACCGGCGGCAGCGCAATCGGAACGTCGGCGTACGACCGCAACTCGACCATGAGCCGCTCAAAGTCATCCGTCTGTGTCGACACCGCGGGAAGCTGCGGGGCGGGCGGGGCCTGCTGCCCTCCGCGTTCGGCCAGATCCGCCGCGTCCAGAAGTGCTTCGAGGCCGACGGCGCCCTGCGGTGCGTTGAGCGGACCGTTCGCCGGACCGTTCACCGCAGCCGCGGGCATCTTCGGGTTGGCGTTCGCCTGAGGCAGGTCGACCTCGACATCGACGAAGCGTCGCGCGAAGAACCCGCCGAACCCGCCGACGCGCACCTCAGACGCGGAAAGGATGCGGGCGTTTTCCCCATACTCCAATCGAACGCGCGCGGTCAGCGCGTCGATCGAAGGGTCATCAAGCCGAAATCGGATCGAGGGCACGGACTACTCCAACCGTCTCAATAGTGGTGTGGGCTGCCGTCACCTCTTGGTACGACAGGATCGGCAGGCCGCCGGGGGCCGGGGCCACAAGGCGATGGATCGCCGGTCGGAGGGCCGGAGCGCAGACCAGCACGACCGGATCCCCGCCGGCTTCCGCGCTCGCGACCGCGGTCTTGAGTGAGCTGAGCACCGTATCGAGCCGGGTGGCATCCATCACGATCTGCGTGCCGACCTCCGATGGCCGCATGGCCTCGAGCATCGACTGTTCCAGCAGGGGGTCGATCATGATGACGCGCAGGACCGAGTCCTCTATATGGCGCGCGGCGATGACCGGGCCGAGTGAGGCACGAGCCGCCTCGATCAGGCCATCCGGATCATTCGACACCTTCGCACGGAGGGCGAGCGATTCGTAGATGCGCGAGAGGTCGTTGATCGGAACCTGCTCGGAGAGCAGCCCCTGGAGTACCCGCTGGACCTCCGCGAGCGAGAGCAACCCCGGGATGAGTTCGTCGACGGCCGAGGGGTTGACCGACTTGACGCCTTCGGTGAGCACGCGCACGTCTTCCCTGCTGAGCAGCCGCGCGGCGTTCTTCGTGATGATCGAGGAGAGGTGCGTGATGATGACCGACGCGCGGTCGATCACGGTCGCACCGCCCAACTCGGCGCCGTGCCGCAACTCGGCGGGGATCCACTTTCCGGCAAGGCCGAAGACCGGATCGACCGTCGAGGTTCCGGGCAGCGCGTCGAGCGAGTCGCCGAGGGCCAAAATCTTGCCGGGGGGCGCGACACCACGACCCGCCTCGGTCCCCGCCACCTTGATGACATAGGTCGAGGGCGGAAGATCGATGCTGTCCCGCGTGCGCACGGGTGGCACGACGATTCCGAGTTCGAGAGCCAGCCTGCGCCGGAGCGCCCTGACCCTGGACAGGAGATCGTCGCCCGTGCCGGATGCCAGCTCGACGAGGTCGGGGGCAAGCTGCACCTCGAGCGCGTGGACCCGCATCTGTTCGATCAGGTCCTCGGTCGTGTCCGTGGTGGTGGTGGTCTTCGCCGCGGCACTGGCGAGCTTGCTGGCGGCCGCCGCCTTCCGCTGGTTGGCGCTGATCCGCCGGGCGCCGAAAATGAGGAGAGTGCCGATGATGAGGAACGGGATGATCGGCATCCCCGGGATGAGCCCGAGCGCGATCGCCGCGCAGCCGGCGATGAGAACGGCGACCCGCGACTGCGACAACTGCGACGACGTCATCGAGCCCATGTCGGCATCCACGTTGGAGCGGGTCACGATCATGCCGGTCGAGACGGCCATCAGCAGCGCGGGAATCTGGCTGACGAGTCCGTCACCGATCGTGAGCAGGCTGTAGGTGTTCACCGCGTCGCCGATCGACAGTCCGCGCTGCACCATTCCAATCGCGATGCCACCGATCAGGTTGATGATGATGATGACGATTCCCGCGATCGCATCCCCCTTGACGAATTTGGATGCGCCGTCCATCGAACCGTAGAAGTCGGCCTCAGCGGACACCTCCGAGCGGCGCCGACGAGCCTCGGCCTCGGTGATCGCCCCCGCATTCAGGTCGGCGTCGATGGCCATCTGCTTTCCCGGCATGGCGTCGAGGGTGAAGCGGGCACCGACCTCGGCCACCCGCTCGGCGCCCTTGGTCACGACGACGAACTGGATGACTACGAGGATGAGGAAGATGACGGCGCCGATGATCAGCGAGCCGCTCACGGCGACCTGGCCGAGCGAGGCGATGACCTGTCCCGCATAGCCGGCACTGAGAACCAGTCTGGTGGATGCGACGTTCAGCCCGAGTCGGAACAGCGTCGCAACGAGCAGCAATGAGGGGAAGACGGAGAAGTCGAGCGGCTTCTTCACGAACATCGTCGTGAGCAGGATCACGAGCGCGAACATGATGTTGACCACAAGCAGAATGTCGAGCAGGAAGGCCGGAATGGGCACGACAAGCAGCAACACGATGCCCACGACACCGACCGGCACGACGAAGGTCGCCAAATTCTTCTTCACGAGTGATTCCCCTGTTTCAATCGAGCACGGTAGATGTCGCCATTGTGTGGATGCCATGGGCCGCGCCGCGGGCTTTGAGCGCGAATACGAAGGCCAGGATCCTGGCCACCGCGTTGTACAGCTCTGTCGGGATCTCGTCCCCCACCTCGCACGCGGCATGGAGCGCACGCGCGAGCGGAATGTCGTGCACCATCGGGATCTGGTGCTCCGCCGCCTTGTCGCGAATGCGGGCGGCAACGTCGTCGCCGCCCTTCGCGACAACTCTGGGCGCAGACTTGCCCGGTTCGTATTTCAGGGCAACCGCGATATGGGTCGGGTTCAGGAGCACGACATCGGCTGTCTGCACCGAGGCCATCATTCGCCTGCGGCTGATGGCCAGGGCGCGAGCCCTCCGCTGGCTCCTGATCATCGGGTCGCCGTCGCTGCTCTTCGTCTCGTCGCGCACTTCCTTCCGCGACATTTTCGTGCGCTTCAGGTTGCGCCGCATGACGACAAAGACATCCGCTGCGGCGAGCACGAGCCCCGCCGCGACTGCGGATTGGATGAGCGCGCCGACGCCGGACTGTGCCGCGGTCAACAACTGGGAGAGGGGAAGTCCGCCGGAGGCCATGAGCTGCGGTACGAGCCCCTGGATGACCATGACCAGCACGAATCCGACGACCGCTGTCTTCAGAATCGCCTTCACTCCCTCCCAGAGCGCCTGCGTTCCGAAGATCCGCTTGAGGCCGGCGAGGAGGTCGAAATGCTTGAACGACACCGAGAATGCCTTGAAGTGGATCCCGCCCTGCAGCGCGGTACCGGCGATGATGGCGACGACGACCGCGACGAACATCGGGCCGAGTATCGGAATGACCGAGCCGAATCCCTGGTCGAGCGCCTGCATCGCTCCGGATGTCGTCGGATCGGCAATCTGCGTTGTGACGATGCCGAATTCCTGCTGGACGGCGGTCTGCGTCGCCGAAATCAGGGCAGGAATGGACGCCGCAGCCGCTGCGATGGCTAACCACGCACCGAGGTCCTTCGATGAGGAGAGTTCGCCCTTCCGGCGAACCTCCTTCATCCGCTTCTCGGTTGCCGGCTCCGTGCGCTCCTGCGAGTCGGACATCTAGTTCACCGCCCCCACCATCTGGAGTCCGTCGTCCATGACGGCTGAAACGATTCCCGGCAGCAACACGAAGAGCACGCCCGAGAACATGATCGTGATCAGGATTTTGAGCGGAAACCCCAACGAGAAAGCGTTGAGTGCGGGTGCCACCCTGGTGAGCAGGCCGAGCCCGGCGTCGGCGAGAAACAGCACGAGAACCAACGGGCCGGCGATCTGCGCCGACGCGAGGAACATCTGGGTCGTGCCGGTGATGAGGGTATTCGCGGTGACCGACATGTTTACCGCCGTGCCAAGCGGGATGGCGGTGAACGAGCGGACGACGCCCGCGATCACCATCTGGTAGCCGTCCGTCGTGACCAGCAGCGCAATCGCGGTCATCTGGAACAACCGAGTGAACTGTGCGCCGTTAACCAGCGACTGCGGGTCAAATGCCTGGGAGAGTTGAAAACCACCGAACAGGTCGATGAGGCCGCCGGCGGACTGCACCGCGGCAAAGGCGAGCTGGATGAGGAAGCCGAGCAACACCCCGATCAGCACCTGCATGACAAGGGTCTCGATGAACGGCCCCGTGTCGAGCGGCTGGCGGCCGGCCGCGACGGTCGGCGCAACCGCGAGGGCAAGGCCGAGTCCGAGCATCACCCTGATCTGGTTCGGGATCGCGGTGTCGGAGAACGGCGGAGCGATGATCAGGAATGCGACGATGCGCACCCCCGCGAGCATCACGCCCTCCAGCCAGCCGAAATCTGTCTGGGACATCTCAGCCGCCCACCAGGTGGGGAATCTGATGGAAAAGGTTGAGAGTGAACGTGACGATGTCCGAAATCATCCACTGCCCGCAGATGAGCAGCGCGAGCGAGACCGCAACCACCTTGGGGACGAACGAGAGGCTTGTCTCCTGGATCTGCGTGATGGACTGGAACACCGAGATTGCGAAGCCGACGACGAGCGCGGTGATGAGCACCGGCGCGGCGAGTTCGGCCGCGACGGTGAGCGCCTGCGTACCGATGTCAATGACGTCCGCAGAATCCACTACGTGCTCCCGTAACTGCCGACGAGCGTCGTCACCAGCAGTCCCCAGCCGTCGACAAGGATGAACAGCAGGATCTTGAACGGAAGCGAGATCATGACCGGCGGAAGCATCATCATTCCCATGGCCATCAGCGCAGACGACACGACGAGGTCGATGACCAGGAACGGCACGAAGATCACGAAGCCGATGATGAAGGCGGATCGCAGTTCGGAGATCATGAATGCCGGAATGAGCGTCGACAGCGAGACGCTGGCCGGTGAAGCGGGATTCGGGCGGCCAGCGGCCCTCGTCATCAGGGCGAGATCCTCCTGCCGGGTGTGCGCCAGCATGAACGTTCGCAGCGGCGCCTCGGCCAGGGTGATCGCGTGGTTGATGTCGATGGCGCCGCTCATGTAGGGCTGCACCGCCGAGGAGTTAATGTCGGTGATCACGGGCCACATGATGAATATGGAGAGAAACAGTGCGAGGCCCGCGAGGATCTGGTTCGGCGGAATGGTGGTGAGCCCCATCGCGTTGCGGGTCATCGCGAGCACGATGAAGATCTTCGTGAACGACGACATCATCAGGATCAGCGACGGCGCGACGGACAGCAGAGTGATGCCGATGAGCACGACGACGCTGTCGGATGGCGTGCCGTTCGGCCCGTTCAGACTGCTCTGGATGATGTCGTTGATCGATGGCGCCGTGGGGGTCGGCACCGGTGTCGGCGTCGGAGTCGTGATCGGAGTCGGTATCGCCGCGGCCGCGGAAAGCGCTGGCGCGATGACGGTGAACAGAATCGCGAGGAATCCTGCTCCGATCGAGGAGAGCAGGATGCGTCGCCGACGGATCGTGCGCGCCCCGGTCGAGACGGCCGTCATCGTTCGGTGCGCAGAGCGGCGAATGCCTGCCTCCAGGTGCTCGCCGACAGGATCGATCCCGCGAGAGGAGTCTTGGCCGGCTCACGACGGCGTCTAAAGGCGTTCTCGACGCCGGAGTCGGGGAGCAGTTCGCGCGTGGCCGCCGCGGGTGAAGGCGCACTGCTTTCCACCTGGCTGAGCGCATCCGCGAAGTGCCGTCCGCTGGTCGCCGTGCTGGTCTCCGCTGCCGCGATTTCGGTGCTGTCGAGAACAGAAATCCCGTGCTCCGTAACGCCGAGCAGAAAGCGTTTGGCGCCGAATTCGACCACGGCGACGCTCGCTTTTACGCCGACCGTCTGCCGCGCAATCATCGCTATCGGCTTCGATTTCGACTTCACTTTCGCGGCGCGTCCCAAGCGCTTCTGCACAAACCAGATGGCGCCGATCACCACAGCGAGCGAGACGACGACGCGCAGCGCGAGGAAGACTGTGTCCACTTAGCGGGCCGCCGCCTCGAGGCCGTCGAGAATGCGTGTGATTCGAACAGCGAATTCCTGGTCGACAACGACGACTTCACCGTGCGCGATGAGCCGCCCGTTCAGGAGCACGTCAGCCGGGGCGCCCACAGCGCGGTCGAGCTCGACCACCGCACCGACCTCGAGACCGAGGACGGTACGGACGGGCATCCTCGTCCGACCGATCTCGACCGTGAGCGCCATTTCCACTTCGTTGATCCGGCTCAGCCGACCCTCGATCGAACGATACGGGTCTCCCGCGGCCTGCTGGTCGGCCCGGAGCCGGACGATGAACCACCCCGCTGTCCCCGCCTCGGAGACGAGCTCGAACACGACCGACTCCGAATGGGAGAACAGGTCGCTGGCATCCGCCTCGATCGCCTCGCCGAGAACTCCAATGCCGAAGGTGGCAGCGCTCAGTTCGAGGGCCGGCAGCACGACGTCCGTCGCCCGAACACGAGGTTGCGCACCCGCGACCTCGTGGATGAATCCCCAGTCCAGGAGAACGAGGGCGAACTCGACGGAGAGGGATCCGACGAATGTTGCGGTGATCGCCGTCGCGGCTGCCACGGGGACCGGCACCGGGGATGCGGTCACGACGGCCCGGAGACTCGCGGAGTTGGGCAGGTTTGCGACGAGGACGTCTGCCGCGGCCTGATGTGTGGTCAGCGTTGGATTTGTGTTCACAATGACTCCTCGAGTTTGACGATGACGCAGGCGAGACGCGAACCATTCGCGCCAACGGCAGCCTCCGCCACGGTGTGGCCTTCGACCGTGACGTTCAGTGGACGATGCTGGGGATGAGGAAGGCGAATCACGTCGCCCTCCGCGAGACCGAGAATGTCTCTCGGGCTGACGATCGCGGGCTCGAACTGGACGGAGAGGGAAACCGGCACAGCATCCACGCGCACGCGGGTCGGCTCGCTCGGTCCCGTGCCGGCAGAGGCAAGTGCGTCGTGCCCGGTGAGCGCGTCAAGCGGAAACGCGAGAGACGTCGGCGAAGATTTATCACCGATCGTCACGGTGAAGCGGGTGACGAGCATGAACTCGCGGGCCGTCGTCGCCTGTGCCATTTGGGAGTTGTACTGGAGCGTGTCGACCTCGATCCGGCCATCCAGCAGGTCGCCGAGCGAGTAGGTGAGATCCTCGATGACGTAGTCGACGATGAGGCGCACGATCGTGCTCTCGATTTGGGTGAAAGTTCGCACGGGTGCTGGGACACTCCCGTTACCGCCGAGCATCATCCCCACCCAACCGAGCGCTACATCGGGGGCAATCTGCAAAACGGCGCGCGCGGCGAGATCATCGATCTTCAGGAGAACCATGGTGGTCAACTCCGGAAGCGCCTCGGCATACTCGCCGTAGCGTTCGACCTCGATTGAGTCAACGGAGGCATGAACGATCGCGTGTGTCATCGCGGTCAGCTGGGTCGCCCACTGGCGCGCGAAATTCTCGAACGCCAGCGTGAGGGAGCGCATCTGCTCGCGCCCAAGGGTCGTCGGCCGTTGAAAATCGTAGACCTCGACTCCCGGCGCAGCGGAAGCGAGCACGCTAGCGCCGACAAAATCCTGAACCGTCATGCCAGGCACTATCGGTGCACGCGAGGTATCGGTTAGCTCCGAAGGTAACTAATGCTGGGCGGCAAGCACCTTCGCAAACAGGTCGCGCACGACTTCCGGAGCGGAAGACAATACGACGATGTCCACACGCCGATTCAACTTGTACTCCGCGGCCGACATCCCCGGAGAAAGCGGGCGAGCGGCGCCGTACGACGACGAGTAAATCCGCGCACCGGGAATCCCGGTCTTGTCAACGAGATAGCTGAGAACCGCGGTCGATCGCGCGGCAGCCAAATCCCAATCCGAAGCGAAGGGCGCCGGATTGCCGTGGCCGTCCGCGTGCCCCTCAACGGAGATCTGATTGGGGGCGCGCGCGAGCACTGGCCCGATCGCGCTGAGCGTGCGCTGCGTTGTGGGTTGCAGAGTCGCGCTGTTGCCCGTGAAAAATGTCGCGGACCCGAGCAGCCGAACAGTCAGGCCGCCACTGTCGATCGAATAGACAACATTTTGCTCGAGCCCTTTCGCCGTGAGCGAGGTGGAGATCGCCTTCTCGATCGCGGTCAGGTTGTTGATCTCGTTGACCGCGGCGTTGTAGTCGCTGTTGGTCTGGGTGCCCTTCTTTCCCACATCCTTCGGCGGCACGACGACGCCCGTCGCGGTATCGATGTCGTGCGTCTTGCTCACACCGAACCCGGTCGACAGGGCAAGCCTGAGTTGTTCGAACTTGCCTTTGTCAATGGACGACATCGCATAGAGCACGATGAACAAGCACATCAGGACGGTCACCATGTCCATGTAGGAGGTTGTCCAGCGATCCCGGCTTCCCTCCTCGTTCTCGCTGTCGTGGTGTCCCTTCTTGCGGCGCCGAACTCTCATGCCGCTTCCTCAAACTGTTTCGGCTTCGCCTTTTTCCGCTTCGAGTCCTTGTCGTTCGGGGCTTTCGAAGCCTTCGACCCTGGACTGGCGATCATGGCGTGAAGGCGTTCGCTGACCGCGCGGGGCTGGCTTCCCTCCTGCACGGCGAGCACACCCTCGAGAAGAAGGTGCATTCGCTCGATGTTGAGATCGGCGAGGCGGCTGAGGCGCGCCCCGATCGGAAGCCAGAGCACGTTGGCGGACAGCACACCCCAGAGGGTCGCGACGAAGGCGCCGGCGATGGAGGGGCCGAGCGTCGCCGGGTCGGACAGGCGCTCGAGCACGTGCGTCAGAGCGATGACCGTACCGATGATGCCGATGGTCGGCGCGTAGCCGCCGAGGCTGGCAAAAAACTTGGCCGCGGCCCGCTGTTCGCGTTCCTCCGTGGCAATCTGCTCTTCGAGGAGGTCGCGAAGGACCTCGCCATCCATGCCATCGGCGATGTTCTGCAGAGCAGACTTCAGAAACGGGTCAGTCATCGACTGCGCCTCTGCCTCGAGCGAGAGCAGGCCATCCAGTCTCGCCTTCTCGGCAATCGTGACGACCTGGGCGATGAGCCCCTCGGGCTGGGTGAGCTTGCCCCTGAAGGCCCTCGGAAGTGACCTCGCCGCGCGGATCATGTCCGGAATCGTCCCGCTCGCGATGCCGACGGCGATTGTGCAGCCGAACACCAGAATGAGCGGCGCGGGAAGAAGGATGGAGGTGATGCTCGAACCCTCGAGGAAGACCATCGTGATGATCGCCCCGAAGGCAAGGACAATTCCGATGATTGTTGCGGGATCCATCAGTGGCTCTCCGAATCCTTCGGAGCGGCACCAATACTGGCAGTGCCGACCACCGGATCCGGAAACTGGACGAGCTGGCCGGGGAGAATCCTGCGAGGTTCCGGTTCGACGGATCTGGCGATCGAAATGACTTTCGCCCGGTATCGAGCCATGAGCTCGATGACCTCTTCCATCGACTCCGTGACGATGTAGGTCGTGCCGTCGACAAGGGTCAAAGTGGTGTCGGGATTGCTGTGGATGCGCTCGACAAGGTCGGGATTGACTGCAAATCTGCTGTTGTTCAGCTTTGTCACGATGATCATGGTGGCTATTCCTTGCCCTTTTATGCCTTCAATGGCTTCGGGACACACTGTCGGTCAATCGGCCCCGCGCGTTAGCGCGGAGCCGACTGACCTGATGACAGCAGGCGAGTCAGGACTGCCCTGGGGGGATAGCCGTGACGCTAGTGCTGCATCTGGTTCAGATCCTGGAGGATCTGATCGGAGGCGGTGATGATTCTGGCGTTCGCCTCGAAACCACGCTGGGCCACGATGAGATTGGAGAATTCCTGGGTGAGGTCGACGTTCGACATCTCGAGTGAGCCGCCGATCACCGATCCGAATCCTGCCGATCCGGCAACACCGACCGTCGCGCCGCCGGAGGCAACGGTCGCCGAGTAGTCAGACGAGCCGACCTTCGAGAGACCGTTCGGATTGGCAAAGGTGGAGAGCGCGATACGAGCGATCGGGATGGTTGCGCCGTTGCTGTACGAGCCGACGAGCGTACCGTCACTCGAGAGCGTGTACGACTCCAGGGTTCCCGCCGTCTGTCCGTTCTGGCTGGAGATTGAGGCGGAGGAGAGCCCGGCGAATCCCGTCACCGTGCTCAGGTCGACGGCCACCCCGCCCACGGTCAGCGATCCACCGGAAGTGACGGCTCCGCTGGTGAAGGCCAGACTCGTCGCGCCCGTCGCTCCTGTGCCGTCCGCGCCGGCGACGTCCCAGCCGGCGGCTGTCTTCGTGAACGTGAGGGTCAGGCTGCGCGAGATTCCCGAACTGTCGTAGACGTTGGTGTCCTCCGTCTCCACGGTGCCGACGGCGGCATCCGACGGCAGGTTTCCGGTGACTGTGGCTGCGGTTGTCGCCGAGGCGGGCGCAACGGAATTCTGGGGGATCGTAACGGTGCTCAGTGCGGTGGACGAACTCGGAATGACCCCGTTCACGGCTTGCCACCCCTGTACGTATGCCCCATCCGGAGTCACGAGGCGACCGGTAGTCGAATCGAAATTGAAGCTGCCCGCGCGCGTGTAGAGCGTCTGCCCACCGGTCATGACGGTAAAGAAACCATCGCCGGAGACCATCATGTCTGTCGCGTTTCCCGTCGCCTGCGCCGCGCCCTGAGTGAAGTTGGTCGCGATTCCGGCGACCGTGACCCCTAGCCCGACCTGGGCCGGATTGGTGCTTCCCACCGTGGTGGTCGAACCGCTTGCGGCTTTAGTCATCTCCGAGAGCGAATCTTCGAACTGGGTGGACGACGACTTGAAGCCGGTCGTATCGACGTTAGCGATGTTGTTCGCCGTGACGTCCAGCATGGTCTGGTGGGCCTGGAGTCCGGAGATTCCGGAGTCGAGTGAACGGAGCATGGGATGAATCCTTTCGGTTGATCGGCGAGAGTTAGGAAGTTGGGGTTGCCGTGGAGGTCGTGCTTACGGCGGAGAGGTCTTCGATCGGAACTGAGACGCCGCCGATTGTCACAAACGAGTCGCTCGAGTCGAAGCTGACACCGGTGACATCCCCCGACTGCGTCACGCCGTTCGAATCGACATAGGACGCGTTTTTGCCAATTAGCGCGGCTGCCGCGGTACGCGTTTGCAACGTGTAGTTACTTGTCTCGGTGTCCGACATCGTGCTCATCGCCTGCATGGAGGCCAGCTGCGAGGTCTGCGTGATCATGGTGTTGCTGTCCATCGGGGAGTCGGGGCTCTGGGATTGGAGTTGTGTGATGAGCAGCTGAAGGAACATCTGGCTGTCCATGGTTTGGTTGGGCGGCGTCGTCGGCGTCGTCGAATAGATCGACGTCGATGGGGCGACTGCTGTCACTGTCATTTGGGTGAGCCTTTCTGTTATGCGAAAACGTCGAGGAGGGATGTCCCCCCGGCTGAGACTGCTCGAACAGGGGTCTGTTGCGGCCCGCGCGCTCGCTCGGGATCCGCGATACCCGCGCCGGGGCGGGAGGCCTTGCCTTCCGGGCTCTGGAAAGCAGCATCCTGGCGCGCTCCGGTCTGGGCGCCACCGTGTTCTGCGACACTCAGCGTCGCGTTCATGCCGCCCTGCGAGAGATCACGTTTGAGGTCGGGAAGGATCGCTTTGAGCGCCTCTCGCGCCTGGTCGGTCGGCGCGATCAATTCGACGCGGATGCCGTCGCTCGAAAGGTGTGCCTGCACGGTCACGGGCCCCAGGGATTCCGGGGCGACGTTGATGGTCAGAACATGGCTGCCGGTCGGCGCCGTCTGTAGCGTGAGAATGGGTCGGACGAGCTGGTCGGCAAGCGACTGTGGTGTCGCCGCGACGGGGGGTGCGATCGTCGCCGTGGCGATGACATCCCTGGCCACCGTTGGCTGGGGGCCAGCGCCGAGGGAAGCCGGGTCGATCGCGGAAGTATCGGCAGGCGATCCTGAGTCCGATTGGGTGTCGACGCCTGCCCCCGCCCGCCCGACGGGAAGGCTCGGATCCTCGGCCGCATCGGTCGACACGCCTGGCAACGCAACCTCAGTTTTTGCCGGCAGGCGAAGGCGGGTGCGCACGGGATCGGTCGCTGTCGTGCCCGAGGTTGGCTTGGTCGTGCCGGATTCTGGCGCGGTCACCGAATCCGCTGGAGCGACAGCGGC
The DNA here is from genome assembly GCA_025465535.1 of Glaciihabitans sp. Lineage (GTDB taxonomy): Bacteria > Actinomycetota > Actinomycetes > Actinomycetales > Microbacteriaceae > Galbitalea. Next base: position 17,934 of record JAODMY010000096.1, read on the forward strand.
GGTCAGGGCCGCCGACGTGGGAGCGGGCGACGGCTCGGTGCCGGCCTGCGACGTGCTCCCGATGGATTCCGTTGATGCCCCAGTTGCCGTTGATTGCGCAGCGGCCGCCGCGATCTCGGTACCGTCGGCTGCAGCGGAACCGGTCGGCGCAGTGGCGGGAGCGGAGCCGGCTTGCGAGGCGGTGGTCGACCCGGGATCGGCCTCTCCGAGCGAAGACACGACAGTGATCGACGTCATGCCCTGGGTGGGGGCAGACAAGGACACTGCTGCGGCGAGCGCTGGCGTGGTGGCCGGTGCGGGCACATCCGGAACGGCCGCAGCCGGGGAAGACGGCGCTGGGGACAGGGGCGGATTGGTGCCCGCCGTTGCGACAGTCGAGGCAGCAACGCCCGCCGCCGTCACCGGATTCGCGGCATTCCCGAGCGTTGGTGCCGGTGCGGGTGCCGGTGCAGGTGTCGGCGGTGTCAGGGCAATGCCGGTCGATGGCGCGACAGCACCGGCGGGAGGAGCGATGGCACCGATCGCCGACGCAACCGGGGTTTGCCCCGCGGCGGCGGGATCAGGGATTGTGGGCGCGAGTGCGACCATCGGGAGACCGACGACAGCCGGAGCGACAACAGCGGGAGCCGCGGCAACGGTCTTCTCCGTGCGATCTGCGCTTCGCCGAACTGCGGTACCCGGCGTACCGGAGGCCGGGGACTTGACTTCCCCGTCGGACACAGCAGCGTCAGCGTCGGATCCGGCAGTCGTCGATTGGGCTAGGGGTGTCGATCGGGCCGGCGTCGATTGGGCTGTCGCGGTCCACGATGCCGGGGTATCGGGCGAATCCGTGGTGGCACTCAGCAGTTGCGACGCGAAGTCACTGCCGTCCGACGAACCGGTCGTCGGACGAGCGCCGGATGCCATTGATGGATCCGCCAGGCGAGATGTCGCTGTCATGGGGCTCACAATTGGCTCTGTTCCATTTGGGCTTCCTGGGTGGCCAGGAATTCGGCGACCGAATCCGTGGAGATGCCGTTCGACATCGAGGACAGGAACGCGTCGACCGTGCCGATGGCTGGTGCCTGGGAGCTCGGCGCCGAGGTGGTCGGCGCCGAAGCGAACGGTGCTGCGGCGAACGGTGCTGCGGCCACGGGTTTGGGGGCGGCCGATTTCAGCGAGGTCGAGGCAGGAGCGGCGGTCGAGGCTGGAGCGGCCGACGTGGTTGGCACGATCCTCCTGATTGTTTCGATTCCGGAGTCCCCGACCCACAACTTCTGTTCGGACACCGTTCGCCCGGGATACGGCGCATGGATGACCGTGTCGTTTCCCGCGTAGATCGCGATGTGCCCGCCGCCCTTGAACACGATGAGATCACCCGGTTGGGCCTGGGCGAGAGACGGGACGGCGGTGCCATCGAGCTTCTGTTCGTGCACGAGGCGAGGCAGCGTCACACCCTCGTCTTTGTAGACCTTCTGCACGAGTCCGGAGCAGTCCATTCCGCTCGTGCTCTCCCCGCCGAGCACATAGGGCACTCCGATGTACTTTTTGGCGTCCGCCACGATGTCAGCCCCCGTAACCGAACTGCCGGTGGTCCCGGTCGCGGGGCTGGTTGATGCGGACGCGGACGTGGCCGCCGTGGCCGCTGCCGAAGTCGATTGCGCCGTTGGTGTTGACATCGGTGCTGACGCCGAAGTCACTGTCGAAACCGACGGTGTCATGGCAGCGACGATCTGGTCGAAGCCCGCACTCGAAGCGCCGGTCGGGGTGGGCGGAACGCCTCGGGAAAGCGAGGAGAGCGTCGATTGGATCTGCTGGATCGACGCGACCATCTGCTCCATCGTCATCGCCGACCATCTCCCTGCGCGATCTTCCAGGCGCGCGCCGCGATCTCGTCGAGCACCGCCTGCTCGGCACGGAGCGACTCGCCGGCCTCGGAGGCAGTGTGTTTCGCCTCCAACTTTTCGAGCCCGAGCGCGTGACCGCGCGCGGCGGCATGACGCGAACGCGCGTCCTCCGTCCGCAGTGCCCACTCGGCTTCGAGCGCTTCGAGCTCGCCAAGCGCACTCGATGTCGACGCGCGTGCGGCGGCCGTCCAGCGCATCGATTCGGAGTCGACGGTCGGTGTCATGAGACTGGCCAGGGAATTCTCGGCGTATTTCTGCCGCGAAGCCACCTCGGCTGCGCGCGCACGCGCGACCGACACCTCCGCGGCAGCCTGGTCCTCCTGGAGTTTCCGCAAACGCAGGAGGCCCGCGAGCGAGAAAGGTCGAGCCATCAGACACCCCCCAGCCGCGTGACGAGCTCCGCGAGTTGAAACCAGGATTCGTCAGCGCTCGTACCCGCATCGATTCCCTGTGTGAGAAACGCCTCGATCCCCGCCTCGTTGTCGACCGCGGCATCGACGAACGGATTCGCCCCCCGCTGGTACGCGCCGACATCGAGGAGATCCTGCGCCTGGCGCCGCGCGGCCATCACGCGACGCAGAGCCACGGCCATCTGGCGCTGTTGCGCTGTCGTGATGTGCGAGGCGACGCGGGACAGCGAGGCGAGGGCATCGACGGCCGGATAATGGCCGGCGACGGCTAGCTTTCGCTCGAGCACAACGTGCCCGTCGAGAATCGATCGTGCGGCGTCGGCGATCGGCTCGTTGTGATCATCCCCATCCACGAGCACCGTGTAGATCCCGGTCACCGAGCCGCTCTCAGCGGTGCCAGCTCGTTCGAGCAGCCGCGCGAGCAATCCGAACACCGATGGCGGATAGCCACGGGTTGCCGGCGGCTCCCCGACTGAAAGTCCGATCTCGCGCTGCGCGAATGCAACCCGGGTGAGTGAGTCCATCATCAGGATGACGTGGGATCCGGCCTCGCGAAACGACTCGGCGATCCGTGTGGCGGTGAAGGCCGCACGCACGCGCATGAGGGCCGGCTGGTCCGCCGTCGAAACGACGACGATCGACCGGGCCATGCCCTCAGGTCCAAGGTCGTCCTCGAGAAATTCGCGTACCTCTCTACCGCGTTCACCGATCAGGGCGATCACCGACACCTCGGCAGCAGTTCCTCGCGCGATCATCGAGAGCAGCGACGATTTACCGACCCCCGAGCCGGCAAACAGGCCCATGCGCTGTCCCTGCCCGACTGTCGTCAGGGTGTCGAGAACGCGAACGCCGAGCGGGAGGGCGGTCTCGATGCGAGCGCGGTGAAGGGCTGAGGGAACGTCGTTGTCGATTGCCACATGGCTCACGGCACCGAGTGGACCCCGTCCATCGATGGGCGCGCCGCTCGCGTCGAGCACTCGGCCCAGCAGGCTCGGCCCGACCGGAATCATCATCGGCTCGCCCGTGGTGCGCACCGGCATGCCCGCGGTGACGGAATCGATCCGGTCGAGCGGCATGGCTGTGACCCCATCCCGCGCGACGGCAACGACCTCGGCGCGGGCGTTGGGACCGATGATGACGAGGTCCCCGATTGCGGCTTGGATACCGCGGATCTGAACACCGAGACCGGCAACGGAGTCGACTGATCCGATCCGCTCGGGGTGCGCTGTCCGAAGGGCTCGGTCCAGCCGACTCGGGCGGTACCCCAGCGACGCGGTCATTGTTGTCCGCCAACAAGCACGGCCCTCGCCCTGGCGAGCGCGGTAGAGATTCTCGCGTCGACGATGCCGTCGGGGACGTCGAGCACTGCGTCTCCACGATCGAGGCCTGGATCGGAAACCAGGTGCAGGCCCTGCACACCAGCACCGTCGGCGCTGATCACGGCGAGGTCCTCCGGATGCAACCGCACCCCGAGCACGTCGTCGACCGCGACGATGGACATGGCTCGAAGGACGGCGGTTTTCGCCGAGTTCTCCCGGTCATCGAGCTCGCGGCCGATGATCGCTTCCGCGAGATCGATTGCCGCAGCCGCGAGCGCGGAGTCCGCCTCGGCCAGGACCACGCGACGGATCTCGCCAACCCGCTCCGTCGCAAGGCGCAAGGCGCCAAGCGCCGACGACACGGCTGCGCGGGATGCCGCGTCGCGCTTCTCCTGGGCGGCGAGTGCAGCGATCGCGAGGATCTCTGCCTCCGCTGCGGCACTGCGCAGGCCAGCCGCGTATCCCGCGGCATGCCCCCGAATGCGCGCGCGATCGAGGTCCTCTGAAGGCTCGATCGGTCCGATCGAGGGAAAAGCGAGCCTGGCAAACGCGGGGTCAGGCGACATACTCCTCCTCGCCCTCGTCATTGCGGTACAGGGTGATCAGGCCGTCTGCCTCGAGCTCTCGGATGCTTCGCCCGATCTCCGCGCGTGCCTCCTCGATTTGCTTCTTGCGAGTCGGTCCGAGGTGCAACATTTCCTCTTCGAGCGACTCCCGGTTGCGCTCGGAAATGTTGTCGCGCACCACCGCCGCGAGCTCCTTGGCAGCGCCCTTGAGCGCTGTTGCAAGCAGGACGGAGTCGATGCCGCGAAGCACCTGTTGCACATCCTTCGACTGCAGCCGAACGATGTCGGCGAAGGTGATCATGCGCGCCCGCACCTCTTCGGCGAGTTTGGGGTCGCGCTCCTCCAACGCTTCAAGCAGTTCGTGTTCCGTCGTGACATCGACCCTGTTGATGATGTCGACCAGGGGTTGCACTCCCCCGACGACCTCTAAACGCTCACGTGGTGCCGCGACCGCGCGAGCACCGTGCTTGAGGCTGTCTGCGACGATCCCCACCGCTTCCGGAGTCGCGATGCGCATGCTGGCGATTGCCTGGACCACATCGAGCCGGGTCGCACGATCGAATTTTGCGAGCACTTCTGACGCATTGTGCGGCGTCAGGTGCGCGAGCACGAGTGCCTTCGTCTCCGGCAGTTCACCGCCGAGCAGGCTCGAGACCTGGTTCGCATCGGCCGCATCGAGAAATTCGAACGACGTCCCTGCCATGGTCGAGGCAACACGACCGATGAGGCCCGCGGCTCGCTCGGCGCCGAACGACGCCTGCAAAAGCTCTTCCGCAAATTCGAGTCCACCGCGCGCGTTCATGCCGGAGCCCATCGTGCGGGCGTGGAACTCGGTGATTACGCCGTCGACGAGAGTCGGGTCCACGCGACGCAGGCGCACGATCTCGCTGACGATCTCCTCGGCCTCGGTGTCGTTGAACTCGCGCATGATGACCGCGGCGTGCTCCTGGGTGAGCTGCATGATGACGAGCGCGGCCTTTTGTATTCCCGTGAGATGACCGGTTCCCTGGTCACTCATGTCGACTGCTTTTCGTCCATGAGATTACGGAGGTATTCCGCGGTCCGCTGCGGGCTCGCGCCAGCCAGACGGTCGATGTTCGCTCGCATCCTGTCGACCTCGTGTTCCTCTGCCGGCTCGTAGAGATCGGTCGGCGTTGGTGGAACCTCGCTTGGCGGGAAGAACGAGAAACCGTTCGTCCCGATCTCGTGCTGTTCGGGAAGGATCGACGTCGGGTTGAGCGAGCCGAGATCGATCGGGCCGTCCTCGCGCAGCCTGTTGCGCTTCGCGAGGAATCGGAGCAGAAGGATCAGCCCGAGCAGCACACCAAGGACAATCACCACGGGTACGGCGATTTTCAGGATGCTCTGCTGCAGGTCCTGGCGGCTCTGCTGCTGCAGGGCGGCAGCAGCGGCGGCAGCACCGGTCTTGCTGAAGGGGAGAATCTGCACATCGACCATGTCGCCGCGCGTCGTGTTGATCCCCGCTGCCGCATCCACCATCTGCCTGATCGACGCTGCGGACACACCCTTCACGGCGTTCTTGTTCACCGCGACCGAAACCGTCTGGCGATTGAGCGCCCCCGCGGGAATTGTTCGGGTCTCCGTCATGCTGTCGATCGCGTTGTTCTTCGTCAGGGACTGCGAGTTGTAGCTGCCGGCAGTGCTCGTCGGCGCGGGGACCGCGATGTTATCCGGGCCGAGCACGCCCGTGGCCGAACTGCCGTTCGTCCCGCTGTAGACCTCGCTGCTGCCCTGCTCGTTGATCGCGGGAGGATTCGTTGGCGCCGTGTAGGTCTGCGATGTCTGCTTGGCCGACTGCGCGCTGAGGTCGGCAGCAACGACGACGGTCGAGTTTCCGGCCCCGAGGACACGGTCGAGCATCGCCTGGACCGCGGACTGGACGTGCGACTCGTAGGTCGAGGTCTGGGTGCTGTTCGACCCCGTCCCGCCCGAGCCTGTTCCCGAGAGCAGGGTTCCGTCGGCGGAGATAACGGAGACGTTCGCCGCCGTGAGGTTGTCGACCGAGGCGGCCGTGAGGTGGGTGATCGCCTGCACCTGGGCCGTCGTCAAGGTGACTCCGCCCTGGGTCTGAACGAACACGGACGCCGTAGTCGGCACCTGCTGCGAATCGAAAACGCTCTGCGTCGGAATCGCGAGCTTGACCGAGGCGGTCTGCACTCCGTTCATCGCTTCGATCGTCGTCGCGAGTTCACCCTGGAGCGCGCGCTGGTATGTGGTGCTCTGCTCGAATTGCGAGGCGGTAACCCCCAGCTTGTCGAGTAGGCCATAGCCCTGGTCCGCGCTCAGGCTTGGGAGCCCCGCGGATGCTGCCTTCAGTCGCTCGGCATCCACCTGCCCCTCTGGGACGAGAATTGTGGCGCCACCGTCGGCAAGTTGGTACGGGACATTGTCCGTGTGCAGCAGCTGGGTGATCGAGTTGGCGTCCGTCGCACTCAGGCTGGTGAACAGCGGTGAGTAGCTGGGCTGCGTGAACCACGCGGTCAACGCGATCGCCCCGACCACGATTGCCGCGAGCCCGATGATCGCGATCGTGCGCTGGCCGACCGTAAATTCACGGAGGGCGTGCAGCAGCCGCCGCAGCGTCGAGGTGACAGCAGCGGGCATTAGGCACTCATCGACATGATGCTGTTGAACGTGTCGACGGCCTGGTTACGGACAGCGGAGACAAGCTGCACGGTGACCTGCGCTCGCGTCGACGCGACGGTGGCCTGGCTGATGTCGGAGAGATTGCCCGTGACGGCCGCCACATTCAGCTGGTCAGCCGTGGCCTGGGTGCTTTGCACGGAGTTGATCGCGCCAACGAGCGCGGACTGGAATGAACTTCCGCCGTCGTTCGCGACGGGCGCTGTCGTCACCGGCACGGGTGGGGTGACAGGGACGCTCGGGACTGAGGATACGGGTGCGATGGACATGGTTATGCCTTTCCAATTCCTATTGCCGCCTCGTAAGACGTCTGAGCCTGGGTGACGACGTTCGCGTCCGCCTCGTATGCACGCTGGGCTTCGATGAGCTGCCCCATCTGGTCGCCGAGGTCGATGTCTGGTTCGCGCACGTTGCCGCTCGCGTCGGCAAGCGGACTCGTCGGGTCGTTCACGACTATTCCCGTCGCGCTGCCGAGCGCCGTCCCCGCGACGTAAACGCCGGACGTTCCGGCTCCAGCCTGCGCGACGACGTACCGCGCCTGGAACGCGGGACCGCTCGTTGGCGTTGCCGTGTTGATGTTGGCGATGTTGTCGGAGATCGCGTTGAGCCACTGACGGTTGACATCGAGGCCGGTGCCGGCGATGCCGATTGCATCCATGCTCATCAGGTGATGTTCAGTGCCGGAACGAAGGAGGTGAGCTCCTGGTTTATCGCCTGGGCCGTGAATTGGTACTGAAGCACGGTTGTGGTGTTCGTGACGTCTTCGGTGTCGAGATTGACGTTATTGCCGTCCAACTGGGTCGGCTCGAGCGAATCCTGCGTGGTCGGTGAAACTACTCCGCTGCCCGCCTGGACCGACGCGGCGAGCGCGTTTTCGAACGACACCACCTGCGACTTGTAGTTCGGGGTATTGATGTTTGCAATGTTGTTCGCTGTGGCGGTCTGGCGAGCTTGCAGTCCACCAAGAGCGCTGCTCAGCGCATTTACTGTTACCGAATCGAGCACGGAGACCTTCTTCACGACAAACGGGAAAATGGGATTGGTGGCCAATCCATGGCCTGTTGCGTCGAGCGATCCTGCTCTCATTACTAGCTATCGGCTCCGTCTGCTGTTGCGTTAGCTACGCGACAGACTTTCTTGGCAGTCCGATCCGGTCAGCCGACCTGGTCGAGGTAGATCGGCGCGCGTGTCTGTTCGTTACGGATCGTTTGAAGGATGCTGAGGTGCTCGCCGACCCTGCGCCGCGCCTCCCGCATCCTCGCGATCGTCACCCGGTATTCGTCCTCGATGCCGTGAGCTCGTTCGACGAGTTCGCCTGGCATCGGCCCGAGGGGCTCGAAGGGTCTGCGAAGTTCCGCGATATCCCAAATCCCCGAATTGTGAGTCGCAAGAGACAGCGGCCGTTTCGCGCGAAGCAACTGACGATCCAGCTCGTCGAGGAGACCGCGCCATCCCTCGAAATTCGACTCAGCCAACTGCGGACAGACCCACATAGTTGACGGGCGCGACGGTGAGTTCCGCCGCGCTGTGCCACGCCTGGCGCAGCGGCTCGAGCAGCTCGATCCCCTCGCGAGTGCGGTCGATGTCGTGGCGCGCGTTGCCCGTGCGGAGAACCTGCAGAACGTATACGTAGATGGACATCAGCGCGGGCGCTCCGTCCCATAGTTCGGGTTTCAGCGTGCCGATGAGTTCCGAGATGATCGCCTGGGCGTGTATGAGGTGTTTGCTCGCATCGAGCCAATCGCCCTGTTCCTGACTCTTTTCCGCCCAGCGGAGGTCGAGAAGGAGTCGGTCGAACAACATCGTGAGGAGATGGGTCGGCGATGCCGAACCGACGCTGTCGCGAAAATACACCGATCGAGCGCCCGCGCTTGTCTGCATTGTCATTAGCCACCCGATCCTGAAGAACTCGTGATTACCGCCGGGAACATCTGGCTGAGCCACGCCGACTGGGATTGGAGCGTACCCATTTGGCTCTCCATCGCGCTGTAGCTGGATTCGAGTGCGGTTTGCCGAGCGGCGAGTGTGGTCGTCCAAGCCGAAACCTGGGTGTTCAAGTCCGAAATGTCGCTGGTGAGGCTCGAAATTCGAGTGGTCAGGGTTCCCGTCACCGGATCGGATTGAGCCGTCGCCTGCGTCGCGACCGCGCTGGCGATCTGGGACAACATCGTCATCGTGCCCTGGGGATCCGATGCGAGCGCGGCCTGGAAGGTGCTGGCATCGAAGGTGAGCGTGCCGTCCTGGTTGATGTCGAATCCGATGCTGGCGGGCGATTGACCGCTGCTTGGCTCCGCCAACGCATTGAACAGCTGATCCGCGGCGTCTCGAATGGATCCGTCGCCCGAAAACGGTCCGCCGCTGGTCGTGACGTTCCCAGAAGAGTCGGTGCTGGAGGTGACGGCGCTGCTCGTCGCGATCGACTGGAGCACCGTGTTGACTGAGCCGACGAGATAGGACGCGGCCGTCGAAATCGTCGCCGCGTCCTGCTTCAGCGTCAGGGTGACGGGGTTGGCCACCATCGCAGAAACCGTCACGGACACCCCCGGCAGCAAGTCGGAGAACGTGTTGTTGCTCGAGGTGATCGTTTGGGCCGCGGCCGTGCCCGCCCACAGCGTGACCGACGCATCCGATGCGCTCTGGATCGATGCGGAGCCCGACTGGGTCAGGAGGTCGGTCGCCGTGCCGGCCGTAACTTCGCTTGGTGATCCCTGATAGATGGTGAAAGCACCTGCGGCACCGGTGGCAGAGGATGACAGTTGGAGCCGGTAAATTTGCGCCCCCGTTGTCGCATCCGTACCCGAGGCAACCGCAATCGCGGAAACGCCCGCTGATGACTTGTTGATGGCGTAGGCAATGTCGGCAATAGATCCCGACACGGGATCGATCTCGGTCTGCGTGCCGTCGCTTCCGACGATTGTGAACGTGGGCGTCGTCGTCGAGTCTTCCATCGGCGCGGTGACGTCGACCTGTGCCGCCGCGATCGAGTTGATGCCGAACGTGATCGATCCCTCGCTCGCGTCGGTCGTCGTTGTCGCCGTGACGCTCGGATCGGTACTCGCGGTGGTGAAGACGTTCCACGCGTTCGGCGCGGCATCCTCCGTGGCCTGTGTCGCCAGGGATGCGTAGGTGGCATTGAGCGTCTGCAGTGCGGTGAGCAGGGTGTTGTCGGTGCTGACCTGCGCCTGCAGCGCCTCCTGCGGAGCCGATTCCGCCTGAATTTCCGCGGCAACGAGCGCGGAGGTGTTGAGCCCGCTGATGATGCCGGAGATCGTCGGTGCCCCGGTGGAGTTTGTCCCCGTGGTGACTGAGCTGACCGTTGACACGGCTCCCACTCCTTTGGATCGGTCGAGTGCAAAAGGATGCCCGGCGGCAGAGGGACGGTTCAGGCCTCCTCCGCCGCCGGACGTTCAGTGCGGACTACTGCAGCAGCTTCAGGATGCCCTGCGGCAGCTGGTTCGCCTGCGCGAGGATCGCGGTCGCCGCCTGGGCCTGGACCTGCTCACCCGTGAAGGTAACCATTTCCTTTGCCATGTCGGTCGACGTGATCTGCGAGCTCGCAGCGTTGAGGTTCTGCGATGCGATGTTCACCGACGCGATGGCGTCCGTGAACCGGTTCTGCACCGCGCCGAGGGTCGCCTGCGCCGTTGACACCGTAGCGAGCTGGGTGTCAATGGTGGTGATGGCGGCCGTGGCACCCGTGTTCGTCGAGAAGTCGAGACCACCGAGAGCGGTCGCGACAGCGCCAACGTTGGCCGACGTGAGGTCGACGCTGATGGTGTTGTCCGCGCTGCCGTTGGCGCCAACCTGGAAGTTGAGCGCCGTTGCCGAACCGTCGAGCAGGTTAGTGCCGTTGTAGTTCGTCGCCGTGCTGACTCGCGTGAGCTCGTCCGTGATCTGCGTTGCTTCCGTCGCGATGTCGGTGCGAGACGCAGCGCTGTTCGAGTCGTTGGCGGCCTGGACTGCGAGGTCGCGCAGACGCTGAAGCATGCTCGTCACCTGGGTGAGCGCGCCGCTTGCGGTCTGTACGACGTCGAGCCCCGACTGGGCGTTGGTCGCGGCCACGTTCAGGCCGTTGACCTGGGAGGTGAGTCCCGTTGCGATGGCGAGACCCGCGGCGTTATCCCCCGCGGTGGTGATCGCGTTGCCACTCGACAGCTTCGCGATCGACGACGTCAGACTGTCCTGAACATTGGACAGGTTCTGATACGCGTTGAGCGCTGCGACGTTGTTGGTAATACTGAGTGCCATTGTGTTCCTCCATGACTTGGCTGGTGCTCGTCGGCCCTTCCGTGGGCTGACAGTGGTGACATTCGGCATCGATTCGCTCGGCGTTAGCTGTTCGGCGAAAAACTTTCGATCACCCGAGCGCGAGCTCGTTCGCGCCTAGGAGGCGGCAGGTTCCCAGCGCCGATCGGCATCGTGCGCGCGCGCCAGATCGAGGCCCGCACTCTGCGCGAGGCGCGCGAGATAAGCACTGCGACGCGATTCCGCGACCCTCGACACCACGGCCGGTTTCTCGGCTGAGTCGTCCGCATAGTGGGTTTCCAGGCCGTCACGCAGGAGACGGATGCCCTCGGAGCGCTGTTGCGAGACTGCGGAGTGCGTGAGGCCGAGTTCTTCCGCGAGTTCCTTCACCGTGCGCTCGTTGAAGTAGATCTCGTGCACGATGTGGCGCATCTTCTCCGGAAGGGCGTCCACCGCCGCCCGCACCATGCCACCGCGTTCCTTGGTGAGGAGCGAATCCTCCGGGGTGGAGATCTCGGCGGCCAGAAGGTCTGACTCACTGTCATCGAGGCTGCTGATGGAACGCGTCGCGTCGGCCATGGCCTCAGCTGCGGTGTTGCGATCCACACCGAGGGCGGACGCCATCTCATCCACCGAAGGGGTGCGGCCGAGACCGGCCGTCAAGGTCTCCTGCGAGAGAAGCACCTCGCGAATTCGATGGCGAATGGTGCGGGTCGCCCAATCAGCGGATCGCATCTCGTCGGCAAATGCACCAAGGATGCGCCGACGGGCATACGCACCGAACGGAACGCCGAGCGTGGGATCGAAAGAATCGGCAGCGGTGATCAGACCGACAGCGCCGGCCGATGCCAGGTCATCGCGCGAAAGGTGGGTAGCCCGTGCCCAGATTTCCGAGACGAGATAGCCCACCAACGGAAGGTTCTCGACAACTAACGCATTTCGCTCGGTGCGATTCACGGTATGACTCCCTTAAGGCTTCACGACACTAAAAAGCGGTGTTTCGTCGCGACTTCGGGCGTCGATACAAGAACTGCTGTGGGGCACGCCTCAGCCATCGTGAGGCGCGGGAATCAAGGGCGTGGTCATGCCTGACCGACTTAGGGGAGCTGCCTTGAAACCCGTTCATATTGTGTTGCACGCGCTGGATGGTCGGAAACCCCCACTTCTGGTCTGGTGGATTGGTCAGTTCTACCCCCCTTGGGGTGCTAGGTTCCGCGAATTTTCTTCGGACTCGCCTGCCGTGTTCCTAACGCCCGCCAAACAGCGGACGACAGTATGAAGTGAAGCGTGGGGGCTGGTACGCCAGAATGAACGTAACGGGGGTCAATTACCGGTGAAGCACAGAAAGTGGGAGATATGGGCGCGCAAGAATTGTCCACTCTGCTCTGGCGCGAACGCGAACTGCTGGAGCTCCTGATGTTCAAACTCGAAGAGGAACAACTTCTCCTCACCTCGGGTAAGAGCCGTTGGTTGCCCTTCGCGACCCGCGAGGTCGAGCAAGTGCTCGAACGCCTCCGCGAGAACGGGATCGAGCGAGCAATGGCCGTGACAGAGGTCGGAGAAGACTGGGGTGTCAATGATGACGACGCCACTCTCCGGATGATCATCGCCAAAGCGCCGTCGGAGGTCTGGCGCGACAACTTCACCGGGCACCTGAACGCTCTCACCGAACTCGCGGCTTCGATCAGCGAACTTCGCGATTCCAACGTTCAATATCTGCGGGCGGCGTCACGGGTGACCCAGGAAACACTCGCGAGCCTTTCCGCGGACACCGCGACATACAACTCTCGCGGCGCTACCGGCCTCGCCGCGCCGAGCGCTCACCTATTCGACGGGAAAATGTAGAACATGACCAGCACTTTCAGCGGGCTGACGAACGCCTACAGCGGCCTGGTCGCCGCACGCCAGGGTCTCGCGGTGGTCGGTGAGAACATCACGAATGCGTCAACCCCCGGCTATTCGCGCGAGGTCGTCTCGACCTCGGCGAACTCGCCCGTAAGCGAATCGAAATTCACCACGGGGACGCAGGTCGGAAATGGAGTCTCCATCAACGGTGTCACCCGCGTCGACAGCTCGCTGCTCGACGCACAGGTGAGGACCACGGCCGCGTCCAGCGGCTATGCGACTGAGCAGTCGACCGCGATGGATTCAATCGAAGCGGCCCTGAACGAGCCGGGCAACAACGGGTTATCGACAACCCTCCAGTCGTTCTGGAGTGCCTGGCAGAATGTCTCGACACAGTCGACATCCGCCGCGTCGGCCACCACTGTGATTGCCGCCGGACAGCAGGTCGCCTCGCAACTCGCCGATGGCTATACCGCGACTTCCAACCAATGGGCGTCGACACGGTCGAACGTCGACAGCACGGTCACCTCGATCAATACGGCCGCGTCGCAGATCGCCGAGCTCAATGGTCAGATTCGTTCAACGCTGGCGGCTGGTGGCAATGCGGGTGCGCTGCAGGACCAGCAGAACACTCTCGCGGTCACGGTCGCCGGTCTGTCCGGCGCGACCGTCCGCTCAAACTCGGATGGCACCATGGATGTCCTCCTCGGCGGAAACGCCCTCGTATCCGGTACCACGGTTCACGCTATCGCGGCCAGCGGATCGGCGACCATGGACGGCGCGGCGACTTCTCCGGTACAGCTCAATTTCGTCGACAACCCCAGCGCAACGGTCGCGATCTCGAGCGGCACCCTCGGCGCCGACCTCTCGCTGCTCGGCCCGAGTGGGGCACTCATGCAGGCCGCGCAGAGCTACAACGACGTTGCCACCTCCGTCGCGACCACGGTCAACGCCATCCACGAGACCGGGGCGAATTCCGCGGGCACAACGGGCCTCGACTTCTTCGCCCTGAGTGCTACGCAGCCGGCGGCGCTCGGCCTCAGCGTGATCCCGACGGATGCCAGTGGCATCGCTTCGGCGAAGCCGGGCGCCGGCGCAGCCAATGGCGACGTCGCAAACCAAATCTCACAGCTCACCTCCGCAACCGGCGGGCCGGATAGCAAGTGGGCGGCATTCGTCGTCTCCGTCGGGGTCAGCGCACAGGCTGCGACGACGCAGGCGACCATCACGGCAACCGGCTCGGCGACCGCGGTCAATAACCAGCTGTCGGAATCCTCCGTCGACACCGACCAGGAGACAACCAACATGCTGACCTTCCAAAACGCGTTCGACGCCGCGGCTCGGGTCATGACCACGGTGGACGACATGCTGAACACCCTCATCAACAAGACAGGATTGGTCGGCATCAATTGATCTCCCGCATAACAGACCAGATGCTCCTGAACAACTCGCAAGCGGACCTGCAGATACAGCTGAGTCAGCTTTCCGTGCTCCAAAACCAGTCTTCGAGCGGGCAGGCGATCAGCAAACCCTCCGACAACCCGAGCGGAATGGCGTTGTCCCTCGCTCTGCAATCGCAGCAGTCGGCCAATACCCAGTACGCCGCGAACGCCACCGACGGCCAGAACTGGCTCACGAGCGTCGACGGTGCGCTCACGTCTGCAACAACGGCTCTGCAGCAGGTTCGGAATCTGACTCTTTCCGCCGCCAACGCCACCCAGTCAACTACCTCCCAAAACGCCATCGTCTCGCAGCTGGAGAGCCTCAAGGGTGAACTGATGTCCGCGGCGAACACTACCTACCTCGGGCGCCCCGTGTTCGCGGGAAACTCGGATTCCGGTGCGGCGTTCAACTCTGATTACAGCTACAACGGCACCCCGGGACAGACGGTGACCCGCACGATCAGCCCCGACACCACCGTTTCGGTGAGCGGGGATGGCGCAGCGACGTTCGGCACGGGGTCCAACTCCGTCTTCGCGCTGATCGATAACATCGTCGGCGATATTCAGTCCGGATCCGACGTGACCGGCCAGGTCGCGAACATCGACAGTGCACTGTCCGCTGTCTCGAGCCAGACGGCGCTGGTCGGGGCCAACTACAACGTGGTGCAAGCAGGCCAGGCGGTGTTGACGACGCAGGCATCCACGCTCACGACCCAGCGCTCCGATGTCGACAGCGTCGACATCACGAAGACCGTTATCGCGTTGCAATCGCAGCAGGTCGCCTACCAGGCCGCACTCGACGTCACGTCAAAGGCGCTGCAGCCGACGCTGATTTCGCTGCTGTCGTGAACATTGCGCTGGCGTTCGTCGAGTCGCCCCCCGGCCTTGGCCCGCTCGTCGATTTCACGCTCACCGAGGTCGACGGCGCTCCGGGATTGCACGTCCTTCGCTCGTTGGAGCAGCCGGACATCCGCCTCTTCGTCGTCGACGTCCCGGTGTACCTGCCATGGTACGAACCCGTTTTCAGTCGAGAGCACTATGCGGCAATCGGTGCCGAGGAGTCAGCGTCGGCCGAAGTCCTCGTCGTCGCAACCATCACCGAAGGGTCACCGGTTGTGAACCTGATGGCACCGATGCTGGTCAATCGCGAAAACGGCGCGGCCAAGCAGATTATCCTCGGCGACGAGTGGCCGCTCCAGGCCCGGTTGAACTCCGCGGGCGCTGCCTGAACGTCAGGGCGGAAGCACCTGCCACGGTCGCGTGACCGCGGTCACCTCACCACCTGGCGTCGTGTCCGAAAACGAAGGAGTTCCGCGCCGCATTCACTCCCAACACGACGTTCGCGACCGTTCCGATCGCAATCTCCTTCGTTTTGAGCAACGGGAGCGGCAACCCGGCCGTGGACACCACGAGTGACCGCTGTCTCGCGCGGATCACGGATCTTGCCGCGCCACAACTACGCAATAGGGGGGGCGAGCGACGACGAGGCGCGGGAGACGACGAAAGGCCCGCCACCGAAGTGACGGGCCTTTCGCGATCTCGATTCGGCCGCGAACGGCCTACTCGATCAACAACTGGTTAGTTGTAGGTGCCTGGCGTGTAGTCATCCGACGAGAAGCTGTCGAAGTCGACGAAGCTCAGGTCAGACTCGTTGAACACCGACTCATCCGTGAAGATGCGGTTCGGGTAACGCTCTGCCTTTGCCTCCTCGGTGGCCTCAACCGACACGTCGCGGTACTTGGCAAGACCAGTACCGGCCGGGATCAGCTTTCCGATGATGACGTTTTCCTTCAGGCCCATCAGCGGGTCGGACTTGCCCTCCATGGCGGCCTGCGTGAGAACACGCGTGGTCTCCTGGAAGGATGCGGCCGACAGCCACGACTCGGTCGCAAGGGATGCCTTGGTGATACCCATGACCTCCTGGCGAGCCGATGCCGTCTGCTTGCCCTCGGTGAGAGCAGCGCGGTTGAGCTCGTTGTACTTGAGCCGGTCGACCAGTTCGCCGGGCAGCAGGTCGGTGTCGCCGTGCTCGACGACGGTCACCTTCCGCAGCATCTGGCGAACGATGACCTCGATGTGCTTGTCGTGGATCGGGACACCCTGCGAGCGGTAGACGCCCTGGACGCCATCCACCAGGTGCAACTGGACCGCACGGACACCCTTGACGCGAAGAACTTCCTTCGGGTCAAGGTTTCCGATGTGCAGCTGCGTTCCGAGATCGACGTGCTGGCCATCCTCGATGAGGAGGGTCGCGCGACGAAGCACGGGGTAGATGTGCGGCTCGTCCCCATTGTCAGGAGTCAGGATCAGGCGACGGCTGCGGTCGGTGTCCTCGATCGTGATGCGGCCAGCCGCCTCAGCAATCGGGGATGCGCCCTTCGGCGTACGCGCCTCGAACAGCTCGGTGACACGCGGCAGACCCTGCGTGATGTCATCCGCGGATGCGACACCTCCCGTGTGGAAGGTACGCATCGTCAGCTGCGTTCCGGGCTCACCGATCGACTGCGCCGCGATGATGCCGACGGCCTCACCGATGTCGACGAGCAGGCCGGTTGCCAGCGAACGGCCATAGCAGACCGCACACACACCGACGGCAGACTCACACGTGAGCACCGAGCGGACCTTGATGTCGTGTACACCCGCGTCGAGAAGGATCTGAAGCAGAACGTCTCCGACGTCCGCTCCGGCCTCCGCGATGACCTTGCCCTTTTCATCGACCGCGTCAGCAGCGAGGCTGCGGGCGTAGACCGAGTTCTCGACGTTGACATCGCGAACCCATTCGCCTGCGGCGTTCTGGGTTGCGATCGGCATGTCGAGGCCCTTTGACGTACCGCAGTCGTCTTCGCGGATGATGACATCCTGCGAGACGTCGACGAGACGACGGGTCAGGTAGCCGGAGTCGGCCGTACGAAGCGCCGTGTCAGCCAGTCCCTTGCGGGCACCGTGGGTCGAGATGAAGTACTCGGCCACGGACAGGCCCTCGCGGTAGCTGTTGACGATCGGGCGCGGGATGATCTCACCCTTCGGGTTCGACACGAGCCCACGCATACCG
Source organism: Glaciihabitans sp. (assembly GCA_025465535.1). Lineage (GTDB taxonomy): Bacteria > Actinomycetota > Actinomycetes > Actinomycetales > Microbacteriaceae > Galbitalea. The sequence goes on from JAODMY010000096.1 coordinate 35,363, forward strand.
GCAATCTGGCGAACCTGCATCCAGTTACCACGAGCTCCGGAGGAGACCATGCGGTTGATGTTGTTCGACTCGGGAAGGTTGTCTTCCATCGCCTTGGCAACCTCAGCCGTTGCGCGGTTCCAGATCTCGATGAGCTCCTGGCGACGCTCGGCCTCGGTGGTCAGACCCTTGTCGAACTGGTCCTGGACCTTGGCGGCCTGCTTCTCGTAGCCCGAGATGATCTCGCGCTTGTTCGGAGGAGTCAGGATGTCGGAAAGCGCAACGGTCACACCGGAGCGGGTTGCCCAGTGGAAACCGGCATCCTTGATCCGGTCGAGCGCCGCGGCGACCTCAACCTTGGGGTAGCGCTCCGCGAGGTCATTGACGATCGCGGAAAGCTGGCCCTTGTCGGCAACGGTCTCCATGTACGGGTAATCCGTCGGCAGGGTCTCGTTGAAGATTGCGCGACCGAGGGTGGTGTTCATCAGGACGGTGTCGCCCTGCGTGAAGCCCTCTGGGGCCTCGCCCTCACCGAAGTGAACGTGCTCGAGGCGGATGCGAACCTTGGCGTTCAGGTCGAGCGTGTGCTGGTCGAACGCGAGGATAGCCTCGGCGATCGACGAGAACGCGCGGCCCTCACCGGTCGAACCCTCCTTGAGCGTCGTCAGGTGGTGCAGACCGATGATCATGTCCTGCGTTGGCAGGGTCACCGGACGACCGTCAGACGGCTTCAGGATGTTGTTCGACGCGAGCATCAGGATGCGCGCCTCGGCCTGCGCCTCGACGGACAGCGGCAGGTGGACTGCCATCTGGTCACCATCGAAGTCGGCGTTGAACGCTGCACACACGAGCGGGTGAAGCTGGATCGCCTTGCCCTCGACCAGCTGAGGCTCGAAAGCCTGGATGCCGAGTCGGTGAAGGGTTGGTGCGCGGTTCAGCAGCACGGGGCGCTCGCGGATGATCTCCTCGAGTACGTCCCACACCTGCGGGCGGCTGCGCTCGACCATGAGCTTGGCGCTCTTGATGTTCTGAGCGTGGCTGAGGTCGATGAGGCGCTTGATCACGAACGGCTTGAACAGCTCCAGAGCCATCTGCTTGGGCAGACCACACTGGTGCAGCTTCAGCTGCGGACCAACGATGATGACCGAACGGCCAGAGTAGTCGACGCGCTTGCCGAGCAGGTTCTGGCGGAAACGACCCTGCTTTCCCTTGAGCATGTCGCTCAGGGACTTCAGCGCGCGGTTACCGGTACCGGTGACGGGGCGACCACGGCGACCGTTGTCGAACAGTGCGTCGACGGCCTCCTGCAGCATCCGCTTCTCGTTGTTGACGATGATCTCGGGAGCACCGAGGTCAAGCAGTCGACGAAGACGGTTGTTGCGGTTGATCACGCGACGGTAGAGGTCGTTGAGGTCGGAGGTCGCGAAGCGGCCACCATCCAGCTGGACCATCGGGCGAAGCTCCGGCGGGATGACCGGGACAACCTCGAGCACCATGGCGGCCGGCGAGTTGCCGGTCTGCAGGAAGGAGTTGACGACGCGCAGTCGCTTGATCGCGCGGATCTTCTTCTGTCCCTTGCCATTGGCGATCTGGTCGTGGAGCAGTTCGCTCTCGGCCAGGAGGTCGAAGTCCTGAAGACGCTTCTGGATCGCCTCGGCGCCCATGAAGGCCTCGAAGTAGACACCGAAGCGGTCCTGCAGGTCGTGGAAGACGGCATCCTCGGGCTTGAGGTCGCCGACCTTGAGGGTGCGGAAGTCTTCCCACACTCGCTCGAGCTGGGCGATCTGCTCGTCGTACGACTTGCGAACCTGCCCCATTTCCTTCTCAGCACCATCGCGCGTGCGGCGCTTCTGGTCGCTCTTGGCACCCTCGGCCTCAAGGGCCGCGAGGTCTTCCTCGAGCCTGGTCAGGCGCTCGGCGATACGGGTATCGCGCTGTCCCTCCAGGGTCTTGATCTCGAGGCGAAGCTCGTTCTCGAGGCCCGGCATGTCTTCGTGGCGAGCGGACTCGTCGACGGAGATGATCATGTACGCGGCGAAGTAGATGACCTTTTCGAGGTCCTTCGGCGCCATGTCGAGCAGGTAGCCGAGACGGCTCGGAACACCCTTGAAGTACCAGATGTGAGTAACCGGAGCGGCGAGCTCGATGTGGCCCATGCGCTCGCGGCGGACAGAGGACTTGGTGACCTCTACGCCACAGCGCTCACAAACGATTCCTTTGAAGCGGACTCGCTTGTACTTGCCACATGAGCACTCCCAGTCGCGCGAGGGTCCGAAGATCTGCTCACCGAACAGACCATCCTTCTCCGGCTTCAGGGTGCGGTAGTTGATCGTCTCTGGCTTCTTTACCTCACCGTGCGACCAGCGACGGATGTCGTCTGCAGTCGCGAGACCGATCTTGATTTCGTCAAACGCGTGAACGTCGAGCAATGTGTTTTCTTCTCTCTTAGAAAGCGAAAGTAGGTATCTGGGGTGATCTAGGCGTTATTGACAGATCAGATCTCGTCAATTGACGAGGACTCGAACCGAGCGGAGATGTTGATGCCGAGTTCTTCCGCGGCACGGAACACCTCGTCACTGTCATCCCGCAGGTTGACTGTCGATCCGTCGGCCGAGAGGACCTCAACGTTCAGGCACAGCGACTGCATTTCCTTGATCAGAACCTTGAAGGACTCGGGGATACCCGGCTCCTGGATGTTCTCGCCCTTGACGATCGCCTCGTACACCTTGACGCGGCCGAGGATGTCGTCGGACTTGATCGTGAGCAGCTCCTGCAACGCGTAAGCGGCGCCATAGGCCTCGAGAGCCCAGACCTCCATCTCACCGAAGCGCTGGCCACCGAACTGCGCCTTACCACCCAGCGGCTGCTGCGTGATCATCGAGTACGGGCCAGTGGAGCGTGCGTGGATCTTGTCGTCGACAAGGTGGTGCAGCTTCAGGATGTACATGTAGCCAACCGAGACCGGCTCGGGGAACGGCTCGCCGGAGCGGCCATCGAAGAGCTCGGTCTTACCCGTGGAGTCGATCAGGCGCACGCCATCCCGAGTCACGTTGGTCGAATCCAGAAGGCCGGCGATTTCCTCTTCGAGGGCACCGTCGAACACCGGGGTGGCAACCTTGGTACCGGGAGCTGCGCTGTGCGCGGCCTCCGGAAGGCGGCCGGCCCACTTCGGGCTTCCCTTGACGTCCCAACCCTGCTTCGCAACCCAACCGAGGTGAGTTTCGAGGACCTGGCCGAAGTTCATTCGTCCAGGGATACCGAGCGGGTTCAGGATGATGTCGACCGGAGTTCCATCGCTGAGGAACGGCATGTCCTCGACCGGGAGGATCTTCGAGATGACGCCCTTGTTACCGTGACGGCCAGCAAGCTTGTCGCCCTCGGTGATCTTGCGCTTCTGGGCGATGTAGACGACCACGCGCTGGTTGACACCAGAGCCAAGTTCGTCGTCGTTGTCGGCGGAGAACTCCTTGACGGCGATGATCGTTCCCGACTCACCGTGCGGAACCTTCAGCGACGTGTCGCGAACCTCGCGGCTCTTCTCGTTGAAGATGGCGCGCAGCAGGCGCTCCTCGGCGGAAAGCTCGGTCTCGCCCTTGGGCGTGACCTTTCCGACCAGGATGTCGCCGGTGCGAACCTCGGCACCGATACGGATGATGCCGCGCTCGTCGAGATCCGCGAGGAGCTCTGGCGAAACGTTCGGCAGGTCGCGGGTGATCTCTTCCTTGCCCAGCTTCGTGTCGCGGGCATCCACTTCGTATTCCTCGATGTGGATGGAGGAGAGCACGTCATCCTTGACCAGGTTCTGGCTCAGGATGATGGCGTCCTCGAAGTTGTGACCCTCCCACGGCATGAACGCGACGAGGAGGTTCTTGCCGAGCGCGAGCTCGCCATTCTCCGTGGCCGGTCCGTCCGCGAGAACCTGTCCGGCCTCGATGCGCTCGCCCGCTCCGACGATGACGCGGTTGTTGTACGACGTGCCCTGGTTAGAGCGGTCGAACTTGCGAAGGAAGTAGTCCTGCGTGCCGCCCTCATCCAGCTGGATGGTGATCTGGTCTGCGGAAACCTCGGCAACCACACCGGCCTTCTCTGCCGTGATCACGTCGCCGGCGTCGATGGCCGCGAAGCCCTCCATACCGGTTCCGACCAGCGGGCTCTCGCTGCGGAGCAGCGGGACAGCCTGGCGCTGCATGTTCGCGCCCATGAGCGCGCGGTTTGCATCGTCGTGCTCGAGGAACGGGATGAGCGAGGTCGCGACCGACACCATCTGGCGCGGGGAGACATCCATGTAGCCGATGTCCTCGGTCGGGATCAGGTCGACCTCGCCGCCCTTCTTACGTGCGAGCACGCGAGCCTCGGCGAAGTGAGCGTCAGCCTTCAGCGGAGCGTTGGCCTGGGCGACGATGAAGTCGTCCTCCTCGCTCGCGGTCAGGTAGTCGATCGTGGTCGTGACCTTGCCGTTGACAACGCGACGGTACGGCGTCTCGATGAAGCCGAAGGCGTTGATGCGGGCGAAGGATGCGAGCGATCCGATCAGACCGATGTTCGGGCCCTCAGGAGTTTCGATCGGGCACATGCGGCCGTAGTGCGACGGGTGAACGTCGCGAACCTCGACGCCTGCGCGTTCACGGGACAGACCACCTGGGCCAAGCGCGCTCAGGCGGCGCTTGTGCGTCAGGCCCGCAAGCGGGTTGTTCTGGTCCATGAACTGGCTGAGCTGCGACGTACCGAAGAACTCCTTGATCGCTGCGACGACGGGGCGCACATTGATCAGGGTCTGCGGGGTGATCGCTTCGATGTCCTGCGTGGTCATGCGCTCGCGAACGACGCGCTCCATGCGGGAGAGACCGGTGCGAACCTGGTTCTGGATGAGCTCGCCGACCGCACGGATACGACGGTTACCGAAGTGGTCGATGTCGTCGACGTCGAGGCGCACATCCACCTTCTTGCCATCGCGGATGCCCTTGATGGTCGGGAAGGAGTTCTCGTGCTGCGTGACATCCGGGGACGTCTCGTCGTGAAGTGCAACCAGGTACTTGATGGTCGCGAGGATGTCCTCGACGGTCAGCACCGAGTTGGTCAGCGGGGCGTCGATACCGAGCTTGCGGTTGATCTTGTAGCGACCAACCTTGGCCAGGTCGTAGCGCTTGCCGTTGAAGTAGAAGTTGTCGAGGAGCGCACGCGCGGCCTCGGCTGCAACCTGCTCGCCCGGACGGAGCTTGCGGTAGATGTCCTTGAGCGCCTCCTCCTTGGTGAGGATGGTGTCCTTCTCCAGGGTGAGCGCGATCGACGGGAAGCCCTTGAACTCCTCGAGGATCTGCTCGCTGGTCAGGCCGAGTGCCTTGAGGAACACGGTCACCGACTGCTTGCGCTTGCGGTCGATGCGAACGCCGACCTGGTCGCGCTTGTCGATCTCGAACTCGAGCCAGGCCCCTCGGCTCGGGATGATGCGAGCCGAGTAGATGTCCTTATCGGAGAGCTTCTCCGGCGTGCGGTCGAAGTAGACACCGGGCGAACGAACGAGCTGCGAAACGACGACGCGCTCCGTGCCGTTGATGATGAACGTTCCCTTGATGGTCATCAGCGGGAAGTCGCCCATGAACACCGTCTGGGTCTTGATCTCGCCCGTGAGGTGGTTCATGAACTCTGCGTTCACATAGAGAGGAGCGGCGTAGGTCTTGCCACGCTCCTTGCACTCGTCGATCGAGTACTTGGGCTCTTCGAGCTCGGGTCCCGTGAACGACAACTGCATGGTCTCGCCGAGGTCTTCGATCGGAGATATCTCCTCGAAGATTTCGTCGAGGCCACTCTGCGAGGGAAGATCGGTGCGGCCCTGGGCCACACCTTCCGCAACCCGCTGTTTCCAGATGTCATTACCGACGAGCCAGTCAAAGCTCTCGGTCTGCAGGGCGAGCAGATCCGGAACAGTGAGTGTGTCGGTAATTTTTGCGAACGAAAGACGCCCAGCTGAGCGACCGTTCTTGGGGGACTTGTTGGTGGTTGCGTTTTTCGCAGCAGCCAAGGAAATAACCTCCGTGGGCCATCAAGGGCCATAACTGTCGGTAATAGTGAGATTGACCCACCAGATCCTTCAGGTTTTCAACCTTTCGGCCTTAAAACCTGAAGAGAATTCCCCGCCGCTATACTCGGGGCGCACCTGCCGTCCGCAATATGACGGGCAAAGTTGTCTGGGAGCGCAAAGAACAACTATAGGTCGGAAGCGTCCACAGTTGCAAGTTATTCCTTGACCGATTTGCGATTTAGGGCTATAAGCGTCGAAATCGGTAGTTTCTGAGTTTTGCTCCGCAGGTTTTGGCGGGCTCGTGCGGTCGCCGCGTCGCGCTGTTCGCCGCCCCTGTCGCGGTCACACGAATCACCAGCTCTGACCGTGTCTGCCCCCGGCTGATGCGTCTGCCCCCGTACGTACGGGGGCAGACGCATCACCCGGGGGCACACACGGGTTGCGACCTGGAACTAGCACGCCGGGCAGTCAGCGGGAGCGGACCAGCGCGATCGCCTGGGCACGGTCGCGGACACCGAGCTTCGCGAAGATCGAGTTGATGTGGGTCTTGACCGTGGCGACGCCGACGAAGAGTTTCGCCGCGATCTCCGCGTTGCTCAGGCCCTCGCCGATGAGGTCGAGCACCTCGAACTCCCGACGGGTCAGCGCGAACCGGATGGCGAGATCGTCCCCGGCGACCTCGCCGCGGGCGGTGAGATCCCCCTCGACGCCCGAGGTCGGCCCGCTCCGAGCGGCACCGAACAGCGCACTGCCCGCATCCGCCCCGAGCGTCGTGTGGCCCTGCGCGACCGCGCGGACGGCGGCGGCGACCTCGGCCCGGTCGGCGTCCTTGGTGAGAAATCCCCTGGCGCCGGCTCGCAGGACATCCACGACCGATGCCTCATCGGCGAAGGTTGTCAGGATCAGGATCCCGATTTCGGGATGCGCCGCCACGATCTGCCTTGTCGCCTCGAGTCCGCCGAGGACTGGCATCCGCAGGTCCATGAGAACGACATCCGGCAGCAGCTGGCCGACGAGCACCACGGCGGCGGCACCATCCGCGGCCTGGCCCAGCACCTCGATGTCCGGTAGCAGCGAGAGAACAGTGACGAGTCCCTCGCGCACGATCGCCTGGTCGTCAACCACGATCACGCGGATGTCCCCGCTCACCCGAATTCCCGCACTCGCCGGGATGCCGTCGCTCACGCCGTCGCCCCCGCCACCCGCACCACGAACGAACCGGATTCAGCCAGCCCTGATTCAGCACCGGCGGTCGCGGATCCGCCGGGCAGCGCCGCGAATCTCTCGCGCATCCCGACCAGCCCGTGGCCGCCACCCAAGTCATTCGCCACGGCACCAGCGCCGCCAGCGGGCAACGGATTCGAGACGCTCAACTGCACCGCGCCACTCTGCCACGAGAGCCGAGCCGTGACGGGTTCACCCGGTGCGTGTTTGCGGGCATTGGTCAGCCCCTCCTGAAGTGCGCGTCGCAGGGCGCCCGCGAGCGGGCCTCCCAGCGCGTGTCGCGTTCCCGTCTCGACCACATCGACCGATCCGCCGAGTGAGCGGTGCACGGCAAGCAGGTCCCGCAGGCTCGCCACGAACTCGTCCCCGGTGACCCGCGAACTCGCGGGTGGTTCGCCGAGGGCCGCGACCGCGCGGCGCGCCTCGCTCAACCCCTCGGCGGCGAGGGCTCTCGAGTCGCGGACGCGGGCCGCGGCAGCCTTCGTGTCACCCGCTTCGAGGAGTGCGTCGACGGCATCCAGCTGGATCACGAGTCCGCCGAGGCTGTGCGCGAGAACATCGTGGATGTCGTGCGCCAGCTGCTGGCGCGCGTCGAGCACGTCCGCCCTCGCCTGTTCCCCGACCAGCTCCCGCGAGCGCGCTTCGGCCACCAGGAACTGCCTTCGGCTGAACCCTCCGAAGAAGGCGACCACGAGGCCCGCCTCGATCGAGAGGAGACCGAGGAATGCGATCGGCAGGATCAAGTCCCCGATCAGGACGACGATCATGCCAACGAATCCGAAGACCAGCGAAAGCCAGAGCGGACGATTCTGGTCGCGTCCCATCCACAGGAGGGCGACGAGGACCGGGACAACGCCAACGGCATCCGTCGATGTCGAGACGATGCCGCCGCCCACAATCATCAGGCCGAGCAGAACCGTACCGACGCGGGTGTAGCGAGGGGGCATCGCTGCGAAGCCGATCCAGGCGACCTCGGCGACGAGAACGCAAAGGAGGACCCAGAGCGGAATCGAACCGCGCGAAAATCGGGCGAAGGTATCCCAGCCGATCGCCGCGATCCCGATCAGGCTGAGGACCCGCCGAAACCAGGTCTGCGACGGGACCACGGCGTTGCTCATGAACCAATCATGCGGCGACGAGGGGCTTGCGTTCCATCCGGTTAAGGACGACGAAGGCGCGCGCCGCACGGTTGGCAGCCACGACGAGCAGAATCGTGCCGGTCGAAGCCAGCAGCGCGGAAGGGTAGTAGTGCGCGACCGCAAGCTCGATCCCGACCCGGAGGGCGATCAACACGATCCAGAGCGACGCTCCGAGAGCACCGGTGCGCGACTCGACCACGATGACGGACGGATCGTGCTGTGTCGGCTCGCCACGACGGCCTCGCACATCGTTCGCCGTCTGCGGCCGGGAGCGGAAGCGCGCCAGCGATCCCATCACGGCACCGAGCACGATCGAGATCACCAGCTCTCCCGCGAGGATGACCAGGTCGAGCGGCCGCACGGACGTCAGTGACTTCGTCTGGGAGAGCATGATCACCCCGATGATTCCGACGACCAGCGGCATCCGCCACAGCTTCGAGGCGTTCGTCAGCTGCCAGGTGAACTGGCGATAGATGATCCAGCAGACGAGGGCGGCGGCGATGAGGATGTCCGCGACGTTCGAAATGTTCATGGCCCAAGCCTCGCCGACAGCCCGCGAACGCAACCACCGCCCACGGGTGGAGAACCGGGTGGAGATTCACGCAGGGAAGTGCGGGATGATCGAGGGGTGGCCGAATATCCGCACGTGGTGCTCAAAATCAGCGGATACCTTGCCGTTATCGAACCGGACCGCTGGGTTCCGGGCTCGTACACTCTCGTTGTCGACGGCACCCCGCAGTCGCACGTCAACCTCGAGGACCCCACCCGCCTCTTCTTCGAATACGTCGAGCGCATCGGGCACGTGATCGACCAGCTCGGGGAGGCGGGCGAGCCGATCACGGCCGTGCACCTCGGCGCCGGCGCACTCACGCTGCCGCGCTACATCGAGGCGACGCGGCCGGGATCCCGCCAACAGGTGATCGAGCTCGAGAGCGACCTCGTCGAGCTGGTGCGCGCGGAGCTTCCGCTGCCGAAGGGCGCATCCATCCGGGTTCGCTACGGGGATGCGCGCGAGATGCTCGGGAAGCTGCCTGCCGGGCTGAACGGATCCGCCGATCTCGTTGTCGTCGACGTGTTCAGCGGGGCGCGCACGCCGGCGCACGTGACCAGCATCGAGTTCTACCAGGCTGCGATCGCGCTCCTGAAACCCAACGGCATCCTCGCGGTGAATGTCGCCGACGGTCCAGGGCTCCGGTTCGCCCGCGGCCAGGCCGCGACGCTGCGCTCCGTGCTCGAGGATGTCGCGGCGCTCGCCGAGACCCAGATCCTCAAGGGCCGCCGCTTCGGCAACGTCGTGATGATCGGGTCGCGCGCCGCACTCCCACTCGACTGGATGCCGCGGCTGCTCGCCGGCGGACCGCATCCATCGAAGGTGGTCACCGGCCGCGAACTCACCGACTGGATCGCCGGGGCGCCGATCGTGACCGACGCAACTGCGACGCCGTCACCACCGCCATCCCGCAACATCTTCCAGGTTCGGCCGAGCGGAAGCGACTAGGGCGAGGCCTCCTCCACAGTCGTGCTCGCCGCCGAGGAGTCCACCGGTGCTGCGCCCAGCCCTCATTCACGGGCGGTTGAGGTTAACCTTTTCAGGTGGCAGATCTGGATCGAGTTCGCACCTGGGCCGAGGCGCTCATAGCGCTGCACCTCGACCCGGCGGTGTGGTCGTTCGGTTTCGACAACGCCAAAACCCGTGCCGGCCTGTGCAGTTTCGATCGCCATCGCATCACCGTTTCGCGATATCTCGCGGGGCGTTACGAGGATGACGAGATCCACCAGATCCTGCTGCACGAGGTTGCCCATGCACTCGCCGGGCCCCGCGTCGGGCACGGTCCAAAGTGGCGATCCGTCGCAAAGGAACTCGGCTACGACGGCAAGCGCACGCACGATGGCGCCATCGCCGACGAGTTCGCACCCTGGATCGGCACCTGCCCGGCCGGCCACATCCACTATCGGTACAAGCAGCCCATGCGAACCCTCGCCTGCGGCCGGTGCTCGCGCCGGTTCGATCCGGCACACGCGATCGACTGGCAGCGGCGAGACGTCAGCGCCTCGGGTCGAAGAGTTGCTGCGCGGAATCTCTAGTTGTTCAGTGCTAGCTCAACTGCGCAGTGCTGGTTCTAACTGCTGAGGGCCTCGTCGAGCTGCTCGACGACATCCTTCCAGTGGCCGAGCATGATCTTGCGCTCCTCGCGCCCGGACAGCCGCTCCTGGTGGAAGGCGATGATGGCGCCGGGGGTCGAAGCCGAGCTGTTCGGCGCTTCCTTGACCGTCACCTGAAGCGTCGAATCGTGATCCCATTCACCGGGCTGCCAGGTGAGCCGAATGCGGAAGCCCTCGGTGTACGTCAGCGTGTGGCCGCGGATGTCGTCGTCCGTCTCGTAGGCCGCGCCCTTTTCCGGCGAGAGAGTCGTTCGCCCGAGCCAGATCGGCAGGCCATCGCCGAGTAGGAATTTCCACACCGTCTCGATCGGAGCCCCGACGGTCTTGCGCACGCCGACTTCCCAGCCGGCATCTTTGGTGAGTCCTGTCGTCGGTTCCGCTGAATCTGGCATGTAACCGACCATAATGGTTACGTGCGGCAAACCCTAACGACAGGCCAGTGGTTGACCCTAGACCCTCCGGCAAGCGGCCAGGTGGCGCAGCGCTGGTGGTTCGACTCCGGCTCGATCGCACTCGACTTTGCGTACGTCGGCGGATTCGGGGACATCCCCGAATCCCTGACCAGCGCCGCCGAACTCGACGAGTGGCTCGCCAACCGCTTCCCCGGGCTCGATGCCGCCTCCGACCGTGGCCTCATCGACGGTAAGGCACTGCAGGCGGCGCTCGCCCGCCTCGCCAGGGCGGCCAGTGCTGGCGAGAGCGCGACCGCGGAAGACGTGGATGTCGTCAATTTGTTCGCGGCGACCCCGGACATCCCTCCGGCGCTCGAGGGCGGATCGCGTCAGGCCGGCCGATCCCGCGCACGCGTCGGGCAGGCGTTTTCGGCGATGGCGCGGGAGGCGATCGCCGTCTTCGGACCCGAGGGCGCCGAACGAGTGCGATCCTGCGCCGCGGACGACTGCGACCTCATCTTTTACGACGAATCGCGATCCAACAATCGCCGCTGGTGTTCGATGCAGCGCTGCGGTAACCGCGCGAAGGTCCGCGCGCACCGCTCCCGCGCCTAGAGTTCGGCCCGAGCTACTCGGTGACGGTCACTTCTTTCCAGAAGGCGACGTAGCCCGAGAAGTCCTTGCCGACCTTGTCGATTCCCGACGGGTACGGGGTCGGATAGCTCCACGCGCGGTCCTGCAGCACCGCATCCTCGCCCTTGACGGAGAAGTACTGGCACTCGCCCTTCCACGGGCAGGTGTACGGGGTCGCGCTCTCGACGAGGTACCCGGACTTCACGCTCGACGGCGGGAAATACCAGTTGCCCTCGATCGAGATCAGATCGTCCTTGGATGCTTCGGCGATAATCGTGTCGCCCAGTACTGCCTTCATGGTGTCCTCCAAATTTCCCCTCTGCGGGGTACTCGGGAGGAACGCTAGGCGCGGAAGGCGAATTCCCTGAGGACGGGAACTGTCGTCGAAACATCGGTTTGCGCGGCGAGCCGGATGTCGTCGGCGAACCCGTGCTCCGCCAATTCGCGGCCGCTGGCCGAGGCCGTGACCAGGTGCCGGGTCGCCCTGCGGAGGCTCGCGAAGGCAGCGCTCGCGACGGCAGCTTCCGGCGAGCACGCGTCGAGGCCAATCGCGGCGAGCGCATCGATGACCGCGCCGGCACCGAGCAGGTCCTCGACCGCGACGCGCGTGCCGTGATCACGCCGGTCTCCGGCAGCGATGATTGCGATCGCGAGACGGTTTCCGGTCGCGTCCTGGTGGGCGAGGATCCACTGGGCGACCGCGGTCGCGTTGCGCAGGGATCCGGCGATGACGGTCCCCGAGTGGTCGGCGAGCGCCGCCGCGATCCGCGCACCGTCCGACCCGGGAGCTCCGGCCGCGTCCGGCTCACCTTCGACGGCCGCGAGCTCGACCGATCCGCCTCCGGCTACCGCGACGTCGACCGCGGTGCAGAACGACAGGACATCCACGATGACGATGACGTCCGCATCCGACGCGACCGCGTCAGCGCCCTCGACTCCCCAGTCGAAACGGACCTGGTACGAACTCTGGCTGCGGGGATCGGTCACCCATCAAAGGTACCGAAATCGACGTGCGGCCGGGCTATGCGGCGACCCGCCGGGCCGCGATGGGATGGCTAGGCTCGGAAGCATGATCGCTCTCGAGGTCGCCGACTGGCGTCGGCGCGTGTTCCGAATGTACGCGGACGTGCGAAGCGCAACGGATCTGGCGGCCGCCCACGACCGCTGGCGGCGCAGCCGCGACGAACTGTTCGCGACGCATCCATCCACTCCTCTTCTCGCCGAGGATCGCGCGGGCTTCAGCGGACTTCCGGTCGAACCGTACGATCCTGACTGGCGTTTCGAGGTCGGGATCGAGCCGGCCGAGGCGCGTCACATGGATGTCGAGACCGGCACCGACGGCGTGGTCCCGTTCGACCTCCTCGGTATCGCCAACGTGCCAGGGGTCGGACCGCTGGATGTCTGGAAGCTGGCGTCGTACGGCGGTGGAATTTTCGTGCCGATCAAGGATGCGCTGCACGGCAAGCACGGCGGAACCTACGGGGGTGGCCGCTACCTGATCGACACGATCAAGGGGGCGGACCTCGGCAGCACTCCGGACTCGCTCATCCTCGACTTCAACTTCGCCTACAACCCGTCGTGCGCGTACGACCCTGCGTGGGCGTGTCCGCTCGCGCAGCCCGGCAACACGACGACCGTCGAGATCCCGGTCGGCGAGCGCTACAGCGGCAACTACTAGTCCCCGAACCACGTCTGCCCCCGGGTGATGCGTCTGCCCCCGTACGTACGGGGGCAGACGCATCACCCGGGGGCAGACACGGGGTGGGCGTGGGTTTTCGGCGGTCGATACGGTCCGTCTGCTAGCCTGAGGGCACTCGCGAACCCGATGTTGGGTTTCTTGCGTCGTTGAACGCTTACTCTCTCGTCCATTTCCGCTCGTATTCGGTGCGGTTGGATTTGATGACACTTTCTCCGGCGATCGATGTTGGCCACTGCCACCGTCGCCATCCAATCGGGATCGAACTCCTTCGATATCCCGGTTCAGTTCTGAAAGATAACCCTTGACTGAATCACCCTTCGGCGCGCTCGGCGTGCCCGCTCCCCTCGTTGCGGCCCTCGCCGCCAACGGGATCATGGAGCCGTTCCCCATCCAGGTCGACACCCTCCCCGACACGCTGTCGGGACGGGATGTTCTCGGCCGCGGTAAGACGGGCTCTGGCAAGACGCTCGCGTTCGGCATCCCGCTGGTCGCGCGCCTCGGGGGCAAGCTGGCCGGCGGCAACCGTCGTCCGGGTCGCCCGCTTGCGCTCATCCTCGCTCCGACTCGCGAGCTCGCAACTCAGATCACCGTCGCCATCCAGCCGCTCGCGGATGTCTACGGGCTCAAGTCCACCACGATCTTCGGCGGCGTCTCGCAGCAGCGCCAGGTCGCGGCCCTCAAGGCCGGCGTGGACATCGTCGTCGCCTGCCCCGGCCGCCTCGAAGACCTCATGAAGCAGGGCTTCGTCACGCTGGATGCCGTCGAGATCTCGATCCTGGACGAGGCCGACCACATGGCCGACCTCGGCTTCCTGCCGGTCGTCACCCGCATCATGGACAAGACGCCGCAGAGCGGACAGCGGATGCTGTTCAGCGCGACGCTCGATAACGGCGTCGACAAGCTCGTGCGCCGCTACCTGCACAACGAGGTCATGCACTCCGTCGACGAGGCCAACTCGCCCGTTGCCGCCATGACCCACCACGTGTTCGAGGTCGACGGGACCGATGCCAAGCGCGCGCTCATCGAGCGTCTCGCGTCCGGATCCGGCCGCCGCATCCTCTTCATGCGCACCAAGCACCACGCCAAGAAGCTCGCGCGACAGCTGACCGACTCGGGGATTCCCGCCGTCGACCTGCACGGAAACCTCTCGCAGGTACAGCGCGACCGCAACCTCGCCGCGTTCGCCGCCGGCGACGTCAAGGTGCTCGTTGCAACGGATGTCGCGGCTCGCGGCGTTCACGTAGACGACATCGAACTCGTCATCCACGTCGACCCGCCGGCCGAGCACAAGGCATACCTGCACCGCTCGGGTCGTACCGCTCGCGCGGGCGCCGAGGGTGACGTCGTCACGCTCGTGCTCCCGGAGCAGCGCAAGGACACCGCGACGCTTCTTCGCAAGGCCGCCATCACCGTCACGCCCCAGCGAGTGGATGCGGGATCTCCCGCCGTCACCGCGCTCGTCGGTGAGGTCGCCGCCTACGTCAAGCCGGCTCCCCGTGCGGAGGCACCCGTCCGCGGGGCGTCGCAGGGTGGACGCTCGCAGGGCGCCAACGCCCAGCGCAAGCGCGCGAACCGCGATGGCCAGTCGGGAGGCGGCCAGTCACGCGACGGGCAGTCACGAGATGGCCAGTCGCGGCAGCAGCCCCGCTCGGACCGCAGCGCGCGGCCGGCCCAGGCATCCGGCGCGGGTCGCTCAGGTGGCCAGGGTTCCGGTGGCCAGGGCGGCCAGAAGTCCGGTGGCCTCAAGGTCGGCGGTCTCGTCGGCATGAGCCAGGGTGGCGGTCGCCGCCGCGGTCGCTAGGTCACAGCTCGAGAAATGGCTCTTCCCGAATTAGGGAGGGGCCATTTTTCTTTGTCGAGTCGGGGCATTTGCACCTTCCCGACCTCCGAGAAGGTGCCAATGCCCCGACTCGACGAAAAAAGGTCAGAATAGGCGGCCGACGGAGGCTAGCGCGGCCCGCAGCAGGAAGCCGCGACCACCCTCCATTTCGGCGGCCACCGCATCCGTTGCCGCCTCGATCGGGCTCATCCAGGTCAGTTCGAGCGCGTCCTGTCGCGGTTCACAGGTGCCCGTCACCGGAACGACGTAAGCCAGCGAGACCGCGTGCTGGCGATCATCCGTGAACTGCGCGCCCGGAAACGGAAAGTATTCGGCGACCGAGAACGGCACGGGCGAAGTCGGCAGCAGGGGGAACGCCATCGGGCCGAGGTCCTTTTCGAGGTGGCGATAGAGGGCATCCCGAAGCGTCTCGCCGAACATGACCCGGCCGGAGACGAGCGTGCGCGTGATGTCGCCGTCGGAGTTCGCCCGCAACAGGACGCCGACCTCGGTGACCTGGCCGAGCCCATCCACTCGCACGGGCACCGCCTCGACGTAGAGGAGCGGAAGCCGTCGCCTCGCCTCGGCGAGTTCTTCGTCAGACAGCCAGCCGGGATTCGGGTCGGGGGTACCCACGGAGCTCATGCTCCATTCTTACCCACGGTGGGCCCCATCCCGGTCGCGGCAGGCCCGGTCATAGCTCACGCAGGTCACTGTCAAGGCAAGCACAGTGATGAGTCGCAGTCGGTTGATAGGCTCAAAGCGAACGACTGCGGGTCTCCCGCGACGATGCCCGGGCCGCTCTTCACTCATACCCGGGAGCACCCTTGACCAGAACAGCCATCGTGACCGGCGGTTCGCGCGGCATCGGCCGACGCGTCGCCGAAACCCTCGCGGCCGACGGTTTCCACGTCATCCTTACTTTTCGCAGGAACGGGGAGCTGGCCAATGAGGTCGTCGCCGGGATCCGGGATGCCGGTGGCTCGGCCGTCGCGGTCCGCCTCGAACTCGAGTCCGAGGCTGACATCGACGCGCTGTTCGCCGAGCACCTCCCCGAGGGCCAGCGCCTCGACCTCCTGATCGCGAGTGCCGCGGCGAGCGCTTTCCACCCCGTCGCGGAACTCAAGGTCCACCATCTCGAGCGCTCGTGGGCGACCAATGTCAGGTCGTTCGTTCAGCTCAGCCAGCGTGCCGTACCGCGCATGACCGACGGCGGACGCATCGTCGCGATCACGAGCTACGGATCGGTTCGAGCCTTCCCCGGCTATGGCGCGATCGGCGCAGACAAGGCGGCGATCGAATCCTGGGTCCGGCACATGGCTGCCGAGTTCGGCCGCAGCGGCGTCACGGTCAACGCCGTCAACGCCGGCCTGGTCGACACCGACTCGCTCCGGCACTACTACGAGCGACCGGGCGTCCCCCCGATTGAATCCATCGTCGCGAAGATCCCGCTCGGCCGGGTGGGAACCGTGGATGACGTGGCCGGTGCGGTCAAATTCCTCACCGGCCCGCACGGCGGCTATGTCACCGGCCATGTCCTCACCGTCGATGGCGGTCTCACCGTCGTCGCTCCGCCCTTCTGGTCCGAATTTCCGTAAGCCAGATGGCGACCCGTCGCCCATCCCCTCAATGCACAAGCAAGGAAGAAGCACCACACCATGACGCTCGTTGACTCACCCGCCCCCGTGACTCGCAACAGCGAATACGACCCCAGCGCACTGAAGAACGTGTTCGAGCAGAACTTCACGTTCGCGTCGGGAGTCGAACGCAACATCCACCGCTACTCATCGCAGCTCGCCCTCACCGACTCTGACACCGGGCAGACCTGGACCTACAAGCAACTCGGCGAGGTTACCGGACAGCTTGTCGCGGGTCTCCGGGCCAACGGGGTCGGGATCGGCGACATCGTCGCGTACCAGCTCATGAACCGTCCGGAGTTCGCGTTCCTCTATGTCGCGGCCCAGGGCCTTCGAGCCGTCAGTTCGCCCATGAACTTCCGGCTGGCTCCCGCCGAGATCGCGTTCATCCTCGCCGACTCGAAACCCGCCATCTACTTCTATGACGCCGCGGACTCCGAGACGATCGGCAAGGCACTGGCACTGTCGGAGTTCGCGCCGCCCGTGATCGTGGCCGTCGGCGAGGGCACGCCCGTGCCCGGCTCCCTCGCGTTCGAGGATCTGCTGGTGAAGGATGCGCCCAGCTTCCGTGCGCCATCCGGCGGCAATGCGTGGGATGAGACCAGCAGGCTCTACACCTCCGGCACGACCGGGATGCCCAAGGCCGTCCCGCTCACGAGCCTCAACGAGGTGCTCACCGCGCACGACGTCATCATGCACATGTCGCTCGTGCCGGGGGATAAGACCATGAACATGTCGCCGTGGTTCCACCGCGGTGGCAACTACTGCGCCGGCCCGAACACCATGTTCTATCTCGGTGGCTCAGTCGTGACCTTCCCGCGCTTCGACGCCGACCGAATGCTCGACCTCATCGAGGAGCACGAGCTCAGCTACATCATCGGAGCGCCGACGAACCTCGAGCGACTTGCCGACGCGCAGGAGACGACGCCGCGCGACCTGTCGACCCTCAAGGGCATCGTGACCATGGGTGCTCCATTCGAGCGGGAGGCAGCGCTGCGATACCAGAAGGTGCTGAGCCCGCGGATCGCCAACGGCTACGGAACGACCGAGGCGTTCTGGAACACATTCCTTCGCCCGGAGGATCTGACCACGGCTGCCGGAGCAGCTGGTCGGGCCTGCATCGACGACGACGTCGTCGTGGTCAAGGTGTACGCCGATCGGCTTGCCGACCCGGATGACCTCGTCGCGCGAGACGGTTCGGAGATCGGCGAGGTCATCGTGCGGTCATCCAAGTCCGGCCACGCGTACATGCACAATCCGAAGGAGCAGGCGAAGAAATTCCACGATGGCTGGCTCTACGCTGGCGACCTCGCGACCTGGACCGACGACGAAATGATCACGGTCATCGGACGCAAGGACGACATGATCATCTCGGGCGGGGAGAATGTGCATCCCGTGCAGGTCGAGGAGGTGCTGGCCGGCCACAGCGGTGTCGCCGACTCCATCGTCACGTCCATGCCGCATCCGGAGTGGGGCGAATTGGTCGTGGCCTACGTGAAGCGGCGTCCGGGCAAGCTTGAGGATGCGGCCACGGCAGCGACCGAACTGGATGCGTTCGCCAAGTCGAGCGTGAGCCTCGCGGACTTCAAGCGCCCACGGCTCTACGCGTTCGTCGACGAGCTGCCGTACACGGCAACCGGCAAGAAGCAGCATTTCAAGCTCAAGGAGCAGTCGCTCGAGGACAACGCGGCTGGGCTGTTCCACCGGCCGTGAAGTTGACCCTCCTTCGCTACCCTCCTTCGGGACCTCCTTCGCAGGCGAATTCGGCGGTGGGGTCGCAGGTTGCTTCGCAACCTTCATATAGCTCCACCGCGCGTGACGTAGCGTTAACCGGGTGAACATCGACGCCGAGGCCGTGCTGTGGTCGGCTCCCGAACGCGAGCGCGCCGGCCGCCCGCTGCTCGTGCTGCTGCACGGGTACGCCTCCCACGAGGGCGACCTGTTCGGACTGTCGCCGCGGCTTCCGCTCGAGCCGGTCATCGCATCCGTTCGGGCACCGCTCGAAGCAAATGGTGGTTACGCGTGGTTTCCGCTCGAGCCCGGCCAGCGGGGTAACCCAGATCCGGTCAAGGTGGATGCCGCAGCGAAGGCGGTCCTCCGCTGGCTCGACACGCTCGAGTCCACGAGCGTCAGCCTCCTCGGATTCTCCCAGGGTGGCGCGATTGCCCTCCAGTTGCTGAGGATGGCGCCGCACCGATTCGCCGGGACGGTCGTGCTCTCCGGATTCCTCGCGGACGGCGTGAAGGTCGGAGACAACGAGCTCGAGGTGATGCGGCCACCGGTGTTCTGGGGCCGCGGCACCCGCGACCAGGTGATCACCTCCGAGGCCATCGAACGCACCGAACTGTGGTTACCCGAGCACTCCGACCTCACCCCGCGAATCTACGAAGATCTCGGCCACAACGTGTCTCCGGCCGAGATCGCCGACGTCAACGAGTTTCTTCGAAGCACCTTCTAGTGGCGGCACCAGTGCCCGACAGGGCAGAAGCAACGGGCATCGAACGCGCACTGCCATACCTGCGCTGCCCGGTGTGCATGCGAGGGATATCACTGTTCGACGGGCCGGGTGCGGGAAGCTCGGTTGCATGCCCGGTCGGGCATACATTCGATATCGCTCGCCAGGGCTACCTGTCGCTGCTCACCGCAGGGGACTCGACCGGCACGGGCGACAGCACAGCAATGGTCGAGGCTCGCGAAGCGTTTCTCAGCCGCGGTTTCTACGACCGAATCGCGCGCGCCGTGAGCGAGGCGATCCCTGCCGAGGCGATACCTGTTAATGGGATTTCTACTGGCGCAATGTCTACTGGCGCGATGTCTATTGGCACCCACGAACTCTGTGTCGACCTCGGCGGCGGCACCGGGTTCTATCTGACCCGGGTTCTCGCCGATCATCCACGGCTCGTGGGAATCACGCTCGATCTCTCGGCGGTCGCGTCGAGACGGGCGGCCCGGGCGCATCCGCGTGCGTCGGCCATCCGCGCGAACGTGTGGAGCCCGATCCCGATCATGGACGGCAAGGCGAGCCACGTGCTGAGCATCTTTTCGCCACGGAACATGCCGGAGGTTCGCCGGATCCTGGCGCCGGGCGGCTCGTTCGTCATGGTGACGCCCACCCCGCAACACCTCGTCGAACTGGTCGAGCGACTCCACCTCGTCTCGGTGGACGACCGCAAGCAGGAACGCCTCGACGCGCAGTTGGCCGGGTTCGAACGCCTCTCCCACTCGCGCCAGCACTACGAGGTGCAACTCGACCGAACCGACATTCTCGCCGCGATCCTGATGGGACCGAGTGCGCGCCACGTCGACCCCGCGGAACTCGCCGGACGGGTCGCAACCATCCCCGAACCATTTGGCGTGACCGTCTCGGTCGACGTGGCCGCGTTCTCGCCGAGCGCGATGACGGAGGCGGAGGGCAGGATGGGTGAATGAGCACGCCGCTCGACCGCTTCTCCCCCGCCACCCGCGACTGGTTCGCGGGCGCCTTCAGCGAGCCAACCGCGGCACAGGCCGGGGCCTGGGATGCGATCAGCTCCGGCTCGCACGCGCTCGTGGTCGCGCCAACCGGCTCGGGTAAAACCCTCGCTGCGTTCCTCTGGTCGATCGATCGACTCATTGCGGCTCCTGTCGCCGATCCTGATCCCCGCAAGCGCACGCGCGTCCTCTACATTTCTCCGCTCAAAGCGTTGGGCGTCGATGTCGAGCGAAACCTCCGGGCCCCGCTTGTCGGCGTCACGCAGACCGCGAAGCGCCTTGGGCTCCCCGCGCCGGAGGTCACGGTCGGGGTGCGCTCGGGCGATACCTCGACGCAGGATCGGCGGCTGTTGGCGCGACTTCCGCCGGACATCCTGATCACGACGCCCGAGTCGCTGTACCTGATGCTCACCTCGTCGGCGCGGGAAACGCTGGTGAACGTCGACACGGTGATCGTGGATGAGGTCCACGCGGTCGCCGCCACCAAGCGCGGCGCACACCTCGCCGTTTCGCTGGAGCGACTGGATGCCCTGCTCGCGAAGCCGGCACAGCGGATCGGCCTCTCCGCGACGGTTCGCCCGCGCGAGGAGGTCGCACGCTTCCTCGGCGGTCGCGCGCCCGTCACGATCGTCGCGCCGCCATCCGGCAAGCGGTTCGACCTGACGGTCGTGGTTCCGGTCGATGACATGACAGAACTCGGCACGGCGCCGCGGCCCGACGACTCGACCGGCGCTCCGCAGCATGGATCGATCTGGCCGCACGTCGAGGAGCGGATCGTCGATCTCATCCTCGAGCACCGTTCGACCATCGTGTTCGCCAACTCGAGGCGCCTCGCGGAGCGGCTGACCGGGCGGCTGAACGAGATCTACGAGGAACGAATGGCACCGGTCGAACCGGAGCTCGTTGACGCGGCGAACGTATCGACCTCCTTTGCAGTCTCAGCCGGTGCCGTGGTCGCGGAACCGCTTCGCGCTTCCCCTGGTTCCACCGGGCTGTTGGCTCGGGCCCACCACGGATCGGTGAGCAAAGACCAGCGCGCGATCATCGAGGACGACCTGAAATCGGGCCGCCTGCGCTGCGTCGTGGCAACCTCATCCCTCGAGCTCGGCATCGACATGGGCGAGGTCGACCTTGTGGTGCAGGTCGAGTCACCGCCGTCGGTCGCGAGCGGCTTGCAACGCGTGGGCCGTGCCGGTCACCAGGTCGGCGAGATCTCGCGCGGCGTGCTGTTTCCGAAGCACCGCGCCGATCTCATCCACACCGCCGTGGTGAGCGAGCGGATGGTCGAAGGCGCGATCGAGGCGCTGTCGATTCCGCAGAATCCTCTCGATATTCTTGCGCAGCAGACCGTCGCCGCCGTCGCGCTCGAACCCGTGGACATCGAGGTCTGGTGGCAGACGATTCGCAGGAGTGCGCCTTTCGCGACCCTGCCGCGGAGTGCATTCGAGGCGACGCTTGACCTCCTGAGCGGACTGTATCCGAGTGACGAGTTTGCCGAACTTCGACCGCGCATCGTCTGGGATCGCGTCGGCGGAACCCTGACCGGCCGGCCCGGCGCACAACGGCTCGCGGTGACGAGTGGCGGCACGATCCCCGACCGCGGACTGTTCGGGGTGTACATGGTCGGTGGCTCGACGAATGGATCGGGCGACTCGAGTTCCAGCTCTGGCGGCGGTGGCCGGGTCGGGGAACTCGACGAGGAGATGGTCTACGAGTCGCGGGTCGGTGACGTTTTCGCACTCGGCGCGACGAGCTGGCGCATCGAGGACATCACGCACGATCGGGTGCTCGTGACACCCGCTTATGGCCAGCCGGGCCGCGTGCCTTTTTGGAAGGGCGACGGGCTCGGCAGGCCCGCGGAACTCGGCGAGGCAATCGGGACCTTCATCAGGGAAGTGTCAACGAGTGCCGCGGATGCCGCCATCGAACGGGTGCGCGCCGGCGGGCTCGACGATCGCGCGGTCACCAACCTCGTCGCATTCATCGCCGAGCAGAAGGTCGCAACGGGACACGTCCCCACAGATAGGACCCTCGTCGTCGAACGCTTCCGCGACGAGCTCGGCGACTGGCGCGTCGTATTACATTCCCCTTACGGCATGCAAGTTCATTCGCCATGGGCGCTGGCCGTGACCGCCCGCGTGCGGGAGCGTTATGGGTACGATGGCGCCGCGGTCGCGGCCGACGATGGCATCCTCGTACGACTGCCGGACACCGACGCGGAACCGCCGGGAGCCGAACTTTTCGTGTTCGAGTCGAGCGAACTCGAGCAGCTCGTGACCGATGAGGTCGGCGGCTCCGCGCTGTTCGCCTCCCGCTTCCGGGAGTGCGCGGCGCGGGCGCTGCTACTCCCGCGGTACAACCCCGGTAAGCGTTCGCCGCTCTGGCAACAGCGCCAGCGCGCATCCCAGCTGCTGCAGGTTGCGAGCAAGTACCCGAGCTTCCCGATCGTGCTCGAGACCGTGCGCGAGGTGCTCCAGGACGTATACGACCTGCCGTCGCTCATGTCGCTGACGGCGCGGATAGCGAACCGCAGCATCCGCATAGTCGAGACCGAAACCGAGTCGGCATCGCCGTTCGCGAGGTCGCTGCTTTTTGGATATGTCGCTGCGTTCATGTACGAGGGCGACTCTCCTCTTGCCGAGCGTCGGGCCGCGGCGCTCAGCCTCGACGCGACACTTCTCGCGGAACTGCTCGGGCGTGCCGAGCTGCGCGAGCTGCTCGACCCGAAGGTGCTCGAACAGACCGAGCTCGAATTGCAGCGTCTCGCTCTCGACCGGAAGGCGAAGGACGCCGAAGGAGTGGTCGACCTGCTGCGAGTGCTCGGGCCGCTGTCGCCGCAGGAGATCGTTGCACGGGTTGCCACGCTCTCCGAGGCACGCGAAGATCCCGTGCCCGGCTGGCTCGACGAGCTCACCCGCACCCACCGCATCCTCCCGGTCCGGATCGCCGGAGACGACCGCTTCGCCATCATCGAAGACGCGAGTCGCCTTCGGGATGCGCTCGGTGTCCCGCTGCCCATCGGCGTCCCGACCGCGTTCATCGAGCCCGTCGCCGACCCCGTCGGCGACCTCGTCAGCAGGTACGCGAGAACCCACGGGCCCTTCACCGCGGCGGCTGTCGCCGACCGATTCGGCCTCGGGATCGCGGTGGTACTCGACTCCCTCAGGCGGCTGGGCAGCGAGCGTCGAGTCATCGAGGGCGAGTTCCGGCCGGGCGCGACGGGAAGCGAATGGGTGGATGCCGAGATCCTGCGCCGCCTTCGCAGCCGCTCGCTCGCAGCGCTTCGACACGAGGTCGAGCCGGTCTCGCACGACACGCTCGGACGCTTCCTGCCGGTCTGGCAGCACGTGTTTGATGGTCACAGTGGTGGTGGGCACAGTGTCGGCGGGCACAGTGGTGGCACCCTCAAGGGCATCGACGGTCTGGTCCAGGTGATCGACCAGCTCGGCGGGGTCGCGCTGCCGGCATCCGCCTGGGAGACGCTCGTGCTGCCGGCGCGACTGCGCGACTATTCACAGGCGTGGCTCGACGAGTTGACGGTGACGGGCGAGGTGTTGTGGTCGGGAGCCGGGGCGCTGCCGGGCAGCGACGGGTGGGTGAGCCTCCACCTCGCGGAGTCCGCGCCGATCACGCTCGCCGCCCCGCAGGATGTCGAGACGACCGAGCTGCAGCGCGAGATCCTCGTCGCGCTGGCCGGTGGGGGCGCCTACTTCTTTCGCCAGCTGGGCACCGCCGTCGGATCGATGGATGACGGCGAACTCGCGACCGCGCTCTGGGACCTGCTCTGGGCCGGGCTCATCACGAACGACACGTTTGCCCCGCTGCGCGCATTTCTCGGAGGCAAAGCCGCGCCGAAACGGGCGCCGCGCACGCGGGCTTATCGCGGTCGGGCGCATCCGCTCCTGCCCTCCCAGTCCGGCCCACCAACCGTCGGCGGACGCTGGTCGCTGCTGCCACTGGCCGAGGGGGATACGACGGTCCGCGCGAAGGCCACCGCTGAGCTCTTGCTCGAGCGGCACGGCGTCGTGACGCGCGGAGCGGTCACGAGCGAGGGAATCCGAGGCGGATTCGCACTGGCCTACAAGGTGCTCAGCACGTTCGAGGAGACCGGCAGAGCCCGGCGTGGCTACTTCGTCGAGGGCCTGGGCGGCGCGCAGTTCGCGACCGGCGCGACCGTCGACCGGCTGCGGCAGTTCGTCCGGGATGACGACGCGAATCTCGATCCGGTCGGCCTCACCCTCGCGGCAACCGACCCCGCAAATCCGTACGGCGCGGCACTGGCCTGGCCGCGCCAGCGTGGATCAGGAAGCCAAGGTGGATCGGGCGAACCCGGCGAGCTGGACGACGCCAGAACCGGCCACCGGCCGGGACGAAAGGCGGGTGCGCTGGTCGTCCTCGTTGACGGCTTCCTCGCCCTCTACGTCGAGCGAGGCGGCAAGACCGTCCTCACCTTCACGGACGACGAGAGGATGCTTGCCGCCGCCGCTACCTCCCTCGCATCCGCGGTGCGCACCGGCCTCGGCCGCCTCCGTATCGAGCGCGTCAACGGCGAGTTCTCCATCGGCACCCCGTTCGGCCGGCTCCTTGCCGATGCCGGCTTCGCGGCGACACCGCAGGGCCTCCGTCTGCGTGGTTGAAAGGCTGCACGCCGAAGCGCAACAGTGCGCCCGTTTGTTGTCCATGCGGTGGTTACAGCCGGCGCACCGATAACAAAACGGCGCACCGACGAACCTGCACCGACGGGCACTACCGCGTCATGATCCAGGCGAGCAGGTAGCTGCGGGAGTCGGCGTCGTCGATGAACTTGTCCGGCAGTTGCCGGGCTTTGGCGAGTGCCGCGGCGGCGCTCGCCCTTCCCTCGAGGGCCGAGTACATCAGCAGGTAGTCGCCGAATTGCACGTCGTACCCATTGGGCGCTGCTTCGGCAATATTCTTTGCGATTCGTTTCGAGTCCCCGGCGAGATAGCCGGACGCCGGACTCATCGGAATGAGCTGGATCCCGAGCTTGGCACTCGCATCCGCGCTGAACCAGCTCGCGTAGTCCCGCTTTCCGCCCCAGTTGATACCGACGACACCGTGCTGGTACCCGGAGTAGACGGGGTCCGCGGTATTGAAATTGGTCCAGTACGCCGTGGCGGAAGCGGCCTCGGCGGAGAGCATCCAGTTGGCCTCCGTCTCGAGGGCGGCATTCTTGGTGGTCGCCGCCCAGAGGGAAAGGCCGTTCCAGGCGTCGACTGCCTCGGAGCTCGATTCCTGGTTATTTCCATCGGCGAACGGGGCGTATCCGGATGCCCAGGAGTGGCCGGCGTACGCATCGAACGTCCGTCGCTCCGGGAACGAGCTCGACCCGCCCGACGACGCGAGATCCGCGGCCAACAGGTTGATGACGGGTTCGATGCGACTGGTCACGGATGGCTCGTATCGTGCCGCGACGCTCGCGGCATAGAGGAAGTAGCCGTAGTGGAAGTGGTGATCGTTGAACTGGTCGGAACCAAAGGATGCCGTCAGCCCCACGATCCCCTTCGCCTTCGGGTCGTACACGAAGCACTGGCTTGACCGGGACACGCAACCGTTGGGGGTCGTCCATTTCTCGAGCGCGGCGTCGAGTTTCTTCTGCACCGTGGCTGCCGCGGCGGTGTCCCCGATCGCATGGGCGACGGAAAGGAGGTTAGCGAGCCGGTACAGTGCCTTGCCGCCGAAGTAGCTGTCCGCAGGAAGCGACTTGGTGGACTGGATGTCCCGGCTCAGCTGGTCCCGAAGCACCGACTTATCGGAGTCGCTCAGCCGGGCGGAGTCGAGAGACGAGGATGCGGTGACGCGAGGCGAATCCCACGACAGCACCGGCCCTCGGCACAGCGAGAGTGTCCCGTAGATCGAGGGATAACTGCCGAGCGCGCAGGACTTCGGTGCCCTGAGCTCGGCGCTCTGGTGCGGCATGGCGGCAACAAGGGTCTTCCCGACCGAGTGATAGGTGAGCGTCGTCGACGCCCGCTTTCCGGAGACGGAGTACCCGAGCGAGACGGATTTCAGCGCCGACACCTGGGGGGCGAGGTGCGCTGCATCCGAGCCGTGCGGTACGGCGAACCAGACCGCGGTCTGTCCCTTCGCCAGGTGCAGGGCGGCGCCATCCACCTTTCCCTTTGTCAGCAGCCCATAGCTCGAGCCGCCCGCACTCGTTTCGAACAATCCAGCACCGGAGGACTGCGGATTCCCCCCAAGCTCCAGCGTGCTCGCACGCTCAGCGGTGTAGCTGACCACCGGAGAACCCTCGGCAATCACCACCGAGCCAATCGTGGCTCCGTCGGCACTCTTCTGGGCGATCGTGACCGAGGCTTCGTCGTACGCGGTGATCTCGCTCGAGACGGAAGCATTGCCGATCGATATAGCGGGGGAAAACTCGCCCGTGATGGTGTCCGCGCTCGTCGTCACCGCTGGCACACCAAAGGCAAACCCCGTGCCCGTCAGGGCGAATGAGAGCGGAAGAGGAAATACCGGCTGCGGCGAATTCCCGAAAACGAGGCCCGAGAACCAGCGATTCGTCGGAGGGACCAGCCCCTTCGCGAGCCGCGCCGGCGGCATTGGAGCGACCGACCGATGCGGGATGCTCGCGAGCGCCGATCCGAGACCCGGCGTCGCGGGTGGCCCGGACGTCGTTGACGGCCCGGAGGTGCTGCCGCCCGCTCCCGTCGCGCAGCCCGCGACCAGGGCGAGAACCACCGCGACACCACCAACTGCCAGAAGGGTCGACACGCGTGCGCGCGTCACAGTCCCATCTTTTCCAGGAGACCAACGAAGCCCTCTTTGAGCCCGGCCAGTGGGCCGTTGTCCCGCAGGTGCAGGTTGGCGGTCACGGGAGTGCCGGGAGCGACAAGACCGTCATGCGTCCCGGTCACCAGCTGGGAGCTGTGCACCTCGATGCTCGCGTCGGCCTTGCCCCCGATAGTCGTCACGTCAATGCGTGTGACCGTTCCGGCCAGTCGCTGCTGGTTCGGAAGGATGAGGTCGACGACCGCGCCCTTCTCGACCCGCGAGAAATCGTACGGGTCGAGGCGGAAGTCAGCGAGCACGTACAGCGAGCCCTCGCGATCAACTGTCGCGAGCGCACTTCCCGCGCTGACGAATCCACCGACGTGCGCCCCGATTCGCGAGACGATGCCCGGCTCGGTCGCAACGAGGGTCATCATTCCAGCTGTTGAGACCTTGTACGCCGTGCTCTTCGGCACACCCGCGTGCGATTTCTGGTCGCGCAACAGCGTCGCGCTCTGGATGGTGAGGAGCGACTGCCCCTTCTTGACGGAGTCCCCCTGGTTGGCCTGTTGCGAGACCACGGTCCCGGCGTAGTCGGAGCCGATCGAATAACTCACGGCCCTCACCGAGGCAGAGCTGCTGGCGACCAGGGTCTCCCGCTGGCTGAGGATGAGGGTGGCGCCGAGAGCGATCGCGACGACCACGACGAGCCCAAGGAGCAGGCGAAAACGATTGGCCCATGTCATGATGCAGTCCTTCCTGCGCCCTCGAGCACCGTCGGCGAGAATTCGCCTTCGCGGGCCACGGGCGTCGGGTAAGCGTGTGCCGCTCGAGCTGGTTGCGGCACAGGCGGGCGGGCAAATGTCGGATAGACCATGGGACGCGGTCGACCGGCGAGGCGGGTTCGACGCGATTCACGCATCGCCGCGACGATGAAGACGCCGAGCACGATCGTGTTCGTGACGTTCCACGCCGTGGCAAGCGTGAGAGTCTCGTGGCCGTAGTCCTTGACGATGCCCACGAGAGAGGTGAGGAACAGGAAGGTGAATATCAGAACCTGCGGGATCATGAAGTTGAACGGCGAGACACGTTTTCCGGATGATCCGGTGACGTGCCACTTCTGCTCCTTCCCCGCAAACACGTTGATGAATGCCCGAAGGTAGATCGGGAAAGACACCGACGCCATCACGAGAGTCTCAAGGCGGAACGAGCCCATCGTGTGGAACGCGAGCAGGATCTGCAGGCCGTAGAAACCGAGGTAGAAGACCAGCCAGGTCACCCAGGTGACCGTGAGGTTGACCGGTCGGAGGTCGAAGTAGATCTCGAGCGGCGGCACCAGAATCAGAAGCAGGGGTGTAATCCCGACCAGGTAGTGAGTCGCGGTCACGAAGTACTGCACGCGCTGGTCGATCGATAGCTTCGTGCGCGGGCTGAGCGGGTTGCGCTGCATCAGGATTTCGAATCCACCCGAGGCCCACCGGAGCTGCTGCTTCGTGTAGTCCTCGATCGTCTCGGGGGCATCCCCCACCGCGAGAGTGATCGCGATGTAGATCGACCGCCATCCGCGCTCGTGCAGGCGGAGCGACGTCCACACATCCTCCGACTTGGAATCGGTGCACATGCCGCCAACGTCCTCGATCGCCGTCCGGCGGAAGATGACGTTCGTGCCGACACAGAAGGCCGCGTTGAAGCGATTGCGCCCCGGCTGGATGAACCGATAGAACACGGACTGCATGAAGCCAGCCCCGCGCGAGACCAGATGGTGCATGTTGCCGTACGCCTGGGGTGTCTGGACGAACGCGACGTTGTCATCGACAAAGAAGGGAACCGTCTCGTACAGGAAGTCCTCGTCGGGGACGAAGTCGGCGTCAAAGATGGCGAAGTAGGCACCGCTGGCAATCCCGAGCGCGTTGTTGATATTGCCGGCCTTTGCGCCGTGGTTGCTGAGCCGACGGATGTAGCGCACGCCGAGGTCACCGGCGAGATCCTGCACGGCGTCCGATTGTCCGTCATCCAGGATCCAGGTGATGTGCTTGCCGCGCATGGCCATCGCGGCGCGCGCGGTGCGCTCGATCTTCTCGAGTGGTTCGCCATAGACCGTGATGAAGACGTCGACGTCGATTTCCTTTTCGGTGAGGAAGATCGGCCACTCCTGCGGACGGGATCCGGCCCCGGCCCGTTCAATGGCAACGGCATCGAAGAGTCGCTCCTGCGAGTGATGAAACGCGAAGCTGCGCGGATCCTGCCCTCCGCAGAGGATCGTCCACATCGAAACCAACGCCTGGACCACCAGCACGAGTTCCGCAGTGATCACCAACGAATATGGGAGCCAGTCGCCACGGTTCGCAGGGTTCAGGAGAAACCCGGTGTAGGTGAGGACGCCGAGCGAGGCGATGACGACGAAGAGGAGGAGGGTCGGCGATTGGGCCGCCGAGTTTTCGATTCGCCGAGCAAGCGGCGTCGCCTCCGTGCGTCTCGGCCCACGGTAGGGCTTGTCTTTCCAGGTTGTAGCCATGCGGTGTTGTTCTCCTTTTCCTTGCCGGGCACGAAATAATCGCGGCCACGGTGATGGCGTTTAGCAGCGACATCGTCGATATCACTGCGGGAGAGGGGTAACCCCTGTTCATCGGCAACGATGAGGCTCCGACTTGCCTGAATCCCGGCGCAGGATGCACGGGGCGGCAAGGTCGAAACCAGATGGTTCACTTACAGGCTAAACACACTTTGGCCACCAAAGTCCAGCGATTGGAGGAGATCCTGAGGTTCCTTCCCGGTGTTCGGCCAACTCTGGGAAGCTGGTTGCATGTCGCAATCCAGGGTCGCAAGGGCGGGCGATCATGCCTGAGGGCGACACCGTCTACCGCTCGGCGCGGGCGCTGAGCGAAGTGCTCACCGGGCAGGTTCTCGACCACTGCGACATTCGGGTTCCGGCGTTTTCGACGGTTGATCTCACCGGTCAGCGGGTCGAAAGCGTGGTGAGCGTCGGCAAGCACCTGCTCCATCGGATCGGCGAGTTCACGATTCACAGCCACCTCAAGATGGAGGGGTCGTGGCACATCTACATCGGCGGTGCGCGCTGGCGGCGTCCGGCGTGGCAGGCGCGCGCGATCCTCGGGGTGCCAGGCGTGACGACGGTCGGCTTCCAGTTGGGTGAGCTTGAGGTCGTCCCGCGGGAGAGGGAGCACGAGCTGGTCGGGTATCTCGGCCCGGACATCCTGTCGCCCGACTGGGACCGCGATCCCCGGCTGGGCGACCTCGCGCTTCGCAACCTGACCGCGGATCCCGATCGGCCGATCGGCCTGGCCCTCCTCGACCAGCGCGTGATCGCCGGGCTCGGGAACGTGTACCGCAACGAGCTGCTGTTCCTGCGCGGGCTGCTGCCGACCAGGCCGGTTCGGGATGTGCCGGACGCCGCAGGCCTCATCGCGCTGGCACACCGCCTGATCTTCGCCAACCGTGACCGGGCCCTGCGCACCACGACCGGCGACCTCAGACGCGGCAAGACGAGCTACGTGAACCGTCGCGAACACCTGCCATGCCTCCGCTGCGGGACGCCCATTCTGCGCGGGTCACTCGGCGAGACCGAACTCAGCGAGCGCGACACCTACTTCTGCCCGGTGTGCCAGCTGTGAGCGCCCGACCGTGAGAACGGCAGCATGACCGCGCAGTTGACGAAGCTCGGAATTCTCCCCGGCGCGAGCTGGTCGGTCGTCGACGCCCCCGCCGGTTTCAGTTTTGAGGAATCACCGGATGCCGCTGCCGAAGTCCCGGCCGGATCCCCCGCCGACGTCGTTGTCGCCTTCGTTCACGCCGCCGCCGACATCCCCACGATCCTGCATCGCTACGAGCGGGCGATCTTCCCGGCTGGCGCGCTCTGGATCGCCTGGCCGCGGCGGGCCGGCGGGCACCAGAGCGACATCACCGAGAACGCCGTGCGGGAAGCGGCTCTCGCCCGATCGCTGGTCGACGTGAAGGTGGCCGCGATCAATGAAGACTGGTCTGGACTCAAGCTCGTCTGGCGCAGATCCGCCCGCTGAAACGCCAGCCACGGAGCTGCCAGCTCGCCGGAACGCTTGCCGCTACTTGCGGCGCCGCCACTTCACCGCGAAAACGAACACGACGCCGATCGCGGTCGCCGCTCCCAGGAGTGAGATGAACGGCGCCATGTGGATCGTTGCATCGAGCGACATATAGTCGCCCTGCGAACGCACCTCCCGGCTGTTGAACTGCGCACCCGACTGCACGAACAGCCAGACGCCGACTGCCACGAGGATGACAGCGACCACTCCGAGAATCAACAGGTATGGATTGCGGCCGGGGTAGGAATCGAGCGACACATCGGCTGTATCTTCGGCATCCAGGGTCGCCGGTGGAGGCTCGTGAGCCGCCGGAACAACCGGATCGGGGGTGGTCACCGGGACAGTCCGCACCGCGACCCGGGGGAGAGGAGCCGGCTCGTGTTCCCTGACAGGCGTCGCGGGATCGAACCCGCGCTGAAATGCCGGATCGAACCGCGGGTCAATATCTGACTGGGTCTCGTCATTCATGGTTGCGGCCTCGCTTCCGGTTCGAGCCTATCCCGCAGCCGCTACATATGAGCTTCATAGAAACCTCGGGCACTATGCCCACATGAAATTCTCCCGCCCTGTGGTGATTAACACGGTGTTGATCGCAGTCATCGTCGTAATCGCCGTCGCCGTCCTTCTTGTTTTCAACCCGTTCGCCAGCAAGACTGCTTCCGCGACGACCCAACTCACTGGCACTGTCCAGCAGGGGGTCGTGAGTACAAGCATCACTGCCGCTGGATCGATCGACCCCGTCAATACTGCTAACGCTTCGTTTGCGACTTCGGGGACGATCAAGGCGATAGATGTATCGCTCGGGGCCACGGTCAAGAAGGGGCAGGTACTCGGCACTCTCAGTACGAGTGACCTCCAGACCGCCGTCAGCGATGCCACTACAGCGCTGACGCGGGCAGAAGAGGACCTGTCGTATTCCTACACCTCGCTCGATAGCGCCGAAACGGCCGCGAACTCGACGTCGAGTTCGAGCTCGTCGCAGAGCGGGGGAACCTCGAGTGTCAGCTCAGCGCAGCAGGCTGTTAACTCCCAGCTCGATTCCGTCGACCAGGCAAAGGCCGCGCTGACGACAGCCCAGGAGAACCTCGCGAACGCCACACTGAAGTCGCCTATCGCCGGCGTCGTCGTCGCGATCAACGGCTCGGTGGGCGGGTCGACCTCGGCCGGATCGAGCACTTCATCGGGTGCGGCTTCAACGGGAACGGGCGCGTCATCGACCGGAGGCGCATCCTCGACGACATCGACCACATCATCGTCGTCGTCGTCCTCATCGTCATCGTTCATGACGATTGACGACGTGTCCCAGTACACCGTCTCCGCCGCAATTGCCGAAGCCGACATCGCAAATGTAAAGGTTGGCCAGGCGGCCACCGTTACCTTCCCCGCGCTGGCGACCGGTACCACCTCGAGCGCGAAGGTCACGGCGATCGCGCCGACCGGAACCTCGAGCAACTCGATCGTGACATACGCGACGACGATCACGCTTACGGATCCGCCAGCCGGACTCCGCCTCGGCCAGACCGCGAACGTGGCCATCACCACGGAAGCTTCGGCGGCCTCCGCGCTCTACGTACCGGCGGCAGCAATCACCACGGCTAACGGTACGAGCACTGTCAAGGTCGTCAAGAACGGAAAGACAACCAGCGTGACGGTCAAGACCGGAATCGTCGGGGACAACGGCACCGAGATCACCTCTGGTCTCACGAATGGCGAGACCATCGTCATCGGAACCGTTTCGACCGCACCGACCACCACCACCGGAACAACGGGCGGCGCTACAACCGGGCGCACTGGATTCGGCGGCGGAGCGGGTGGTGCCGGCGGCGCCGGCGGTGCCGGCGGCGGATTCGCGGGCGGCGGCGGCGGTTTCGCCGGCGGCGGCGGCGCACGAGGCGGAAACTAAAGTGACTACGGCTGACGTAGTGACTTCCGTCAACGACACCGATACGGGCGCACGCGAACGGAACGGCGTCCTCGAACTGATCGACATCCACCAGCGCTACGGAACGGGCGACGCCGAGGTCCACGCACTGCGTGGAATCGACCTGAGCGTCGCCCCCGGGGACTACATCGCCATCATGGGGCCCTCGGGTTCCGGCAAGTCGACGCTCATGAACCTGCTCGGCTGCCTGGATGTCGCCTCCTCCGGCGTCTACCTGCTGGCGGGCAACGACGTGAGCGACATGGATGAGTCCCAGCTGGCTCGCGTGCGAAATCGCGAGATCGGCTTCATCTTCCAGTCGTTCAACCTCGTCAGCAAGATGACCGCGCAGGCCAACGTCGAGCTACCGCTCGCGTATGCCGGCGTCAAGAAGGCTGAACGCCGACGACGAGCACTGGAGGCCCTAACCCTGGTCGGACTCGCCTATCGAGCCGACCACCTGCCGGTGGAACTCTCCGGCGGCCAGCAGCAGCGCGTGGCAATCGCACGTGCGCTCGTTACCAATCCCACGCTGATCCTCGCGGACGAGCCGACCGGAAACCTCGACTCCGAATCGACCTACGAAATCCTCGCCATCTTCGACCAGCTCGCAGCAGAAGGCAGGACCATTGTGATCATCACCCACGAGGAAGAAGTCGCGGATCGGGCGCATCGCGTGCTCGCCATCAGCGACGGCCTCATCTCAAGCGACCGACTGAACGCGCATGCGAACAAGGCGGTGCTGCGATGAAGTTCGGCGACATCATGCTCTCCGCTTTTCGCGGAGTGACAGCCAACAAGCTGCGGTCTGTCCTGACGCTGCTCGGCGTGCTCATCGGCGTCGCATCCGTCATCCTGCTGATGGCGGTTGGCAACGGCTCGGCGCAGACGATCCAGAACGCGATCACCTCGCTTGGGACGAACACCCTGACGGTCCGTGCGAACGGCCAGCCGGGAACCGAATCGAGTCAGATCACCCTCAACGTCGCCAATCAACTGGCGGCGGCGAAGCTCGGCCACGTGGGCAAGGTGGTACCGGAGGCGACGACCTCGCTGACGGTCTCCTCCTCGACTGCGTCCGAGGACAGTGTCTCGATCATCGGCACGAACGCGGACTACTTCAAGGTCGCGACGGTCACGATGGCCAGCGGTTCCGCATTCACATCGGCGGATGTGACGAGCGCGGCCAAAGTTGCCGTGATCGGCTCGACGACAGCGACGGAGCTCTTCCCAACCGGATCCGCGCTCGGACAGTCGATCTCGGTGGACGGCCAGCCGTTCACCATTGTCGGCGTTCTCGCCGTGCAGTCGAGCACAGGCTTCACCGACCCGAACTCCGTGGTGGTCGCACCGGTCACTCGCGTGCAACGCTCGTACACCGGGTTCGGGGCCCTCAGCTCCATGCTCGTCCAGTCGAAGACCTCGGCTGGCGTCACCGCCGCGCAGGGTGAGGCGACTGTCGAACTGGATCAGCTGCTCGGAGTGAGCACGACTGTTGCGACGGAGGCCGCAGCCGGAAACGCCACTGCGACAGCGGAAGTCCCGTACACGATCACGAACCAGAGCACGCTGCTCTCGACGCAGGAGGCGAGCGCGAACAGCTTCACCGTTCTGCTTGCCGTCGTCGCCGGCATCAGTCTCCTGGTCGGCGGGATCGGAGTCACGAACGTCATGCTCGTGACCGTCACCGAACGAACGCGCGAGATCGGTATCCGCAAGGCTCTCGGTGCCACGCGGGGCGCGATCCTCGGGCAGTTCCTCACCGAAGCCGCGACGCTGACACTCGTCGGTGGCATCATCGGGGTCCTGGTCGCACTCTTCGGAGCGCAGTTCAAGATCTACGGAACGCAACCGGTCATCATCGGTTACTCGATACCGCTCGCGCTCGGAGTTTCGGTCGCGATCGGAGTCTTCTTCGGTGTGTACCCGGCGGGGCGGGCAGCGAACATGCGTCCGATCCAGGCGTTGCGCTCCATTTAGTAACCAACACCCGGTCCGGTAAGGACCTGATAACCAACAGCAAAGGAAACACTTCATGAGCAACCAGGCACCAACAGGGACAACACCACCGGCGAACAAGAAGGGTGCGTCACGGATCGTCACGCCCATTCTCGCGCTCGTCGTCGCACTCGGAATCGGAATCTTCGGGGGCGTGCTCATCGGGCACAACACGGCCAGCGCCGCTGCACCCGCCGGATTCGGGGCTGGCGGATTCCGCGGCGCAGAAGGAGGAGCAGCCGGCACCGGAGCGACACCGGGCGCTCAGGGCGGCGGCGCGGGCGGCGGATTCGCCGGGGGTGCGGGTGGCGCCGGCGGCGGATTCACCGCGGGCACGGTCGTCTCCAACTCCGGCGGCAAGCTCGTTGTCAAGGAGACCAACGGCACGACAGTGACCGTGACAACCACCAGCAAGACCACAGTGTCGAAGACCGCAACGTCAACCGTGTCCGCGCTGAAGGCGGGCGAAACGGTCACCGTCATCGGCACGACGTCGGGCTCGAGCGTTGCCGCAACGAGGATCACCGAGGGCGCGACCGGAACCGGATTCCGTCCGGGCGCTGGCGGAGGCGCCGGCGGAGGCGCTGCCACCAACTAGTTCACCCCTTCCCTCGGCATGAGGGAAGAAACCAGGGGCGCCGGGGCGTTAGATGGAAGCATGAAGTCCATCGTTTACACGCAGACCGGCGCCCCTGAAGTTTTTAAGCTCATCGAGCGTGAGGCGGCCGAACCCGGACCCGATGAGGTGCGGGTTCGAGTCATCGTCTCGGGAGTCAATCCGACCGACTGGAAGGCCCGCACGGGATCGGGGGATGGCGCAACCCTTCCCGCCCCGCAGGTCCCGAACCAGGACGGCGCCGGGATCGTGGATGTCGTCGGCGCCAATGTGACCCACGTCACGCCCGGTGATCGCGTTTGGATTTGGGACGCCGCGTTCAAGCGCACCGAAGGTACCGCGCAGGAGCTGACGAACATCCCCGCGCGACAGGTCGTCAAGCTTCCGGCCGGGGCGAGCTTCGACATCGGCGCGTCCGTCGGCATCCCGGCGCTCACCGCCCACCGCGCCCTGACTGCTCGTGAGGGCGGCCCGGACGAACTCGGGCCTGGCACGCTTGCCGGTACGACGATCCTCGTCGCGGGCGGCGCGGGCGCGGTCGGCCACGCCGCCATCCAGCTCGCAATCTGGTCAGGAGCAACCGTCATCACGACCGTGAGCAGCGATGCCAAGGCCGAGCTTGCCACTCGTGCCGGAGCCCAGCACGTCATCAACTACACGACAGAGGATGTCGTCGCGCGCATTCGTGACATCGACGCGGCGGGAGTCGCCGTCATCGTCGAGGTGAACCCGAACGTGAACATCGACATCGACCTTGAGGTCATCGCGATGGGCGGAACCATCGCGATCTACGCCGGCAGCGGCAGCGAGAAGCTCGCCTTCCCGGAGCGGGCGATCATGATGAAGAACGTCCGCATCCAGGGCATCATGACCTACACGACCAGGCCCGAGCAGAAGCACGCGGCCGTGCATGCCGTCAGCGCCGCGATCAGGGATGGCGCGCTGAACGTCGGAGAGGAGAACGGTCTTCCGCTCATGCGCTTCCCGCTCGAACGCACCGGAGATGCGCACAAGGCCGTCGAAGACAGCGCCGTCGGCAAGGTCCTGATCGACGTCGCTTCGGCCTAGGGCCGAACTCCCACAAGCCGCGTCTGCCCCCGTGTGATGCGTCTGCCCCCGTACGTACGGGGGCAGACGCATCTGCCGGGGGCAGACGCGATTGTGGCTCGGCGTCGAGAGGCCTAGGCCCTCGCGTCGACCATTCCGATGAAGCGGCTGCCGATGCCGTCGACCTCGCTGCGGGACAACCCCGGCGCCGGTTCGGGGAGTTCATCGGCGCCGTGGAAATCGCAGCTGAGGTAGCTGAACTCCGGCCACCACTTCTTGGGGCGGGCGTCCTCCGTGTAGCCGCAGACATCACAGGTCAGCGTCACCCAGACCGGACGCTTACCCGTGCGATTCGCTCGCGACTGTGCGAGCCAAGGCGGGGGATTAGTGTCGAGCTCCGCGAATTCCGCATCGGACATCCGGCTCGGGAGGCCGTGCCGCGTCGCCATCTCCAGCGAGATATCGAGGCGTAGCGCGGCTTCCCGTTTGGTGATCACGGTACCGCCGCAGTCAGTGCGGTCACAGCGCGTTGGTCCAGTCCGCGGGCGGCTCCTCGCGGCCGGACTCGGCCAGCCACTGGTTGCCCTGCGCCTGGAGCGCCTGGATGAGCGGGAAGATCTGCTCAGAAGGGATCCGCACTCGCGCGCCAACGCGGGCATCCAACACCGGCGACTCCGGATGCAGCGCTCCGGTATTCGGATCGACCGACGGGTGCTGCGGCCCCTTCACCGCGAGAAAATCGATCACGAACGTGGTCGGCGTGTGCCACACACTCGCAAAATCGGCAAAGACGCCGAGCTCCTGTTCCGCCGGGAGGTCAACTGCGAATTGGATCTGTTCGGGCGTGAATTCGGCCATGTGACTAGTCTGCCCCACCGAGCTCTGGCGATCATCCGCCCTGCAATGCCCTCAGGCAGTTGGGGGCTGACGCAGGGCGGAACGCTGGCGTTCTACGGTTAACTGGGGTACGCAAAGCGCGCCGAAAGGAAAATGGATGTCTGAACTCGACCTGAATGAGCCCCTGACGCCGCCCGAAACGGTCGCGAGCACCGAGATCGTTCTGACCCCTCCCGCTGCCGTGCCCGAGTTGGGAGGCGACCAGGCGGTCGGCATGGTCGCGCTCGACCCGGACAAGCGCACGGAGTTGCAGGCCAAGGCCGATTCCTTCGTCGCCGATCTCGCAAGCCAGGAGCCAGGCAGCCCCGAATTTTCCCGCAAGATCGATGACATCACTCGCATGGGCGAGCAGGAGATCCGCTCATCCGCCGAGGTCTCGAACCGGATGCTCGACCGCCCCTCTTCATCCCTGGCCGCCGCCCGTGGTCGTGGCACTCCCGCCGATCCGCAGGCGAAGGTCGCCCGCACGCTGCAGGATCTTCGCGCGACGATTACCGACCTCGACCCCGCGCGCGCCGACCTGACCGGCGCGAAGAAGATCCTCGGCATGCTCCCCGGCGGAAGCAAGCTCATGCACTACTTCGAGCGCTATGAGCCCGCGCAGAAGCAACTTGACGCGATCATCGGCGCGCTCGTTTCGGGTCAGGATGAGCTGCTGAAAGACAACGCGTCCATCGAGCAGGAGCGTGCGAACCTGTGGACGACCATGGGCAAACTGGGCGAGTACGCGACACTCTCGGCCGCGCTCGATGCCGCGACCACTGCCCGCGCCGAGACGGTGCGCGCGACCGACCCCCGCCTGGCCGACGCACTCACGGCCGACGCGCTGTTTCCCATCCGACAGCGGCGCCAGGACCTGACAACGCAGATCGCCGTCTCCGTTCAGGGCTACCTCGCCCTCGACATGATTCGCAAAAATAACCTCGAGCTGATCAAGGGCGTCGAGCGCGCACGAACTACAACGGTCGCTGCGCTTCGGACCGCCATCATCGTGGCGCAGGCGCTCGCCAACCAGCGGCTCGTACTCGACCAGATCGGCGCACTCAACGAGGCAACGAACTCGATGATCGAGCGCACCAGCGAACTCCTCAAGCAGCAGACGGGCATGATCCACGAGCAGGCCTCGACGTCGGGCGTCAGCGTCGAAACGCTCCAGCACGCGTTTGACAACGTGTTCGCAACCATGGATGCGATCGACGGCTACCGCGCGAAGGCCGTCGAGAACATGGCCGTGACCGTCGGCGCACTCGAGCAGCAGGTCGCGCGGTCGAAGAGCTACCTCGATCGCTCACACGCAGGCACTGACTGAGCACTGCGCGGTTGAACGCTGAGAGCTCAGGACAGGTCGAGGCTCGAGGTCGCGAACCGGTCGGAGAGGAAGCGACCGTTCACGAGGAGGGCCGAGGCATCCTGTTCCACCGCGGAGTCACGCATCCTGCCTGCCGCAGATTCGAGCGCTGACAGCTGGACGATGAGGGCCTGGGCCGGTGTCGTGCCATCGGGAAAGACATGGCCGGCCGCCCAGTCGGCGGGCAGTGAGAGATACGCGCGGAGCGTGTCCGGAAGGTATGCCGTCGCGGTCCGCCGGACAATGATTTCCGACTCACCGCTGCCGACGACTCGGGTCAGGGTGTCG
Source organism: Glaciihabitans sp. (assembly GCA_025465535.1). GTDB lineage: Bacteria > Actinomycetota > Actinomycetes > Actinomycetales > Microbacteriaceae > Galbitalea. Next base: position 74,479 of record JAODMY010000096.1, read on the forward strand.
ACCAACAGCTCGCCGATCCGCCTGACTGCTGCCGCCGCCTCCGCCGGAACGCGCTGATCCAACCGTGCACCCAGCGCCCGAAGGTCGTTCTCGATTGTGGCTTCGCCCACGTGGATGTCGGCCGCGGCCGGCTGGATGCCGAGCGCCTGGAGAGCGCGAGAGGAAGCAGCCGCGTCCCCCGCTGCGTCCGCCGCAATGGCGGCGATCCGACCGGCGAAAGCCGTCAGCCACTCCCCGAGAGCCAGGGTGCGTCGCGAAATGATGACGCCTCCGGAGACCCGGGCAATTTCCGCCGTCCACCGCGGCCCCGGTTTGTACCCGAGGACCATGGTCTCGCTCGCGCCCACGAGCCGAACCTCGGTGATTTCACCCGGCCGTCCCGCAAGGCGGTCGCCGAGGGAACGGCTCCGTTCGACCGTGAGCACACCACCGGAAATCGCGGCGGGCAGTGCTCGATCCACACTGTCGAGCAGACCATTCAGAAACGACTGCGGGTCGGCATCCACCGCTTGGGCTTCGGCCATCAACGCCCGCCGTCGGTGAGCGGCAGAACGAGACTCGGCGTGGCGATGACGTGATCTTCGCGCAGCGGCCGCACGGCGGTACCGATCGCGAAGAACTCAGTGGTGTGGCCACCCCAGCGGTGCGGAAGCGACAGTAGCTGCACACCGACGATTCCCTCGGCGTTCAGCGCCTCGGCCTCCGCCTGCATCCTGCCCATCGCGAGCTCGCGGGCGTCATAGAGCGCCTCGGTGAACTGGGGGATCTCAGCGTTCGCCCCGATGTTGCTGAGCGATGCCAACATGCCCTGATGGGCGATGTGGTAGACACACGTGCCCATCACCAGCCCCTGCGGCAGGTAGCCGGACTGGATGAGGGTCCAAAAGTCCTGGCCGGAAAGGTCGGAGGTGAATGGAAGGCCCTTGTTGTTTCGCCACGTGCCGTTCTCGGGCTTCTCCTCCGCGACGACGGCCGTGCCGACCGCGACGAATTCGGCGAGGTCGTTGCCATACTCCTTGAACTCGATTTCGAGTCGAACACCGACGACACCGTCCGCACCGAGGACGTCCGCTTCGGCCTCCATTCGCGTCATCGCGAGTTCACGTGCGTGGTACATGGCCTGACTGAGCTTGTCCAGCTCCATGTTCTGGCTCCATTTCCGCGCCTGGATGCCCACGTGGTACACGCTCGATCCCAGAACAAGTCCGACCGGTCGAAATCCCGCCTGACGCACCAGCAGGAACTCGTTGACCGAGAGGTCGGAGGTGAAGAGGTGCTTTCGGCCATCGGCGAGCCGATCACGAGCATCCTGTGGCAGGGTCACGCCGGAGAACGGGTCAGACAAGAGAATTCCTTTCGGGAATCGTGTTGGTAAAACTGGTGCGAGAAATCACGTTCGGTTCACAGGTCCTTCAACGGAATAACGGTGAGGACGCGCGACGACTCCGGGCGACCGCGGAACCGCGGCACGGGAACGAGCGTCGTTCCGATGACGGATGCTTCGGCGTGGAAGTCCCGTCCGTCCTGTCCACACTGCGTCTCGAACTCGTAGAGGTCCATCTGCGTGACCACGAGTTCTGCGCCGCCGACGTGAGTCGCGTGGTCCTCAACCCGCGACCTCGCCTCATTTCGAGCGGCACGGATCAATTCGGACATGCCCTCGACCTCTTGGTTGTCCCAGCCGTTGCGCTGCTGCGCAAGCTGCCAGTCCTCGTGTTTCGTCGACACGGAAAGCCCGAGCACAATCTCATGCGGGAGGAAGCCCGACAGGATGGCGGATGCCGTGTCTTCGGCGCTGAGATTGGTGCTCCACACCTGGCCGGCGAGGGCCGGAGGGGGAACGAGGATCGGGTCCATAGAACGCACCGCAGTTCCGAGGGCCGTGAACTCCCACGTCTGGTTCTCGAGTCGAGTTCGCTCGATTCTCACGCCGATGACGCCGTGGGCACCGAGTGCCCTGGCTTCAGCGAGCATCCTCGCGATCGCGCCGTTCCAGCCGGACTCGAAGGCCTTGACGTAGGGCGTGAAGCCTCCGTACCTGCTGCCCTGGCCGGAGGTGGTCACCGGTGAGGTGGCCGAGATGAACGAACCATTGAGACCGCCTCCGAAGCCGCCGGAGTAGCCCCAGCTGCATCCGGTGCCTGCCCAGCCCATCGTCATGACAAGGCAGCCAAAAACCTCACCAACGGGCACAAGTCCGGCACTCTGTGCCGCCGCGGCCGCCGGCGCCGAAAACAGCGACGAACTGACCCCGCTCAACCTCTGGCGTTCGACGCGTTGCTGCGCGGCCAGCGGCAACCCACGCGCCAGATCATTCACGTTCATCATCCAACCACGTCACGGTGGGCGAAGAACTTGGAGCTGGCTCTCAACTTGCTGGGCAGATTGATCCAGCACACCGCCCGCCAGGAGATGGCTGAATCAGGGTTTTGTGGCTTAACGCGAAATGGCCACCCAGAATCCTGGGTGGCCATTTCACAATTGAAGTCCGGCGGTGTCCTACTCTCCCACAAGGTCCCCCTTGCAGTACCATCGGCGCAGAGAGTCTTAGCTTCCGGGTTCGGAATGTAACCGGGCGTTTCCCTCTCG
>JAODMY010000111.1 GCA_025465535.1 Glaciihabitans sp.
ACTCCTCCCCGACCCTGACCCCTCCGAGCCCCTCCCTGACCCTGACCCCTCCGAAAACGAAGGAGTTACTGCTCAAAAGCGTCCCCAACGGCACGTTCGTGACCCGAATCGAACGGATCTCCTTCGTTTTCAGAAAACCGACGACGAGAATCACCCGCAGGGGATCGCCGAGGACCCCATTGGGCACTTCGTACGCTGCGCTGGTCTGTTATTGGTGCGCCCGCCAGAGCGGGCGCACCAATGACAGACCGGCGCAACGTCGCGGCGGCGCAACGTCACGGCGGCGCGGCGCGGCGCTGCGCCGGCAATACGGCCGGCTGCGGGCAGGCGCCGCCAACTACTCCCGCTTCGCGCCCGACGTCGCCGACGCGTTCGACTCGTACGACGTGTTCGTCGACTCGAAGAAGTTCACGAGCTGGAGGGTGTCGTTTGCCGCGGCCATCCATTTCGCCGGGTTCGACACGTTGTACTCGGCTTCGAAGCCGAGTTCTTCGAGCCTGCGGTCGGCCAGGTACTTCACGTACTGGTTGATGTAGTTGGCGTTCAGTCCAAGGATGCCGCCGGGCAGCAGGTCGCGGTTGTACTCCTCTTCCATCTCAACGGCGTCCAACACCATCTGCTTGATCTCGGTGGCGAACTCCTCTGTCTGGAGGTCCGGGTTCTCCTCGAGCACGGTCAGGATCAGGTTGATGCCGAACTTGAGGTGCAGCGACTCGTCGCGAACGACCCAGTCCATGAGCGAACCGAAGTTGCGCAGCAGGTTGCGTTGGCGGAAGGAGAGCGCAACCATGAAGCCCGAGTAGAACCAGACGCCCTCGAGGATGACGTTGTACGCAACCAGGTTGCGCACGAAATCCTTCTTGCCCTCGGTCGTCGTGATATCGAGAGTCTGCTCCGTCATCCGACGGATGTACTTCATCTCGAACTCTTCCTTGCGAGCCATCGAGGGGATGTCGACGTGCGCGTTGTACGCAGCATCGCGATCGATCGGGAAGGTCTCGAGCACATACTCGAAGCTCATGCAGTGGTTCGCTTCTTCCCACATCTGCTTGGCGAGGTACAGGCTGCACTCCGCCGCACTGATGTACGGGTAGACCCCAAACGCGAGCGCCTTGTTGACGAGCAGCTCGTTCGGGTTGAAGTAACTCATCAGGAAGGTGACGGCGTGACGCTCTTCATCCGTCATCTTTTTGAAGTCGGCAATGTCTTCGCCGAGCTGGATCTCGTTCGGGAACCAGGTGTTTGCGACGGCCTGGTCGTAGAGATCCATCGCCCATTGGTACTTGATTGGCTTGAGCAGGAGGCCCTCCTGCAGGCCTGTTCCGAGGATTCCCATGATTAGTTACTGGCAGCTTTCACATTGAAGGTCGTCCATTGGATCGACCGGGACTTCATATTCGGTGGTGTTATCTAGGGGGTTCATGCTTCCGCCTTCGGTGCGAGTCCGCCGAAGCCGCGACGAGCGGGTGCGGCGGGAGTCGTGGCCGCCACCGGCGCATCAGAAGCAGAAACAGCAGCAGAGACAGACTGGGTGCCGGTCAGGTCCTCGGACTTGTTGACCTTGACGGTGGACTGCTCCGCAGAGTGCCGTGGCTTCATGTGCAGGTAGTAGGTCGTCTTGACGCCCCGCTCCCAGGCGGCGAAGTAGATGTCCATCATGTCGCCGAGGTCACGCGTCTCGAGGTACATGTTGCGGCTGATGGCCTGGTCGATCCACTTCTGGGCGCGAGCGGCAACCTCGAGGAACGCGTACGGCGAGAGCTGGAAGCTGGTCTTGTACGTGGCCTTGACCGAATCCGGAATCGCCTCGATGTTCTGGATGTCGCCTTGGCTGCGCAGGATCGTCTCCTTGGTCGACTCCCAGATGCCGAGCTTCTGCAGGTCGTTCACCAGGTTGCGGTTCACCTCGAGGAACTTGCCATTCGAGGTCGCGCGGCTGAAGATCTGCGCGAACTGCGGGTCGAAGCCCGGCGTCGTTCCCGCGACAAGACCAATGGATGCCGTCGGCGCGATGGCCATGAGCGTCGCGTTGCGCATGCCGCCCTTGACCTTGGCTCGCAGGGCGTCCCAATCGAGCCTTGTCGTGCGGTTGACCTTGATCTCGATACCGCGGTCGGCCTCGGTCACCGCGATGGTATCGAAGGGAACCATGCCCTTCGACCATCCGGAGCCCTCGAAGTTCGGGTAGGAGCCACGCTCCTGCGCGAGGTTCGCGCTCTCGTCGATGGCCGCGTAGGAGACGTGCTCCATGATCTCGTCCATCAGGTCGTAGGACGCTTCGCTCTCGTAGCTGAAGCCGAGCTTCTCGATGATGTCGGTGAATCCCATGACCCCGAGTCCAACGGCGCGGTTCTGCTGGTTGGAGAAGTCCGCCTCCTTGACGGAGGAGCGGGTGATGTCGATGAGGTTGTCGAGCTGGCGAACCGCGAGACGCGCGCTGGCCTCGATCTTGCCAAAGTCCACCTTCAGTCCGGCAGCCTCGGAGTCGAGCAGGTGCTGGGACAGGTTGATCGAGACGAGGTTGCAGACCGAGACGTTGTCCTCGTCCTGCGGAAGGGTGATCTCGGTGCAGAGGTTCGAGAGGTGGATCGTGCCGGTGTTGTTGTTGAGCGCACGGTTGTTGATCGTGTCTTTCCAGGTCAGCCAGGGGTGGCTGGTGGTCTGGAGCGAGATCAGGATCGACTTGAACTGCTCGCGAGCACCGATCTTCTTGAACAGGCGCATCTCGCCGGCCTCGGCCATGGCGACGTACTCGTTGTAGCGAGCCGAGAACGCCTTGCCGTAGAGCTCGTTGAGGTCCTGCACCTCGAGCGGGTCGAAGAGGTACCAGTCGTCGTCGTTCTGGACGCGCTTCATGAACTCGTCGCTGATCCAGACCGCGGTGTTGGCGGTGCGGGTGCGGCGATACGGGTCGCCGGAGTTCTGGCGAAGGTCGAGGAACTCGGGGAAGTCGAGGTGCCAGTTCTCCATGTAGAAGCAGAGGGCGCCGAACTTCTTGCCACCGCGGCTGACCGCACGAAGGATCGAGTCGATCGTGTGCATGAACGGGATCGGCCCGGTCGAGGTCGTGTTGTTCGAGCGGATGGGCGAACCCTGGGCACGCAGTTTCGTGACCGAAAGCCCGATTCCGCCGGTCCCCTTGGTCAGCCACATGACATCGCGAGTCGTCTTCGCGATGTGCTCCATGTCGTCCTGCATCTCCATGACGAAGCAGTTGGCGAGCTGTGGATAGACGGTGCCCGCGTTGACGAGGGTCGAGCCGGCCGCGATGTACTCGAGCTTTGACATCTTCTCGTAGAACGTGATGGCGTGGGCGGTCGGGTCTGCCTCGTTGAGCGAGAGGCCCATGGAGATCCGCATCCAGAAGAATTGCGGAACCTCGAGCGCGTCGCCATTGCGGCCCTTGATGCCGTAGCGGTTGTTGAGTGTGACGAGTCCGATGTACTTGAGCAGTTCGTCGTGGCTCGGCTCGAGCGCCTGCGCCAGAGTCTCCAAATCGAAGAGTTCGGTCAGCCGAGAGTCGAGGAGTCCCTCGTCGACTCCGCGCGTGATGTTCGCGGCGAAGTGGGACGCGTGAAGCTGCTTGAGCTCCGCCTCGGTCTCGTAGTCGCCGAGCACGCGCTTGTAGATGGTCTTCAGCAGAAGGCGGGCTGCCACGACGTCGAACGCCGGGTCATCTTTGACATTCTGCAGCGCCACCTGGATTACAGCTTCATCCAGTTGCTGGGTGGTGATCCCATCGAACAGCGTCAGCTCGAGTTCCGAGGCGATCTGGGTTACCCAGGTGATGTTCTCGTCGAGGCCGGCACTCGCGTGCTCGATCGCGAGGTTGATCTTGTTTGCGTCATATGGCTCACGCTGGCCATTGCGCTTGACGACTGTTATTCCCACGAAAAAACTCCTTATTACGCCCCGCGAATCCGCGCGGCCAACCAACCACACCCAACGTTGGTTAAACGCCGAACTGCCCCAATATATTGCCACTGCCGTCGCCCCCGACCGGGCGGCTTGACCACTATATATCGGGGCACCTGCACTCGGTCAACCACTAGATATAGTGGGCGTGTCGTCCACAGCTGTGCATAAGTTCGCCGAGTTCTCCACAGGCTACGCGCGACGTCCGACACCGGACTCTGCCGCCTTTTCACTGCGATTTTGCGCCGATGCCGACCGATACACTGGGGCTCTTGTGAGTAGTTACAGCAGCCTGTTGAAAACTCCCGGCATAGCCCGGATCATCACCGCGCAGCTAGTGGCTCGACTCCCCAACGGAATGCTCTCGCTCGCCTATCTCCTGCAGGTGCAATTCGTGCTTCACTCGTACGGCGATGCCGGCCTCGTGCTCGCCGCGTCGTGTATCGGCCAGGCCATCGCTGGTCCGCTGACGAGCCGCTGGATGGGCCGCTGGGGAATGCGACCCGTGCTCATCCTGACCACCCTGGTCTGCGCGACAACGGTCTTCACGATCGCGTTCGTTCTGATGCCGCTCTACCTCTACATGCTGGTGGGCTTCGTCGGCGGGCTGAGCACTCCCCCCGTGCAACCCGCCGTCCGGACGATCTATCCCAAGATGGTGACGTCCAACCAGCTGACCGGACTATTCGCGCTGGATGCCTCCGCCCAGGAGATCATCTGGATCGCCGGCCCCGTGGTGATCACCTTCGTCTCCATCCAGGTCTCCACCGTCATTGGTGTCATCATCCCCGGAGTCCTGATGCTGGTCGGCGGCTTGTGGTTCATACTCTCGCCCGAGGTCGGCAAGGTGCGGATCCCGCGAAGCCGTCGGTCGCTCGGAGCCGTGCTTCGCAAGCGCCCGGTGATTCTGGCGACCATCGTCGGCATGCTGCTCATCGGCGGCTGCGCGGCGACCGAGGCATCGGTCGTGTCGGTGTTCGGACACGGCGGCCCCCAGGCCGGCATCGTGCTCGCCATCTGGTCGCTCGGATCGTTGGCCGGCGGACTCGCGCTCGGTCACATCCAGATCAGTCCGTGGGCGCTCGCCCGACGGATGGTGCTTGTCGCCATCGGCATCGCCCTGGCAACCGTCGTCGCGGGAGTCCTCTCCGGCGCATCCAGCTTCTGGGGGCTGTCGGGAGTGTTGCTCGTCGCCGGACTCGGCATCGCGCCGGCGCTCGGCGTCATCTCCGCGATCGTCGCCTCGAGCGTGCGATTCAGCGAGACCGCCGAGGCCTATGGATGGGTCGGCACTGGCCAGCTGATCGGTGCGGCCGCGGGGTCAGCCGTCGCCGGTTTCTACATCGACCAGTTTCACGCGTTCGGCGGTTTTCTCGTCGGCACGATTCTCGCGACGCTTGGCGCGCTCGTCGCGATCGCGTTCCACCGGTGGCATCCGGATCTGCGCGGCCGCGACTCGAGTCCCATCCCGGATACCGAGCCCGTGCAGGTCCAGCCGAGCTAGCCGAACTGGCCGCAGCAGCTACGGCTGCGGGGCGACGATCTGCCGACGCAGCGGTTCGAGTCGAGCGGCAAGCGCCGCCGTGAGGTCATCGGCAAGA